>JABDKP010000032.1 GCA_013002175.1 Ilumatobacter sp.
GACTACGGCCCCGAGGCGTACGGCGCCACGCTCGCCGCCGCGGTCGGGGCGCTGTCGCCCACGGCGATCGTGGCCTGCGGCACCGACCGCGGCAACGAGGTGCTCGCCCACGCCGCCGCGGAACTCGACCTGCCGTTCGTCGCCAACTGCACCGACGTGCGCGCCGGCGACGACTGGGAGATCACCCGCGTCCAGTGGGGTGGCTCGCTGAACGAGGAGACACGGCTGACGTCGTCGCTGCCGATCGTCTCGGTCGCGCATCACGCCGTCGACGCCGAGGAAGTCGCGCCCGGCGCGTCCGCCGACGTGCAGACGCTCGACGTCACGCTGCCCGACTGGGTGACGCGCACGCTCGTGCAAGATCGTGTCGTGCTGAGCGAGGGCCTCACGCTGGCGACCGCACCGGTCGTCGTCGGCGGCGGCCGCGGCGTTGGCAGCGCGGAGGGGTTCGCGGTGCTCGAGGAGCTCGCCGCGAAGCTCGGTGGCGTCGTCGGGTGCAGCCGGGCGGTCACGAACAACGGGTGGCGCCCGCACAGCGACCAGGTCGGCCAGACCGGCACCCGCATCGCCCCGCAGCTGTACATCGCGTGCGGCATCTCCGGTGCGATCCAGCACTGGGTCGGCGCCAAGGCAGCGAAGAAGATCCTCGCGATCAACACCGACCCCGCCGCCAACATGGTCGTCAAGGCCGACTACGCCGTGATCGGCGACCTCTTCGAAGTCGTCCCCGCCATCACCGCGACCTGAGTCGAAGTTGTGCCAGGCACAACTTCGACTCTTCGGATGCGGACGACAAAGTTGTGCCTGGCACAACTTTGACGCGTGGGGCGTGCGGTCGGATCGCACGATCCCCGAGGGGTTACGGTCGGAGCGCATGAGCACCGAATCAGTCACGCCGGCCGCGTCGACCGTGCTGCCGTGGCACCTGCGTGACAACTGGGCGCCGGTGCTGGACGAGCGCGACGACACCGAACTGCGTGTCGACGGGACGATCCCGACCGAACTCCTCGGCACCTACGTCCGCACCGGGCCGAACCCGTCGACCGGCACATCGAAGCACTGGTTCTTCGGCGACGGGATGCTGCACGGCGTCCGCCTCGCGGGTGGTCGCGCGGAGTGGTATCGCAACCGGTTCGTCCAGACGCCCAACATCGTCGACCCGCTCGACGACCCGATGTCGGCGATGGGCGACCTCACCCGCGGCACCGGCAACACCCACGTGCTCCCGCACAACGGCGAGCTGCTGTGCCTCGAGGAGGGTCATTGGCCGTGGCGGGCCGACTGCGAACTGAACACGCTCGGCGTGCAGAACTTCGGCGGTGCGCTGACGAGCCCGATGACCGCCCACCCGAAGGTCTGCCCCGTCACCGGCGAACTGCTCGCGTTCAGCTACCTCAACTACGAGGCGCCGTTCCTGCGGTACATCCGCGTCAGCCCGACCGGCGAATTGGTCCAGTTCGAGGGCATCGAGCTGCCGAACATCGTGATGATGCACGACTTCAACGTCACCCGGAACCACGTCGTGTTCATGGATCTGCCGGTGTGCTTCGATCTCGGCGAGCTGGAGACCGGGTTGCCGTTCAAGTTCGACCGCGACGCGGGTGCCCGGCTCGGCGTGATGCCGCGCAACGGCACGAACGCCGACGTGCGCTGGTTCGAGATCGATCCGTGCTACGTGTTCCACGCGGTCAACGCGTACGAGGAGGGCAACTCGATCGTCCTCGACGTGTCGCGTCAGCCCGAAGCGTTCGGATCCAGCAACGACGACTACGCGGAGGTCGGGCGGCTGTGGCGGTGGACGATCGACCTCGACGCCGGCACGGTCACCGAGACGCAGGTCGACGACCGGCCGGGCGACTTCGGTCGCGTCGACGACCGGCTGATCGGCCTCGACGCACGCTACGGCTACCTGATGGCGATGGCCGGCGAGGGCAACGCCGAGGAGCCGGTCTACGGCTCGGCGCTGTGGAAGTACGACCTGCGGACCGGCACGTGCACCGAGCACCAACTCGGCGACGGCGTCCGGGGGGCCGAGCCCGTGTTCGCACCCGCATCACCCGATGCCGGCGAGGACGAGGGATGGATCATCAGCCTGTCCCACGACACGACGTCCGATCAGTCCCGCCTGCTGATCATCGACGCCCAGGACTTCGCGGCGCCGCCGGTGGCCACGGTGCATCTGCCGCGGCGGGTGCCGTACGGCGCCCACGGCAGCTGGGTACCCGACGCCGTGTCCGCGTGATGTCGCGACGCTCGGCGGCCGCCACGCGCCGGCGCGATCGACGCTCGGCCTTCGCGGCCGTCGTTGTCCTCGCGCTCGCGGCGTGCGGCTCCGGCGACGGACCGGCGGCAGACACAACGGGCACGGCGACCGAGCCGACCGAGCCGATCGCCGCCCCGGCCGGCGACGGGTCCGCAGCTCCACCAGCCGACACTGCCGGCGAGCCGGTCGACGGCACGACACCCGCGGACACATCGGGCGTCGACGACGGCGGAGGCGACACGGGCGACGGGACAACGGGCGGCACAGATGCCGACCCCGGCTTTGCGGCGCTCGGGCCACCGACCGGCGAACCGCTGGTCATCGGGATGGTCAACACGGAGGGCACGCCGGGCCTCGACTTCCCGGAGATGCGCACCGACACCGATCTCGCCGTCGACTACCTCAACGCGCACGGCGGGATGGGCGGCCGCCCGATCACGATCGAGCACTGTGCGTCCAACGGCTCGCCGGAGACGTCCCAGGCGTGCGCGCAGGAGCTCAGCGGCAAGGGCGTCGAGTTCGTGCTGCTCGGCCTCGACCTGTTCCCCGGCTACGACACGTTCGAGGCGTCCGGCATCCCGGTGTTCGGGGCGCTGCCGATCCTGCCTGGCGACTATTCGGCGGACGCCCTGTTCCTCACCGGCGGCAATGCCACGACGATGGCCGCGATGGTCGCCCTCGCCCGCGATCACGTCGGTGCGTCGACCGTCGGCATCATCAGCGCGGACAACCCCGGTGCGAACGGTTCCGAAGCCGCCCTGACCGGTGCACTCGACAAGGCGGGCATCGCCCACCGGTCGGTCAAGGGTGGCGACAACGAGACCGACGCCGGGTTCCAGGGGTTGATCCGCGAGGCGAACGAAGGCGACCCCGACCTCCTCGTGTCGCTGTACTCCGACGCCGGGTGCATCGGCGCGATGCGTGGCCGGGTGTCGCTCGGCATCGCGACGCCCGTCGTGTCGACTGCGATCTGCGGCAGTGCCGAGGTGATCGACGTCGTCGGCGACGATGCGCTCGGTTGGTACTTCGTCGGCGTCGGCACCGACCTCTCCACGCCGGCCGCCGACGTGTTCGGCGAGATCATCGAGCCGGCGTACGGCGATCTGGCGACGGCCTCGCTGGGCGTCGGTGCACTCGGCATCACCCAGGTGATGACCCTCGCGATCGTCGCCAACGACATCGCCGAGGCCGGCGGCGCGGTGACCGGCGAGGCGATCCACGAACGGCTGGCGACAGCCACCGACCTCCGGAACTTCCCGAACGGCACACCGCTCGCGTGCGGGCTGTCGGCGACGTACCCCAGCGTGTGCAGCTTCCACTTCCCGATCGGCGAGTACGAAGCCGGCGGCACGATCCGCACGGTGCCCGGCTTCGAAGCGGTGTCGGTTGTCGACTTCCTGCCGTGACCGCCTGCGGCCGGCACCGGTGACCGGCCACGTGTCGGCATGACCGACTACCTGTTCTTCGTGTTGCTCGGCTCGGGGTCCGGCGCGATCATCGCTGCGTTCGGTGTGGGCCTCGTCGTCACGCATCAGGGGACCGGCGTCGTCAACTTCGCGTACGGCGCGCTCGCCTCGTGGGCCGGCTACGTGTTCGCCGACCTCCGCCGCGGGGCCTACCCGCTCCCGTTCCCCGGCCTGCCCGGGCGCTACCACTTCGACGGCGACGTCGGGTTCTGGCCGGCGATGGCGCTTGCGCTCGCGACGGCCGCCGTGCTCGGCCTCGTCGTCTTCGTGCTCGTGTTCCGGCCGCTGTCTCGCGCGCCCGCCCTGGCGAACGTCGTCGCCAGCATCGGCGTGGTGATCGTCGTGATCGCGCTGATCGACCGGCGGTTCCCCGACAACGCCGGGCTGCGGGTCGGCCCGATCCTGCCCCGGGAACCGGTCACGATCTTCTCCGACGTGACCGTGCCGCGCGACGGGCTGTGGCTGGCGGCGACCGTCGTGTTCATCGCGGCCGTCGTCTGGGGCACGTTGCGATTCACCCGGATCGGCTTGATCACCCGCGCCGCCGCCGAGAACGAGAAGGGGGCGCTGCTGCTCGGCTACTCGCCGGCGCGAGTCGCGATGCTGAGCTTCGTCGCCGCCTCGGTGCTCGGCGCGTTCGTGGTGGTGCTCGCGTCGCCGATGATCCAGCTGTCGCCGAACGTGTTCACGTTCGGGTTCTTCATCCCCGCGCTCGGCGCTGCGATGGTCGGGCGATTCCGGTTCGTCTGGCCGACCGTGATCACCGGGATGGCGATCGGGCTGGCACAGTCGTCGTTCACCAAGCTGCAGGGCGACCTCAGCTGGTTCCCGCAGTTCGGGGCGCGCGAGGGGCTGCCGTTCGTCGTGATCATCCTCGCGATGGTCCTGCTCGGTGAGCGGCTGCCGGATCGGGCTGCGGTGTCGACGTGGCGGCTGCCGGCGGTCCCGCCGGCGAAGCTGACCCCGCTCAGTGTCGTGCTGCCGATCGGGGCCGCGGTTGCGGGTCTGCTCGTGCTCGGACCGCTGTGGCGGGGCGCGATCATGACGTCGGTGATCGCGATCGTGCTGGCGTTGTCGCTGGTGCTGTTGACCGGCTTCGGCGGGCAGACGTCGCTGGCGCAGATGGCGTTCGCGGGCGTCGCCGGGTTCGCGCTGTCCAAGCTCGCGGTCCAGTGGGACGTGCCGTTCCCGCTCGCGCCGATCGCTGCGGCGCTGGTGGCGACCGCATTCGGCGTCGCGGTCGGGCTGCCGGCGACGCGCGTCCGGGGCACGAACCTGGCGATCATCACCCTCGCCGGCGGCGTCGCGATCAGCGAGTTCGTGTTCAAGAACCCGCGGTATGTCGGCGATGCCTCGACGGGCGGGGCGAAGGTGCCGAACCCGCAGCTGTTCTCGTGGGATCTCGGGTTGATCCTCGGCGACCAGGCTTCTCGGCCGGTGTTCGGCATCTTCCTGGTCGCCGTCGCGTCGCTGCTGGCCGTGGCGGTCGCCAACCTGCGGCGAAGCGCATCCGGTCGGCGGATGCTGGCAGCGCGCTCCAACGAGCGTGCGGCCAGCGCGATCGGGATCAGCGTCGGACGCGTCAAGTTGCAGGTGTTCGCGGCGTCGTCGTTCGTCGCGGGCGTCGGCGGCTGTCTGATCGCATACCGCTTCGGCAGCGTGTCCGACGCATCGTTCGGCGTGATCGCATCGCTCACCGTGCTGGCCTTCGCCTACCTCGGCGGGATCACGTGCGTCAGCGGAGCGGTCACCGCAGGCGTGATGGCCTCCGCCGGCATCGCGTTCTACGGGCTGTCGCGGATGACCGGCCGCGTCGGCCAATGGGAGGTGCTGATCGGCGGGGTGCTGCTGATCGTGACCGCGGTGACCAATCCGGAGGGCATCGCGGGCGGCGTCCGCGCCCGCCTCGCGAGGCGCGCCGACGTGCGCCCCACCGCCACGGAAGCGGGGGTGTGACGTGGCTCTGCTGGAGGTGCGCAACCTGACGGTGAGCTACGGCGGGTTGATCGCCAACGACGCGATCGATCTCGACTGCGAGGCCGGGTCCCTGGTCGGCCTGATCGGCCCGAACGGCGCCGGGAAGACCACCCTGATCGATGCCATCACCGGGTTCGCCTCCGTTGCCGACGGCAGCATCACGCTCGACGGGCGCGACCTCGCCGGACGCCCACCAGCCGCGCGCGCCGCAATGGGGCTGGCGCGGACCTTCCAGTCGCTCGAACTGTTCGAGGACCTCACCGTCCGCGACAACCTGCTCGCCGCTGCCGACCGCCCCACGTGGTACTCGTTCTTCGCCGACCTCGTCGCGCCCCGCCGGCACGAGCAGCGGAGCCGGGACCGGGTCGCGTGGGCGCTCGATGCGATGCAGCTGGAGGCGTTCGCCGACCAGCAGCCGAGCGAGCTGAGCCACGGACAGCGGAAGTTGGTCAGCCTGGCGCGCGCGGTCGTCGCCCGGCCCGGCCTGGTGCTGCTCGACGAGCCGGCGGCCGGCCTCGACACCGGCGAGAGTGCAGCACTCGGCCGGCGGCTCCGCCGCCTCGTCGACGACGGGACGAGCCTGCTGCTCGTCGACCACGACATGAGTCTCGTGCTCGACGTCTGCGACCACGTCTACGTGCTCGATTTCGGCACGGTGATCGCGCACGGCGCGCCGGCCGACGTCCGTGCGAATCCGGACGTGGTCAGGGCCTATCTCGGTGGCGACCCCGACCTGGCGGAGACGCCATGAGCGCTCGCGTCATCGACGTCCGCAAGCTGGATGCGGGGTACGGGGGCAGTGCCGTGGTGCGCGGGCTCGATCTCGTCGTCGATGCCGGTGAGGTGGTCGCCCTGCTCGGCCCGAACGGTGCCGGCAAGACAACGACGCTGCTGACGCTGTCCGGCCTGTTGCCGCCGATCGGCGGCACCGTCGAAGTGCTCGGCAGCAGCGTCGACGGGATGCGGCCGCACCTCGTCGCCCGGCGCGGGCTGGCACATGTACCCGAGGACCGGTCGCTGTTCTTCGACCTCACCGTCGACGAGAACATTTGGCTCGGCCTCGGTGGCAACCGGGCCGCACGACAGCGCGGGCGCGACCGGGCGATGGACCTGCTCCCTGCGCTGCGGCCGCTCGGCAACCGCAAGGCGGGCCTGCTCTCGGGTGGCGAGCAGCAGATGCTCGCGATGGCACGGGCGCTCGCGTCCGAGCCGCGCTGCCTGCTCGTCGACGAGCTGAGTCTCGGGCTGGCCCCGATCATCGTCGAGCGGTTGTTGCCGATCGTGCGCTCGATCGCGGACGAGACCGGCTGCGGTGTGCTCGTCGTCGAGCAGCACGTCAGGATGGCGCTCGACATCGCCGACCGCGGCTACGTGCTGAGCCATGGCGCGCTGCGCCTGCAGGGTCCGGCCGCCGACCTCGCCGCCGACCGCACCGTGCTCGAAGAGAGTTACCTCGGCTGACCCCGGTCCGACGAGCCGACGACAAAGTTGTGCCAGGCACAACTTTGACTCTCGGATTCGTCGGGGGATGGGCCACACTCGGGCGATGGACTTCGATCTCGAACAGACCGACGCGTTGCTCTCGACCACGCGAGCCGTGCGCAAGCGGCTCGACTTCGACCGGGAGGTGCCCGACGACGTGTTGCTCGAGTGCCTCCAGCTCGCGGTGCAGGCGCCGACCGGGTCGAACCGGCAGAGCTGGCGGTGGATGGTGATCCGTGATGCCGAGAAGAAGGAGGCGCTCGCCGAGATGTACCGCGCCGCCGGTGGCGCCTACCTCGCTGCGGCCGCGGCCGAGGCCGACGACGGGTCGCAGACCGGACGGGTCCTCGACTCGGCCAACTTCCTCGCCCAGAACCTCGGCCAGGTGCCGGTGATGGTGATCCCGCTGATCATCGGCCGGCTGGAGGACAACAGCACTGCCAACGCCGCGGGACTCATGGGTTCGATCATGCCGGCCGTCTGGAGCTTCCAGCTCGCACTGCGCAGCCGCGGGCTGGGCAGTTGCCTGACAACGTTGCACCTCGGCAAGGAGCAGGAGGCCGCCGAGCTGCTCGGCGTCCCCGATCACATGACGCAGGCCGGCCTGCTGCCGGTCGCATACACGAAGGGCACCGACTTCAAGCCGGCCGCGCGCGAACCGGTCGAGAAGATCACCTATCTCGACACCTACAAGAACCCGATCCGCTGACGGGCAACGTTGTGTCCGGCACAACGTGGTTCTCGATATCGGTCGAACGGGCGCGCCGACGCGCCGGCGTGAAGTGGTCGCACTACGGCGACGACGTCCTTGCGGCGTGGGTGGCCGACATGGACTACGACCCGCCACCAGCGGTGACCGCCGCGCTGCGCGGCCACCTGGAGCGGGGTGACCTCGGGTACGGGCTGATGGCCGCCGACCTGCCGGATGCCTACGCCGCGTTCCAGCAGCGTCACCACGGATGGACGCCCGACCCCGAGCGGGTGCGGGTGTTCACCAGTGCGCTTCACGGGTTGGAGGCGGCGATCTGGAACACGACCGAGCCGGGCGACGGCGTCGTCGTGTTCACGCCCGTGTACTACCCGTTCCTCGACGCGATCCGGGACAGCGGTCGCCGCCTCGTCGATGCCCCACTCGACCCTGACGGTTGGCGGATCGACGCCGACCGCCTCGACGCCGCGATCGACCCGACGACGCGGATCATCCTGTTCTGCAATCCGCACAACCCGACGGGCCGGGTCTTCGATGCAGACGAGGTCAACGCGGTCGCCGACGTCGCCGAGCGCCACGACCTGCTCGTGATCACCGACGAGATCTGGGGCGAGCTGACGCACGGGCCGCTGCACCGTCCCCTGGCGACGTGCGACGAGCGGTTCGCCGGCCGACTGGTGACGCTCGGATCGGCGAGCAAGTCGTTCAACCTGGCGGGACTGCGGTGTGCGGTTGCCCACGTGGACCACTCTCCGCTCGAGCGCACCCTCGACTCGATGTCGGGCCACCTCCAGGGCGCGCCCAGCACCCTCGGTGTCGTCGGCACCCTGACCGCGTGGACCGCATGCGACGACTGGCTCGCCGCGGTGCGCACCGAGCTCACCGCCCGGCGCGACCAACTCGCCCGCCGGTTGGCCGCCGAGGCGCCGACCGTCGGCTTCGTCGCACCGGAAGCCACGTATCTCGGCTGGCTCGACTTCCGCACCACCGGGCTCGGCGACGACCCGGCACGAGCGCTCCTGAAGCAGGGCGGCGTCGCGCTGTCGCAGGGACCGAAGTTCGGCACGGGCGGCCCGGGATTCGCCCGCGTCAACTTCGCGACGACCGAGGAGATCCTCGACCATGTGATCGACCGCATCGTCGAGACCGTCGCCGCCGCCGACACCGTCACGTGACGTTCTGTGGACGGATCGGTGCGGAATCCGCATCACAACGTCCACAGAACTGCGAGGCGAGCGACTGCGAGGCCGGCGCGGGCCCGGCACCGCGTCGGGGCGGGAGCGCTTGGCTAACGTCGGCCGCGTGACCACCGACCCCGAGGCGATTTCGCCCGACCTCGACTTTCGCGGGTCGCGGCGGCTGACCGGGGCCGAGGAATGGGTGTGGTATCTCGTCGCCGCGGTGACCTACATCGTCGCCGGGATCTGGCACAAGTGGCTGCTCAACTGGATCATCGGCCCCGTCTGGCTGGTCGTGATGATCTGCGTCGGGCCGCCGCTCGTCGACCGGGTACGAGCGGCGCTGCGGGGTCGGCGCCGATGAGTTGGGCGGCCCACCAGTTCGAGGTCTACGCCGTCCAAGCGCACCTGCCGAAGAAGATGATCGGCAAGGTCAGCTTCTGGGCGATCTTCCTCGGCGACTTCACCCCCGACTTCCTGTCGAAGTTCTGGGTGTACGGCTTCACGATCAACGGCACCCGCTACGGCGCCGAGATCCCGCACCAGTGGCACCGCGGGTTCCCCGGGATGGGGTTCACGCACACGCTGTTCTTCGGGCTGCTGATCGCGGCCGGTTTCTGGCTGTGGAAACGCAACCGCGCCTTCGTCATCGGCTACGCGCTGGGCTACGCGGCGCATGCGTTGACCGACATCAACGACTCGGTCGGGGTGATGCTGCTGTTCCCGTTCACGACGCTGAACTGGACGTCGGAGACATGGGCCTACGCGGCGACCGTCGATGGCGGCAAGTACCTCGACGGCGCGGCCTACTACTCCAGCCTCGGCTTGGTGATGGACGTGTTCTGGTTGATCGTCGTGTGCTTCTCGTGGCGGGTGCTGACCCGCGAGCACTGGCGGACCCGCGTCGTGCCCGCCGACGCTCGCATCTGGGCGTTCTGCGGCAAGTACCTCCCCGAGCGCGGCCTCCTCGCGCTGTACCGGGCGACGTTCTTCTACGGCGTGTGCCGGATGATCTCCTGGAGTGCGTGGGCGCACCTCGTGGCGCGTCCCGTGATCGACGGCGTCGAGCGGGTCGGGTACCCGTTCGATCTGTCGTGGAACGGCCCGTACTGGCTGGCGGCGCGCTCATTGCCGCATGTCAACCCGTGGCTCGCCTACCCGGTGGCGCTCGCGCTGTTGGCCGGCGTCTACGTCGCGGCGATCAGGCTGTGGGAGCCGATGGGGCGTGCGGAGTCCGAGCGGCGTTCGCGCAGCGGCACCCAGGATGCGTCGGGCGTCCACGACTCCGCCTGAGCGACGACGTCCGCGCCGAGCACCTCGACCGGGTCCAGGTCGAGCGCCCGCAGGAAGGCGACCGTGCGCACGTCGTGGGCGACCGGGTCGGGTTCGGGCGCCAGGCCGACCGAGGCGAGCGCGCGATGGACCCGCGGCGTGAGGACATACCCGGCGACCCCCGCCCAGGCAACCGCTGCTTCGGCGTTGGAGATGCAGGTGGCGCACATGCCGCGAGCGTACCGCGCGCGGGCCCGCCGGTCGTTGTGGTCCGACTCAGCCGCCTGCCCAGGCGGGTGCTACGACTGGGAGGGAAGGGGGAACATGGACGTCACCGGATTGATGGCGCAGTCGGCACGGTTGAACGCCGACCGACTGGCGGTGATCCACGGCGAACGCCGGCTGACGTTCGGCGAGGCGTGGTCGCGTGGACTGCGCCTCGCGAACGCACTGCTCGGTCTGGGCATCCGGCCGGGCGACCGTGTCGGCGTGCTCGAGGACAACTCGATCGAGGCGCAGGACTTCTTCGCCGGTGCGGCGGCGGCGGGACTGGTGCGCGTCCCGCTGTACGCGCGCAATTCCCCGGGAGCGCATCTCCACATGCTCGCCCACACCGGTTGCCGCGCCGTCGTGGTGGCGGAGCAGTACGCCCACGAGGTCGACGCGATCCGCCACGAGCTGCCCGACGTCGAGCACGTGATCGTTCGCGATGCCGCGTACGAGGAGTGGCTCGCCGGCCATCCCGACACCGACCCCGCCGTCGCGATCGACCCGGACGACTGGTTCATCATCCGCCACACCGGTGGCACGACCGGCCGATCGAAGGGCGTCGCGTACTCGCATCGCTCGTGGCTCGCCGCAGGGCGCGACTGGTTCTACAACTTCCCGCCGATGCAGGCGGGTGACCGCTGTCTGCACGTCGGCCCGATCTCCCACGGGTCCGGCTACCTGTACACGCCGACCTGGCTGAGCGGCGGAACCAACGTGCTGCTCGACCACTTCGACCCGGCAGCCACGATCGCCGTGATGGAGCGCGAGCGGATCGGGTACATGTTCGCCGTCCCCGCGATGCTCAACGCGCTCGCCCACGAGCCGAGCGCCGGTGGGCGTGACTGGTCGGCGCTGAAGGTGCTCCAGGTCGGCGGGGCCCCGGTCGCCGACGACACGGCACTGCTCGGGCGCGACGTCTTCGGCGCCGTGCTGTACCAGGGCTTCGGCCAGACCGAGGCGTTGCCGGTGTGCATGATGGGTCCCGACGAGTGGTTCGCCGACGTCGAGGGGTCGCAGCCGCTGCGCTCGACCGGGCGCGCCCTTCCGTTCGTGTCGCTGCAGATCCGCGATCCCGACGATCCGGCGGTCGAGTTGCCGATCGGGGAGGAGGGTGAGATCGCCGTGCGCTGCGACGGACAGATGACCGGCTACTGGAACGACCCGGTCGCCACCGCCGAGCGGATCACCGCCGACGGTTTCGTGTTGAGCGGTGACATCGGCCGCCTCGATCGCAACGGCTACCTGTACGTGATGGACCGCAAGGACGACATGATCATCTCCGGCGGGTTCAACATCTGGCCGGCCGAGTTGGAGAATGTGATCGCCGACCATCCCGCGGTGGTCGAAGTGGCGGTGTTCGCCGTCCCCGACGACCGCTGGGGCGAGACCCCGATGGCGGTGTGCGCGGTCGCCGACGGCGTCGACACGGGCGACACCGCCGTCGCTGAGGAGATCCGCGCGCTCTGCGCCGACCGTCTGGGCTCGTACAAGAAGCCGACGCACGTCGAGCTGAGCGCGACGCCGCTGCCCAAGAGCCCGGTCGGCAAGATCCAGCGGAAGGTGCTGCGCGAGCCGTACTGGTCGGCGCAGGACCGGCGGGTCGCCGGGACCTGACCCCGGTCGCGGCCCGCGCGGCGTCAGCCCCAGTCGGCCCGTGTCGCCGGCATCAGACTGCGACCTTCGGCCGCTTTCACGCCGAGCGTCTGGTACAGCTGCAGCCCACCGTCGTAGAAGCCGTTGATCGACCCCGACATGTAGAGCTGCCACACCCGCGCCCGGCGCTCGCCGACCAACCCGATGGCCGCCTCCCAGTCGGCTTCGAGGTTGGCAACCCAGCAGTCGAGCGTCGTCGCGTAGTGCTCGCGCAGGTTCTCGACGTCGCGCACCTCGAACCCGGCCGCCTGCATCGCCAGGATCGTGTCGGCGAGGTCGAGCAGTTCACCGTCGGGAAACACGTACCGACCGACGAAGCTCCGGCTGCTCAGCTTCGACCCGCCGATCGATCCGATCGCGTGGTTCATCATCCTGCCGCCCGGCCGCAACTGCCCCCACAGACCGGTGAAGTACTGCTCCATTCGCTTCTTGCCGACGTGTTCGGCCATCCCGATCGAGCTGATCGCGTCGTACGGCCCGTCGCCGACCTCGCGGTAGTCCTGGATGCGGATCTCGACACGGTCGCCCATGCCCGCCTCCGCCACCCGCTTGCGTGCCAACCGCGCCTGCTCGTCGCTGATCGTGACCCCGACGACGTCGACGTCGTACGTGCTCGCGGCATGGATCGCCATCGACCCCCACCCGCAACCGACGTCGAGCAGTCGCGGGCGCACGCCGTCCTGTCGGCGGCCGGCCTCACCGAGGCCGAGTTTGCGGCAGATCAGATCATGCTTGGCAGCCTGTGCCGCTGCGAGGTCGGTGTCGGGCGTGACGAAACGTGCGCAGGAGTACGTCATCGACGGGCCGAGCACGAGCGCATAGAAGTCGTTGCCGACGTCGTAGTGGTGGCTGACCGCGTCCTTGTCCCGGCTGATCGAATGCCGGAGCCCGCGGGGATTGTGCTCCTCGGGCGGCGGGGGCAGCGGGGCTCCGATGACCCCGAGCTTGCGGGCGGTGTCGGCGACGACCGGCAGCGCGGCGAGACCGACGCCGACGTCGCCGGGCATCGCGGTCTGCAGCGCGCGGAGCACGCGGGCGACGTTGCCCTCGATGTCGACGTCGCCGACCACGAACGCCCGCCCGAACCCGAGCTCGCCCGGCGCCCAGACGATGCGGCGCAGCGCGTCGGCGGACCGGATCGCGAGCGTGCCGGGCGCATCCTCGGGCCCGAACGAGCTGCCGTCCCAGAACTCGAACCGCACCGGCGGTGCACCCTTCAGCACCGCCGTGATCATCGGCTCCATCGTGTCGGCCGCGCTCGCGTCGTTCGTCCCCATGCTCAACCTCCAACCCTGCACCTGCGACCTGCAACCGTCGCATCGCATGTGTCCTGCGTGTTCATCCTAGGACAGTGCCGCGGCGACGGTCCGGTCCGGCGTCGTCGCCCGGCCGGATCTCGACGCCCCGCGTCGCGTACGGTGCGCAGATGAAGATCTGGCGACTGAAGGAGCTCGGCGACCCACGGGACCAACTCGAGCTGGTCGACGAGCCGCCACCGGAACCGGGCGCCGGGGAGGTGTTGATCGACATCGAGGCGGTCGGCGTGGCCTTTCCGGACGTGCTCCAGTGTCGCGGGATGTACCAGATCAAGACCGGCCCGGGCTTCACGCCCGGCGGCGAGTCGTGCGGCACGATCGTCGCGCTCGGGCCCGACGTCGAGGAGACCGCCGACGTCGCGGTCGGCAGGCGGGTGGTGTTCCTCGGCAGCGGCGGCCTCGCCGAGCAGGTGACCCATCCGGCCGCAGGTGTGTTCCCGGTCCCCGACGGAGTGGCATCCGAGACGGCCGCGGCGATCCCGATCAACTACTGCACCACGCTCTACGCGCTGCGCGAGCGGGCCGGGCTGCAGGCCGGCGAGTCGGTGCTCATCACCGGCGCGGCGGGCGGCACCGGCACCGCCGCGATCCAGCTGGCGAAGGCGATGGGTGCGCGCACGATCGCGATCGCCGGCGGTGAGACGAAGGTCGAGCTCGTCCGGGAGATCGGCGCCGACGTGGTGATCGATCACCGGCAGACCCCGGACTGGGTGGACGCCGTGCGCGAGGCGAGCGGCGGGGGCGTCGACGTCGCCTACGACCCGGTCGGCGGCGACACGTTCCACCAGGTGCGCCGCTGCATGGGCTGGGACGGCCGACTCCTGGTGATCGGTTTCGTCGCCGGCATCCCCGAGGTCAAGACGAACCACGCGCTGCTCAAGAGCTACGCGATCGTCGGCGTCCACTGGGGCGCCTCGCTCGGCCGGTTCCCCGACTCGCTGCGCGAGCAGATGACGACGCTGCTCGACATGGCTGCGGCGGGCACGATCGACCCGCCGCTGTACCCGCCGTACCCGTTCGAGGACGCGGCGACGGCGCTCCAGGACCTCGCCGACCGCACGACCCACGGCAAGGTCGTCGTGAAGCGCTGACCCCGGTCAGAGAAAGCGCCGGGCAAGCTCGGCGATGTGCTCGGGGTACATGTCGCAGCACCCGCCGACGATCGTCGCGCCGCCGGCGATCCACTCGCCGACGATGTCGGCGTACCGGTGCGGCGTGAGGTCGTCGCGCCGTTCCAGGATGACGGCGTTGGCCGCGTAGCCGTCGTCGCGTGACTCGGGGAAGGCGTTGGCGTATGCGCCGGTGCGGACGTCGAGCCCCGCCGCGTGGAGCCCCGCCGCCAGCACATCGAGGGCCGGCCCGATCTGTTCCGGCAACGCGCAGTTGAACAGCGCCGCCTCGACGAGGTCGTCGTGGTCGTCGATCGTCGAGATCACGTCGTCGAT
This sequence comes from Ilumatobacter sp., assembly GCA_013002175.1. GTDB lineage: Bacteria > Actinomycetota > Acidimicrobiia > Acidimicrobiales > Ilumatobacteraceae > Ilumatobacter_A. The sequence continues at coordinate 15,032 of JABDKP010000032.1, forward strand.
CGATTCGCCCGAGCGCAGCGTGATGGTGTCGTCGGCCCACCGCTCGGGGAGGGTGAACGACGCCCACAACGGCTTGCCGGCGCCGCCGGCGGCGACGACATTGGCGATCGCCTCCAGTTCGGCGACGGTGCTGAGCGTCTCGGTCAGCCACAGGTCGACGTGCGGCGCGAGCGCACTGACGATCATCCGGTAGAGCGCAGGCGCCCGCACCGGGTCGAACTGATCCGGCTCGTACGACCCGAACAGCGGGGGCAACGAGCCGGCGACGAGGACGTCGCGGTCGGCCCCGTCGGCGGCCTGGCGGGCGAGCCGGCCGGCGAGGGCCGTCAGCTCGGCCCCGCGTGTGGCGATCATCTCGTCGCCGAGGTGGTAGGGCACGACCGCGTAGTTGTTGGTGATGATCACCTCGGCGCCGGCATCGATGAAATTGGTGTGGGCGCGGACGACCATCTCCGGCGCCTCGTTCAGCGCCAGCGCAGACCATTCCGGCTGCCGGAACGGCGCGCCGATGCGTCGTAGTTCCTTGCCCATGCCTCCATCGAGGAGCGTGGTCGCGTTCATCGGGCGCCGACCCTATGCGACCGTGGGCCGTTGCCAACATCCGGCGACCCCGTGCGGCGCGTGAAATCGCGAGGCGTCGATCCCGGCATGCCGCCGATGCACCAAGATGGGTTCGATGCAAGTCCAGCCGGACACCGTCGACAGCGGGGGGCGCGAGCCGGCGGCTGCGTCGCGTCGCGGCCGCCTGCGACATGCGGTGCTGGGTGACGGCCCGATCGTGCCCTTGTCGGTGGCGCACGGTCTGGCGGGTGCCGCAGATGCGTTCGTCTCGATCAGCCTCGCGGGCTCGCTGTTCTTCAACGTCAGCCCCGACGCGTCGCGCCGCCAGGTGCTGCTGTACCTGTTGGTCACGATGGCGCCGTTGGCGGTGCTCGCCCCGCTGGTGGGGCCGGCGGTCGACCGATTCCGACGGTGGCAGCGGTACGTGGCGGCGACCTTCTACGTACTGCGTGCCGCGAGCTGCCTGGCGCTCGTGAGCTTCCTCCTCGACATCGCGTTCTACCCGCTGGCATTGGCGCTCCTGATCGCCAGCAAGGCCTCCGGGGTGGTGAAGCAGACCCTCGTCCAGTCGTTGGTCGACGACCCCGACGAGTTGGTCGCGACCAACGCCCGGCTGGCACGCTTCGCCAGCATCACCGCCGCGGTCGGCGCAGGGCTCGCAGCGGGCTTGTTGCAGGTGGGCGGCCCGGAGTGGACGCTACGCGTGGCGACCGTGCTGTTCGCACTGGCCGCCTACGTCATCCTGCGGATCAGACCGGGCGCGGCGATCGAGTTGGCGAGCGACGACGTCGAGTACGCGGAGACCCATCTGCCCGTCGTCTTCGTCGGCTCGCTGGGCATGATGGCGATCCGCGCGGCCGTCGGGTTCTTCCTGTTCACGTTGGCGTTCACGCTTCGTCGCGACAGTCAGCCGGCATTCATCTACGGGCTCGCGGGTGGCTGCTACGGCGCCGGCGCGTTCGTCGGGCACTCGATCACCGGCATCCTGCGCCATCGATTCCGCGAGCAGCAGTTGATCGCATTGGCGATCGCCGCGCCGGCGGCGTTCACCGCGGTCGGTGTGCTCGGGGTGTCGACGCCCCTGCTGATGGTGATCGCCGCCATGGTCGGTCTGTCGACGACGCTCGGGCGGAACGCGTTCGACAGCCTGCTGCAGCGGCGGGCCCCCGAGGCGCTGCTCGGGCGCGCGGGCGCCCGGTACGAGACACGGTTCCAGCTGGCGTGGGTGCTCGGCGGCGCCGTCGCGACGCCGATCACGCTCGCCCCGGAGGTGAGCATGATGGTGTTGTCGGCGATCTACGTCCCCGGACTGCTCGTCTTCGAGAAGGCACTGCGCGACGTGCGCCACTTCGAGGAGACCGACAGCGACGCGCTCGCCGGTGCGCGCGAGCGACTCGTCCACGCGAGACAGGCGTGGGAGGCGCGCGAGTTCCGGACCGCGATCGTGGATGCGTCGGCGGCGGCTGATCTTGCGCAGACCGTGTTCGGGCCATTTCGTGACCGAGCGGCGCGAGTGATGCTGGACGACCTGCGACGCAGTGCGATCGACCCGGCAGTCGACGTCGACCGGGAGGATGCGGTCCACGCGATCGAGACTGCACGGTCGCTGATCGACGAGATGCCCTCGGCGGTCGACGAACCCGGCTGAGCGGCGAACCGGCTGGACCGTCAGCCGTCGGGTTCGGCCTGCGTGGCTGCCGAGATGACCTTGGCGCCCTCGTCGGACGCCACGATCTCGAAGCGCAGCGTCGCCTGATCCGCTTCCGATCGGTAGCGCAAGGCGGAGGTGGCCACCGAGGCGACGCCCTCGGGCGGCTCGTCGAGGACGAACATCACGCCCTCGTCCCTCACCGGACTGTCCTCCAGGCCGTCGTCGATCGCCTCGACCGATTCGTCGGAGAAACGCACGACCGCATCGTCCGCGGTCGCTGCGACGACGTCGGCCTGCACGTTGATGTCGATCGTGCCGCCGGTGGACGCGGTGAGATAGATCACCGGCAGCCGGACGTCACCGTTCTCGTCGACGGTGGGCGGGTGCTGCTCGAGCTCCCAGTCGACGATCGCCGTGTACGCCTCGGCGGTCGTGACCTCCGGTGTGGGCGGTGTGGTCGATTCGGAACCGCAGGCCGAGGCGAGCAGCGCGACGGCCCCGAGCCAGGGGAGCAGACGTGCCGGGCCGCGCAGGATCCGCGCCGTGCCGGCTCTGGGATCGAGGCTCCCCGAGCTGGGTTGGGGTGAGCGACTCGCTCCCACACCTGCACGTTAGGCGAGATCCGCGACCTCCACCGGCGCAAAGTATTTTTAGCAAAGGCCTTGCATTTCTCGATGTGCGTGGTAAAGTACGCATTACAGAACGCAGATCAAGCAACCCCCCGGCTCGATCTGCGTCGATCAACCCCCAGAACCCCCCGAACCACCAGGAGAATCCAATGCGCGACAAGCTCACCACCGCCGTCAACGATCAGCTCAAGACGGTCACGACCAACCTCACCGAGGGCAACGAGCGGGTGCTCGACTCCGTCGTCGACGTGAACCGCAAGGTCGTCGACTTCTACGTCAAGACCGCCGACCGCGTCGCCGACCGCTTTGCGGCGCAGGCGCCGGCACTGCCGATCGAGGTCCCGTTCACCGACCGCATCCCGACCCCGGCCGAGGCCGGCGAGCGCTACCTCGACATGGTCGAGCGCCTCGTCGAGATGAACCGCGACTTCAACGACCGCGTCGTCGGGCTGCTGCCCGCCGAGGTCCAGCCCGCAACGGCCAAGCCCGCCGCCCAGACGGCGACCAAGAAGGCTCCGGCCCGCAAGGCTGCGGCGAAGAAGACCGCGGCCAAGAAGACGACCGCCCGCAAGACGGCGGCCAAGAAGACGACCGCCCGCAAGGCTGCGGCCAAGAAGTGACGATCCGGCGACGACTCGATCGTCGCCACTGAACACGACCACGAGGTCCGGCCGAGCACTCGGTCGGACCTCGTGGTGGTCCGCCACGGAGGATGATGCGCGATGAGCACCCCAACCGACGAGCAGGAACCACGGCGCCGCGGCGTTGACGCGCTCGGTGACTTCATCCGGAGCCAACGGCGGATCGCCGAGCTGTCGCAGCGCGAACTCGCCCGCCTCGCCGACCTCAGCGACGCCTATCTGAGCCAACTCGAACGCGGCCTCCACGAGCCGTCGGTGCGTGTCCTCAACGGTCTCGCGCAGGCGTTGAACGTGCCCGCGGACAAGCTGCTGAAGTTTCTCGGCCGACAAGACGACTCAGACGGCGCCGCGCCGTCGACCGAATCGGTGATCCTCACCGACGACGCGTTGACCGATGCGCAGAAGCAGTCGCTGCTCGACGTCTACCGCGCCTTCATCGCGACCAACGACCGCAGCTGAGCCGGCGCCGCCGCGTCAGCGGTCGAGCGCGAGCAATCGGCCCGCGGCATCGATGACGATCCCGACCGCACCCGACTCGGCTGCGGCGATCACCGCCTCGTCGGGCGTCTCCTGTTGCGTCCGGTTGACGAGGACGCCGGCCACGCATCCGGCCCGCAGCCCCGACGACGAGCACATCGTGAACAACGTGGCGGTCTCCATCTCGTAGTTCAACACGCCCATCGAGCGCCACTCGTCGAGCGACCCCCGGAAGCGGGAGACGACGCGGCCCGAGAACGTGTCGTACCGTTCCTGACCGGGGTAGAAGGTGTCGCTGGACGCGGTGACGCCGACATGCGTCGCCGCGCCCGTGGCGCGGGCGGCGGCGACGAGCGCAGTCGTGCACTCGAAGTCGGCGACCGCTGGAAACTCCATCGGAGCGAAGTGGAGGCTCGCCCCGTCCAGCCGCACCGCCGCCGTCGTGACGATGACATCGCCCGGCATCACGTTCGGCTGGATGCCGCCGGTCGTGCCGACGCGGAGGAACGTGCGGACGCCGAGCTGTGCAAGCTCCTCGACGGCGATCGACACCGACGGTCCGCCGATGCCGGTCGAGCACACGACGACCGGCGCGCCGTCGATGTTCCCGAGCCACGACGTGAACTCGCGATGTTGGGCGAGCGACGTCGGATCGTCGAGCCGCTCGGCGATCCGTTCGACCCGGGCGGGATCGCCTGGCACGATCGCCAGCGTCGCGCCCCGGATCATGTCCGCGGTCAATCCGAGATGGAATGTTCCGGTCATGCGGGCAACGTAGCCCTCCCGATCGGGGCGCGTCGAACCTCGCGTCGGTCAGTGGCCGGTGACGCCGTGGTACGGCCGCCCGGCCTCGTTGAACTCCGCGGCCAGCGCGAAATAGTTGTCGCCGAACGGGTCCTTGCCCTGCAGCGGGAGGGCTGCACGCCTGATCGTCCAGTCGTGCGGGGCGAGTTCGGCCGCCCGGTCGAAGTTCCGTGCCGCGCCGTCGGGGTCGCCCGCGCGGCGGAGGTTGGCGGCGATGCGGAAGTGCAGACGCGCTCGTTCCTCGTCGGGCGTCAGGTCATCGACCGCCGACTTCACCTCCTCGGCCGACATGTGCAACTCGTCGTCGCGGACCCAGCGCCGGATGCGGTCGAGCTGCCGGGCAGAATCGAGGCCGGTGATCTCGCGGAACGTGTCGCTCGCGAACGCGCTCCAATTCGGATGGACGATCGTGTCGTCCTCGTCGATCATCACGACGGTCGGCACGTTGGAGATCGCGTACAACTCGGTCACGACGTGGTCGGCGTCGATCAGCACCGGATAGGTGATGCCGTCGGCCGCCCCGCGGACCTTCTCGACGTCCTCGTCGATCGCGACCGCGATCACCTGGAAGTTGTCAGCGGCGAGTTCTTCTTGGAGTGCCTGCCAACCTGGCAGATCGAGCAAGCAGCCTCACCAACTGGAGAACGCGACGAGCAACCGCTTCTTGCTGCGGTGGTCGGACAGCGCGACCGGCATGCCGTCGAGGTCGGGCAGCACGAAGTCCGGCGCTCGGAGGTCGCGCAGTGCCGCGCGTCGTCGGTCGCGGGGTGCGCCGATCGCCACGAGACCCGACTTCTCGTCGGCCGCGGCCGGCCGGTCGAGCAGATCGGCGATCGCCATGACATCGAGCTGGTCGCCGCTACGGATCGCTTCCGGATCGGGCACGATGACGCACGCGTCGTCCTTGCAGAGGCCTTGCGGCTTCAGCGTCCAGCCGAGCGTCGCCTCCAACTCGTCTGCGTCCACGAGCGGCCCGTCCTCGAGCAGCAAGACGTCGTTGGTCGTGGTGTCGTTGCCCATCGACAGCACGGTAGCGACTCTGCCGGGGGCCGCGGTCATCGGTGGCCGATCGCCCTCGGGCGTGACGACCGCGACCTTCCGACAGCGCCGTTATGGTGCCGCGGTGAACGAGCCGAACGGTGCACGGTCGGAGACGCGAGTCGTCGCGTTCCTCGCGTTCATCGGCATTCTGATGGCGTTCGGGATCGATGCCGCGTTGCCGGCATACGACGAGGTGCGCGCCGACTTCGACCTCGATGCCCGCAACCTCAGCCCGGCGATCATCGGAACCGTCTACTTCGTCGGGATGGCGGTCGGCCAGTTGTTCTTCGGGGTGCTCGCCGACCGCTTCGGGCGGCGACCGATCCTGTTGCTCGGCATCTCGGTGTACGCACTGGGAGCGCTCGGTTCAGCGGTTGCGACCGATCTCGAGGTGCTGCTCTTGGCGCGGCTCGTCTGGGGGCTCGGTGCGGCGGCGCCGACGGTGATCCGGTTCGCCATCGCCAGGGATCTCTTCCAGGGCGACGCGATGGCGAGGGTCGTCACGGTGGTGACCGCGGTCTTCCTGCTCGGGCCGATCCTCGCACCCGTCGCCGGTGAGGGCATCCTGCTCGTCGGCAGCTGGCGGATGGTCTTCGTCGCATCGCTCGGCCTGGCGGCCGTGGCCCTGGTCTGGACGATCCGCTTCGGCGAGACCCTCGCTGCCGAACATCGACGGGACCTTCGCCTTCGCCCGCTCGCCCAGACGTTCGTGGCAGTTGCTCGAACTCGGGTCACCCTCTGGGCGATCATCGCCCAGACGTTCTTCACTGCGGCGTTCCTCGTCTGGCTCGGGAGCGCGCAACCGATCCTGGACACCGTCTACGGACGCGACCGGCAGTTCACACTGTTCTTCGGCCTGTCGGGGGCCGGCATGGCGCTGGCGCTGATGTCGAACAAGCGGTTGATCGAGCGATTCGGGACCGCACCGATGGCGCTGCGGGCGGCGCTCGCATTCGTCGTCGTCGGCGTCCTCGGTCTTGCGGCAGCACTGGCGGCGGACGGTGTGCCGTCGGTCTGGGTGTGGTTCGGTTGGGCGGTGGTCGCGAACTCGTTGACGACGATCATGACGCCGATGTCGGCGGCGTTGGCGCTCGAGCCGATGGCCGACAAGGCTGGTACCGCCTCGGCGATCCTCGGGTTGGCGCAGCTGGGGGCAGGAGCGCTGCTGGCCGCCGTGGTCGACGCTCAGATCGACGCGACGGTGACGCCGATGATCGCGGGCTCGTTGACCTTTGCCTGCTGCGGGACGCTGAGCCTGTTCGTCGCGACGCGTCCGGCCGCCGGCGCCGCACCGGCAGGGGCGTGACCGCCGGCGCGATCCGATCGGTCGGCCTCAGCCGAGTTCGTCGGGCATCTCGGCTTTGCGTCGCTCGACGTAGTCGACGAGCTCGGCGTCGATCGCGTCGTCGAGGGGTGGCGGCTCGTACGACGCGAGGGCGGCCTTCCATGCCGCGTTGCCACGTTGCGCGGCGGTCGTTGCGCCGTCTTCGCGCCACTGCTCGAAGCTCGAGTTGTCGGCGATCGACGACCGGTAGAACGCGGTCTCGAAGTTGGCCAACGTGTGGGCCGTGCCGAGGAAGTGGTTGCCGGGCTCGTGTTCGCAGAGCGCCTCGATCGCCTGTCCGTTCGTCGACAGGTCGAGGCCCTTCGCGAATGTCATCATCATCCCGAGCTGGTCGGCGTCCATCATGAACTTCTCGTACCCGATCGCGAGGCCGCCTTCCATCCAGCCGGCCGCGTGGAGCACGAAGTTGACCCCGGCCATGACCGTCGGCAGGATCGTGGACGCCGACTCGTACGCAGCTTGCGCGTCGGGCAGTTTGGACGCCGTCATCGACCCGCCCGAGCGGAACGGCACACCGAGGCGCCGGGCGAGCGCAGCGACCGTGTACAGGACGAGCGCCGGCTCCGGCGTGCCGAACGTCGGTGCCCCGGTCGCCATCGACATCGACGAGGCGAACGATCCGAAGATCACCGGAGCGCCAGGCCGGACGAGTTGACAGAACGCCATGCCGACGAGCGCTTCGGCCAACGTCTGCGCCGCGACGCCCGCAGCAGTGGTGGGGGCCATCGCGCCGGCGAGGATGAACGGCGAGATCACGCACGCCTGGTTCGCGGCCGCGTACGTTTCTGCGGCGGCGAGCATCGTGTCGTCCCACACCAGCGGCGACGACGCGTTGATCAGCGACGACATCACGGTGCGCTCGACGCCGTCGTCGCCGCGCAGATCGCCACCGAAGCCGATCCGCGCCAATTCGATCGAGTCGGCCGCGCGCTCACCGGCGGTGACCGAACCCATGAACGGCTTGTCGCTGTACTTGAGATGCGAATACACCATGTCGAGGTGACGCTTGTTGACCGGGATGTCGACCGGTTCGCAGACGGTGCCGCCCGAGTGATGGAGGTTGGGCGACAGGTAGGCGAGCTTGACGAAGTTCTGGAAGTCGGTGATCGTCGCGTACCGCCGCCCCTCGTCCTGGTCGTACACGAACGGCGAGCCGTAGTTCGGCGCGAAGACCGTCGCGTCGCCGCCGATCTGCACGTTGTTGGCGGGATTGCGGGCGTGCTGGGTGTAGATGCGCGGCGCGCTCGCGGTGACGAGCGAGCGGCACAGCCCGCGCGGGAAGCGGATGCGGGTGCCGTCGACATCGGCGCCCGCGTCGCGCCAGCGGTCGAGCGCGGACGGATAGTTGCGGAACTCGATGCCGACCTGTTCGAGGATCGTGTCGGCGTTGTACTCGATGATGTCGAGCCCTTCGTCCGAGACGATTTCGTAGGGTTTGATCAGCCGCGTCAGATACGCGTCGCGTGGGGCGCGGTGCGCGGCGCGCGATGCGGCCCGTCCGGATCGGCCGCCGGACCGGCGTCCCTGGCGTGTGTCACTCATGACGTCGGTCCCCTTCACGCAGCGTCTCGGTGTCCCGCAATGCGGAACCGTTCCATATTACAGAACAGCGACCCCCCGGGTGAACCGGTGGACACGATCCGCCGCGACGCCTACGGTCCATCACACAACGCAATGAACCGGCACGAGCCGGAGACCGGGAGGGTCGTCATGAAGCTGTTCCGAGCAATCGCCGTCACCGCCGCGCTGTCCACCGCTGTCGGTCTGGCGCCGACACCGACCGCGACCGCGATGGGACGCTTCCCCGCCAACGGCACGTACACGGCGGTCGACGTCGTCGACGGCAGCAACCTGACGTTGCGCATCGTCGGCAATGAGCGCAACGCGCGCGTGCTGCTCTTCGACGACGTGGCGACGGTCGCCTGCCCTGACGAGTTCAGCGCGGTCATCGCCCGCGGGTCCGGTGCGTGGGTCGACGACGAACTCGACGTGACGTTGCGGATCACCTGCCTCGGTGAGCCGAACCCGCCGGATTTCCCGTTGACGTTCGCCTACGACGAAGGCACCGACACGATCTCCGCCGGGGGCGACACCTACACCCGCGCCTGACGTCGTCGTCAGCGGCGGCGGCGACCGGAACGTACGCGGTCGGCCTTCGGGAGGGCGACCGGGAGGTCGACCTCGGTCGTGAGGTTGCGCGCGGGGTCGGTGGTGTGCGGGAAGCCCATCGCGTTGACGAACAGCTCCTGAAATCTGGGCTCGGTCGCCGTCTCGATCTTCTGGACACGCGCCACCGTCGTTTCGATCTCCGCCCGCTGACCCGCCGAGACCAGGGCGCGCACGGCACCTGCACCCGCTGCGTTGCCGACCGATGACACCCGCGCCACCGGGACGTCGGGCACGAGGCCGAGCACCTTCGCGTAGAGCGGGTCGATGTGCGCCCCGAACGCACCCGCCAGACGCACGGAGCCGATCTCGTCGGGGTCGGTGTGACCGGCGCGCTCGCACAGGAGGTCGATGCCGGCGCGCAGGGCCGCTTTCGCGAGCTGGATCGCGCGTACGTCTCCCTGGGTGACGTCGATCGGATCGGCATCGTCCCCCCACAGGCGGTACGAGAAGGTCCGCCCGTCGGCGAACACCCGTGGGTTGACCGTGGACGCGTCCGAGCGGACCGTCCCGTCGGTGTCGATGACGCCACACAGATACAGCTCTGCGATCACCTCGATGATCCCCGAGCCGCAGATGCCCGCGATCTCGATGCCGCGTGTCGCATGCGACCACTCGGGATCGTCCGACCACACGTCGGCACCGATCACCTTGATCCGTGGTTCGAGCGTCGTCCGGTCGATCCGCACCCGTTCGATCGCGCCGGTCGTGGCGCGCATGCCGGCCGAGATCTGTGCGCCCTCGAACGCGGGCCCGGTCGGTGACGACGCCGCGAGGACGTGGTCGATGTTGCCGAGCACGATCTCGGCGTTGGTGCCGACGTCGACGAGCAGTTGCAGCTCCTCGCTGCGATGCGGGCCCTGCGCCAGGATCGCGCCAGCGGTGTCGGCACCGACGTGGCCGGCCACGCACGGCAGCACGTACACCTCGGCGAACGGCGCGTCGAGCTCGAGGTCGGCGGCGCGGGCGACGACTGCCGCGCTGGTCGCCAGCACGAACGGCGCCTGCCCGAGCGGCGTGGGGTCGATACCGAGCACGATGTGGTGCATGATCGGGTTGCCGACGAGCGCGACGTCGAGCACTGCGTCGCGTCCCAGTCCGGCGGCCGCTGCGAGCTCGCCGATCATCGAGTTGAGCGCCGTGCGGACGGCGCGGGTCAACTCGACGTCGCCCCCGGGATTCATCATCACGTACGACACCCGCGACATCAGGTCGTCGCCGAAGCGGATCTGCGGGTTCATCACGCCGTTCGTCGCGAGGATCTCGCCGTTCGCGAGGTCGACCAGATGCCCGGCGATCGTGGTGGAACCGATGTCGACCGCAACGCCAACTGCTCGGTCCGTGTAGCCGGGCACGATCGCACAGATCTCGGACCCGCGCCGGACGGCGACCGTGACGCAGTGGTCGCCCGCAGTCACCGCCGGCGCGAGGAGTGGGAGGACGTTCGGCGAGATGTGCCGCGGGCTGACGTCGAAGTCGCGTTCGAGCTGGCCGACGATCTGCTCGCGCAGACCGCCGACGTCGTCGCCGAGCTCGGCCTTCGTCAGCTCGACGTAATGCAGCCGCACCAGCGGGTCGACCTCGATCGCGCCGAGGTCGACCGACTTGCGCACGACCTGCCGGTGGACCTGACTGGCCGCGGGGATCTCCACCACGACGTCGCCGTGGACGTGCGCCGCGCAACCGAGCCGTTGCCCCTCCAGGATCGGTCGTCTGCCGGTGTACTCGTCCTCGGTCGCCGTCCACGCGGTGATCGACTCGGGGGTCGACTCGATCTGCCACTTCGAGAACGACCCGACCGACGGGACGATCTGGCACCGACCGCACAGGCCGCGGCCGCCGCAGGTCGAATCGAGGTCCGCCCCGGCCCGGCGGGCCGCGTCGAGCACGGTCGTGCCGTCGGGCACCGAGATCGACAGCCCGGAGGGCGCAAAGACGACTCGGTGCGTCACGTGACGTCAGCCCTCGACGCGGGCGCGTCGTCCGCCGCGCCGGCGCGGCCCGGAGCCGGCATCGGCGGCGTTGGCGTCGCCGCCCTCGCGGTAGGTGGCGATCCAGGTTCCGCAGTCCTGGTCGTGGCCGGCGAGCACGTCGGCGGCCTTCACCGCCCGCTTCACGTCGTCGTGCAGCGGGTTCATGATCGCCGACGTCATCCCGTTGCTGATCGCCATCGCCAGGAACGTGCCGGTGATCGCATGACGTTCGGGGAGGCCGAAGCTCACATTGGACGCGCCACACGTCGTGTTGACCTTCAGCTCCGTCTGGAGGCGGCGCAGCAGCCGGAACACCTGCTGTCCGGCCTGGCCGAGTGCGCCGATCGGCATCACGAGCGGGTCGACGACGACGTCCGACGACGGGATGCCGTAGTCCGCCGCGCGGTTGACGATCTTGCGCGCCACCTCGAACCGCACGTCGGGGTCCTCGGAGATGCCGGTCTCGTCGTTGGAGATCGCGACGACGGCTGCGCCGTATTTCTTGACGAGCGGCAGCACGCGCTCCATCTGCTCGTCCTCACCGGTGACCGAGTTGATCAACGGCTTGCCCTGGTACACGGCACAGCCTGCTTCGAGCGCCTCGATGATCGACGAGTCGATCGACAGCGGGACGTCGGTCACCGACTGCACCAGCTCGATCGCCTTCGCCAGCAGCGCCGGTTCGTCGGCCAGTGGGATGCCGGCGTTGACGTCGAGCATGTGCGCTCCGCCGGCGACCTGGGCGACGGCGTCCGCGATCACACGCTCGAAGTTCCCCTCCTTCATCTCGGCGGCGAGCAGCTTGCGTCCGGTCGGATTGATTCGTTCGCCGATCATCACGAAGGGCCGGTCGAAGCCGATCACCACTTCCTTGGTCGCTGAACTGATGATCGTGTCGGTCATGACGCTTCCTCTGTCGTTGCTGGCGAGTCGGTCTCGGAGATGCCGGGCGGTTGTTCGTTCGGCTGGTCGACGCCGCCCGCAGCCACGATGCCCTCGAGGCGGTCACGAGGGTAGGCGGCTTCGAGTTCGGCGCAGAGTTGATCGAGTTGGGCGCTGATGTCGCCGTCCGGCAGCGGCGAGCCCACGCTGCGCCACTCCTGGACGTAGTCGTTCGTGGACGTCAGCCCGGCCACACCCGCGGCGCGATCGATCGCGTGCTGGAAGCGGGCGTGCAGCAGCACCTTGTGTTGCCGGTCGCCGACCCGTGCGGTGAGCTGCGCCGGGATGTCGCGCCAGTAGATCGTGGTGACGCGTGACCCGGCTGCCCGGCGACGGGTCGCCCGGCCGCTCGTGCGGCGCTCACGCATCGCGCCCTGGTCGAGGTCGTCGCCGGTGTCGTCGGGAGTGTTGCAGCCGTTCACCGCAGCGCCGCCCTGCGCGTGAATTCGACCACGGTCGTCTCCAGCTCGCCATAACCGGTGGGCTCGATGTGGAGCGTGAGGCCGAGGCGGTCGGCGGCGTCGTGCGCGCACGCGAGCGCCTTCGGGTCGTCGGCCTGTTGGAGGTAGACGAGCCGCGTGTAGTTCCCGAAGTACATGTCTCGCAGCTCGGGATGGTCGGCGATGCCGAGGCCCTGCCACACGAGCCGCTCGAAGTTGCGCGCGAGAAAATCGGTGAGGTAGAACGATCCGAGTTCGTGATCCTGGAGCCGCTCGAAGCCGGGGGCCGTCGCGAAGAACTGGTAGCAGTGGGCGCCGGCGAGCATTTCGACGCCCTCCTCGCGGCAGACGTCCGCGAGCTTGCCGCCGGTTCCGCAGTCGGCATATCCGACGAAGATCTCGTCGAATCGCTCGCCGCTGTCGCCGAACGTGTTGTCGCCATCGACCAGCTCGTCGTCGGATGCCCCCGACGCCGTGTCGACCACGACCCCAGTACGGCGGGCGCGATGGATGCGTTGCCGGACGAGTTCGGGGATCTCGCTCGGCCGGTTGTGCAGCGAGGCGGGCAGGCACTCGATCGTCACGTTGTCCAGCGCGTTCATCGTGTTGATCGCCATGAGCTCGCGGGCGAGGGCGCCGCAGGCGATCATCAGCACCCGGGGCGCGTCGGACGGTTGGGCGGTCATGTCGAACTCGTTGTCACCACGAACCGCGCGCAGCGGCGTCAGACGGGCACCGAGGGCCCGGCGGGCTCGGGGGTGCCGCGGCGACCGAGCACCAGCGACTTGGCCTGCTCGGCTGCCACGGCTGCGTCGCGGCAATACGCGTCGGCGCCGATCGCGGTGCCGAACTCCTCGTTCAGCGGAGCACCGCCGACGAGCACGATGTACTTGTCGCGCAGCCCCTTCGACTCCAGCGTGTCGATGACGACCTTCATGTACGGCATCGTCGTCGTGAGCAGGGCGGACATACCGAGGATGTCGGGCTGGTGCTCGTCGAGCGCTGCGAGGAACTCGTCGGCGTCGGTGTTGATGCCGAGGTCGATCACCTCGAAGCCGGCACCCTCGAGCATCATCGCGACGAGGTTCTTGCCGATGTCGTGGATGTCGCCCTTGACCGTGCCGATCACGACCTTGCCGACCGATTCGGCACCGGTCTCCGCGAGCAGTGGGCGCAGGATCGCCATCCCCGCCTTCATCGCGTTGGCGGCGAGGAGCACTTCGGGGACGAACAGGATCCCGTCGCGGAAGTCGATGCCGACGATCCGCATCCCCTCGACGAGCGCGTCGTTGAGGACTCGGTCCGGCGGCCAGCCGCGATCGAGCAGAATCGTGGTGCCCTCGGCGATCTCGTCCTTCATCCCGTCGTAGAGGTCATCGTGCATCTGCGCGGTGAGGTCGTCGTCGCTGAGCAGTGCCAGGTCGATCTCCTCGTCGGATCCGCCGACGTCGGCAGTGTCGTCGCTCATGTGGTTCTCCCAGAGAATGTTCGGAAACCGGACCATTGCCCGTTCCGCAATGTGGAACAGTACCGTATAGTGAAACTGTACGCCAGACCCCTCTGGGAGAGGCGTACCGACAGGATAAATCAGCAAACGCTCCATCGCAATGCAGCGGTGGTGAAGAACTCGGCCCGTCAGCGGGTCCGGAAGGTGAGCACGAACGTCATGGCCGCAGTGCAGTCGATCGAGCGGGCGTTTGCCGTGTTGCGCGAGTTGTCCCTCGGGCCGTCCGGCGTCACCGACATCGCCGAGCGCATCAACCTCCCCAAGTCCACCGTTTCGCGGCTGCTGTCGGCGCTCGAGTCCGAAGGCGCAGTGGCCCAGCAGGGGACCGGCGGCGAGTACGAACTCGGGCCCGGTCTCGCCGCGCTGGCCGATGCAGCCAGCAGCGACGCCAACATGGCCGCCGTCGTGCGCCCGTTCCTGATCGAGCTGAACGAGGCGATCGGCGAGGCCGTTGGCTTCGTGGTGCGGTCCGGCCGCAACGTGTACTGGGTCGACAACGTCGAGCAGATGGAGCGGGCCGTGCGTGTGCAGGACCGCACCGGCTTCTACGCGCCGATGCACGCCGTGCCGGCGGGCCTCGCGCTGCTCGCCCACCTCCCCGTCGAGGAGATCGACGCATACCTCGCCGAGCCGCTCGAGCGCGTCAACCACCGCACGATCACCGATCCGGACGAACTGCGCACCCGCCTGGACGAGATCGCCACGCTCGGCGTGGTGTGGTCCTACGACGATCTCGGCGACGGCATCACCGCGCTCGATGTGCCGTTCCGCGGCGCCTCCGGCTCGGTCGAGGGCGCGCTGTTCGTCAATGCCCCCAGCTTCCGCTTCCCGGCACCGGGCGACGACGCCCGCGTCGAGAAGCTCGTGGTCGACGCCGCGAAGCGGCTCTCCGACCGCTTTCGCATCCACTGACTCGATGGTCATCTGGTGCCGGACACCGGATGACCGCTAGGTTCCGCGACGATGCGACGGCAGGACAAGGCAGACCGGATCGGCGCGATCCTCGACGACCTCTACCCGGATCCACCGGTGCCGCTCGACCACCGCGACCCGTACACGATGCTCGTCGCGGTCGCGCTGTCGGCGCAGACCACCGACAAGAAGGTGAACCAGGTGACGCCGGCGCTCTTCGATGCTGCGGGCACGCCCGAGGAGATGGCCGCGCTGGCGCCCGAGGAGATCCTCGGCTTCATCCGCGAGGTCGGTCTTGCGCCGACCAAGGCGCGCAACCTGTCGGCGATGGCCCACCAGATCCTCGCTGCGGGCGGTGAGATCATCCCGGACTGGGACTTCCTCGAGTCGCTGGCCGGCGTCGGCCACAAGACGGCCGGTGTCGTGATGGCCGGTGCCTTCGGCGTCCCGGCGTTCCCGGTCGACACGCACATCCACCGCCTCGCCCAGCGGTGGGGCCTGTCGAACGGCAAGAACGTCGAGCAGACCGAGCGGGACCTCAAGGCAGTGTTCCCGGAGTCGACCTGGGCCCGCCGCCACCTCCAGATCATCTACTTCGGACGCGAGTACTGCCCGGCACAACGGCATGATCTCACTGGCTGTCCGATCTGCTCCTGGGCCGCCACCAAGAAGCGGATCGCGCAGGAAGCCCGTCGGTGACCCGCGCCCGCGGACGGCGGCCGCGGAAACGGTCGAAGAGTTTGGGAAGGAATTCACGACCCCTGATATCTTCGGTGCCGCATGTCGCTCTTTCTTCGCGATTACCTCACCGTCGTCTGGTTCGGAATCGCCGCACTGGCCATCGGTGGGCTGCTGCTGGGCCTCGCCGCGCTGATCCGGCCGTCGAAGCCGAGCTACGACAAGTCGATCGCCTACGAGTCGGGCGTCGACCCGGTCGGGATGGGCTGGTCGCAGAGCCAGATCCGGTACTACGTGTTCGCCCTCCTGTTCGTGATCTTCGACGTCGAGGCGATCTTCCTGTTTCCCTGGGCAGCGTCGATCGAGCGATACGGCGCCTTCGGGTTGATCGCGATGCTCGTGTTCATCGTGCTGCTGCTCGACGGCCTGGTGTACGCCTGGAAGCGGGGGTTGCTGCGATGGGTCTGACCGCAATGGCCGGGGAGACGATCTAGATGGGTCTCGTCGACAAGGGCCGCCTGCCCGCCCCGCTCACGAAGCTGTTCAACATGAGCCGGTCGTACTCGCTGTGGGTGTACCAGTGGGGCCTCGCCTGCTGCGCCATCGAGATGGGCGCGGCGTTCGGTTCCCCGCGTTACGACGTGATGCGGCTCGGTGTGATCCCGCTGCCGGCCAGCCCCCGCCAGGCGGACTTCGTGTGCGTGTCCGGCACGGTCACCGACAAGATGGCACCGGCGGTCCGACGCCTGTGGGAGCAGATGCCCGAACCGAAGTACGCGATCTCGATGGGTTCGTGCGCCAACTGCGGCGGGCCGTACTGGGACAGCTACTCGGTCACCAAGGGCGTCGACCAGCTGATCCCGATCGACGTGTACGTGCCAGGTTGTCCGCCGCGGCCCGAGGCACTGCTGGAGGGCATCGTGTTGCTGCAGCAGCGCATCAAGAACGAGGACATGGCGGCGAAGTGGCGCGGCGACGAGTTCACCACGCTGCAACGGACGCGCGCCGTCGAAGCCGGCGAAGTCGATCGGGACGGCGAACTGATCTCCGACACCCACAGCGTCTCCGAGGACCCGATGCCGGACCCCGACCCCGAACCGATCGTCGTCGGCGGTGGACCAATTGAGTGACGACACGATGACCGCCGAGGCCGACGACGCACCCGCCGCACTGCCGGGCGACGGCCTGCGCGAGGGCATCGTCGACGACCTGCGGGCCCGCATCGGCGACTCCCTCGTCGACAGTCACATCGCACCGAACGACGATTTGTGGGTCCGCGTCGCCACCGCGAGCTGGCGGGAGACCGGCGAGGCGCTGAAGGCCGCCGGGTTCACCTACTTCTGCTTCCTGTCCGCGATCGACTGGATGCCGTCGCCGTACGGCAAGGGCGAGGACGACCCGGACGCCGAGCCGGTCGAGCCCGACACCGAGATCAAGCAGGGCGTCACCGGGGGCGAGACACGGTTGCAGCTCTTGGCCCGCCTCACCGACCTCGACCGCCACGTCGGCGTCACGATCAAGGCCGACGTGCCCGACGACGCCGCCGTGATGGACTCGTGGAGCACCCTCTACGCCGGGGCGAACTGGCACGAACGCGAGTGCCACGAGATGTTCGGCATCGGGTTCAACGGTCATCCGGACCTGCGCAACATGTACCTGCCGACCGACTTCGAGGGCTACCCGCTGCGCAAGGACTTCCCGCTGCTGGCCCGGATGGTCAAGCCGTGGCCCGGCATCGTCGACGTCGAACCGATGCCCGCCGACGACGAAGACGACGCTGATGCCGATGCAGGCACGGATGGAGACGCGACGTGATCCGGTGCGCCACGTTCGGTCCCATGCCGCCGAGGGAAGCGCCAGCGACGAGGCTGGCCGCCGACCCGACGAGCGGTCCGTCGCAGCCGACTGGTCCGAGGGGCGGCGAATCCACATGACGCTCACCGATCGCCAGCAGCTGAGTTACATCGCCAGTCAGGCCGCCGACGCGCGCCTCAACGTCGAGCTCGAGACCGAGGGGATGACCCTCAACATCGGACCGCAGCACCCCGCCACACACGGCACGTTGCGGATCATCTGCCGCCTCGACGGCGAGCAGGTCATCTGGGCGGAGCCGTCCGCCGGTTACATGCACCGCGGCTACGAGAAGCTGACCGAGGTCCGCACGTTCCCGCAGGTGACCACGCTCGTCAACC
This sequence comes from Ilumatobacter sp., assembly GCA_013002175.1. Classification (GTDB taxonomy): domain Bacteria; phylum Actinomycetota; class Acidimicrobiia; order Acidimicrobiales; family Ilumatobacteraceae; genus Ilumatobacter_A. Next base: position 32,991 of record JABDKP010000032.1, read on the forward strand.
GCATCGACTGGCTCGGCAGCTTCGCGAACGAGGTCCCGTTCATCCTCGCCGCCGAGAAGCTGATGGAGATCGAGGCGCCACCGCGCGCCCAGGTGATCCGGACGATCCTGTTCGAGCTGTCGCGCATCGCCAACGTGTCGCTGTTCCTCGGCGACCTCGGCGTGCAGATGGGCGCGGTCACCCCCGTGTTCCTCGCGTTCCGCGACCGCGAATACGTGCTGAACCTGATCGAAAGCGCCACCGGCGGCCGCTTCCACCCCAACTTCGACCGCATCGGCGGCCTCAAGGACGACCTGCCCAAGGGCTGGATCGACGAGGCGCGTCAGTCGGTCAAGAAGCTGATGCAGTTCTGCGACACGATCGAGGACCTGCTGTTCGGCAACGAGATCTTCCAGAGCCGGATGCGCGGGATCGGCGTCATCCCGGCCGAGGTCGCCAAGGACTACGGCCTGTCCGGGCCGAACTTGCGCGCCTCGGGCGTCGACTGGGACCTCCGCCGCGACCAGGAACTGCCGATGGCGTGGGACAAGGCGGACTGGAAGGTCTGGACCCATCCCGACGGCGACAGTTGGGCCCGGTGCTGGATCCGGCTGCAGGAGACGCGTGAGTCGTGCAAGATCGTCGAGCAGTTGCTCGACCAGATCCCGGCCGGTCCGGTCATGACGAAGGTCCCGCGGATCATCAAGGTGCCGGCCGGTGAGGCCTGGGTGTCGACCGAGAACCCGCTCGGCGAGATGGGCTACTACGTCGTCTCGAAGGGCGACCTCGGCCCGTTCCGGGTGAAGATCCGTTCCGCCAGCTTCAACAACATCTCGGTCGTACCGTGGGTACTGAAGGGTGTGTACGTCCCCGACGTGATCACGATCCTCGCCTCGCTGTACTTCATCCTCGGAGACATCGATCGCTGATGGTCCAGTTCGCCATCGAGATCCCCTACTGGGGGCAGTCGCTGCTGCGCGTCGTCGGCGGTCTCGTCGCGGTGCTGCTGCCGGCAGGCGGCATCGTCTACCTCTTCCTGTTCAAGATGATGTCGTTCATGCAGAGCCGGCTCGGCCCCATGGAGGCCGGCCCGTACGGCTCGCTGCAACTCGTCGCCGAAGTCGGCAAGTGGATGCAGAAGGAGGACCTCGCTCCCGAGCGGGCGGACGTGCCGATCTACAAGATCGCTCCGCTGATCGTGCTGCTGTCGACGTTCCTGCTGATCGTGGTCGTGCCGTTCGGCCCGGACGCGTACTTCACCGACTTCGAGACCGGCATCTTCTACGCGATGGCCGTCGGCTCGGTGAGCGTGCTCGGCATCCTGATCGCAGGCTGGTCGAGCGCCAACAAGTATTCGCTGCTCGGCGGTCTGCGCGCCGCCGGACAGCTGATCGCCTACGAACTCCCGATGGTGCTGGCGACACTCGGTGTCGTCATCCAGGCCGGCTCGATGAACCTCAACCAGATCGTCGTCGCCCAGAACGACGGTGAGATCTTCGGGTTCGGTGGGCTCGGCAACCCGTTCATCATCACCCAGTTCGTCGGGTTCCTGATCTTCATGATCGCCGTCCAGGCGGAGCTGACGCAGGTGCCGTTCGACATGCCGATCGCCGAGTCCGAACTGGTCTCCGGTTACATGACCGAGTACTCCGGCTTCCGGTTCCTGATCTTCTTCATCGCCGAGTTCGCGACGGCGGGCGTGTTCGCGTTCATCGCATCGATCCTGTTCCTCGGCGGATGGGGGATCCCGTTCGACTGGTTCGGCTGGGACGGCGCCGACCTGGGCACGGTCGACAACTGGATGAACGTCGCCGGCCCGATCATCATGGCGACGAAGATGTTCATCCTCGTCGCGATCATCATGTGGGTGCGATTCAGCTACCCGCGGTTCCGCGAGGACCAGCTCCAGACGTTCGCCTGGAAGTTCCTCATTCCGCTCTCGCTCGCCAACATCGCGGCGACCGCGATCTTGAAAGTGAGCTTCTAATGCCGAAGAAGCCGAAGATTCCCGGGTTGTTGAAGGGGTTGGGGGTCACGTTCGGCACATTCGTCGACACGGTCACCGACGGGGCACAGACCGTGCAGTACCCGCACGAGAAGGAGACGCCGCCGATCCGCGCCCGCGGTGTGATCGCGCTGCACGAGGGCAACTGCACGGCGTGCATGTTGTGCTCGCGTTCGTGCCCCGACTGGTGCATCTACATCGAAGGGCACAAGCAGCTCGCCCCGCCGCGCCGCGCCGGCGGCAAGCCGCGCCAGGTCAACCACCTCGACCGCTTCGACATCGACTACGCGCTGTGCATGTACTGCGGCATCTGCGTCGAGGTGTGCCCGTTCGATGCCCTGTTCTGGAGCCCCGAGTACGAGTACTCCGAGCCGAAGATCGCCGATCTGCTCCACGACAAGGACAAGCTCGGCGAGTGGATGGAGACGGTGCCCGAGGCCCCGGATCTGGAAGCAGGAGCCGGCAAGTGACCGGACTGATCGTCGCTGCGGACGGCGTCAACGTCGCACAGAACGTCGGCTTCGGGATCATCGCGTTCGGGATGATCTTCGCCGCGCTGTGCGTCGTGTCGACGAAGAACGTCGTGCACGCCGCACTCTGGCTGGTGGTCGTGCTCGGCGGTGTCGCCGCCCAGTACATCCTGGCCGCGGCGGAGTTCGTCGCCGTCTCCCAGGTGCTCGTGTACATCGGCGCCGTGATGGTGTTGTTCCTGTTCGGCATCATGCTCACCCGCGCCCGGATCGGCAGCGAGGAAGGGCTCAACAACACGGGCTGGCAGCTCGGCATCCCGGTCGCACTCGTGCTGCTCGGGCTGATGTCGTACGTGATCGTCGACACGGTGCGCGACACGATCATCCCCGACCGCGGTCCCGCTCCGACCGAGGCCCTCGCCGATCAGATCCTGTCGCCGTACCTCGTGCCGTTCCTCGCGATCTCGTTCGTCCTCCTCGCCGCCGCAATCGGCGCGATCGTCCTGGCCCGGAAGGACTGACGTCGATGCTCGCCGTCAACTTCCTCCTCCTCGCCGCCGTGTTGTTCTGCATCGGCGTGTACGGCGTCATCGCGCGCCGCAACGCCGTGATGGTGCTGATGTCGATCGAGCTGATCCTCAACGCCGTCAACCTGAACCTGATCGCGTTCGCCGTGATGAACGGCAACCAGGACGGTCAGGTCTTCGCGCTGTACGTCATCGCGATCGCCGCGGCCGAAGTCGGCGTCGGCCTCGCGATGGTGCTGATGATCTACCGCAACCGCAAGTCGATCGCCCTCGACGAGCTCTCCGAGATGAAGGGCTGAGATGGTCGCTGCAGAAGTCGCACAACTGTCCTCTGGCTGGTTCCTCGAGAACGCCTGGCTGATCGGCCTGATCCCGGCGGTCGGGTTCGCGGTCATCATCCTGTTCGGCAAGAAGCTGCCGATGCAGGGCTCGGAGATCGGCCTCGGCACGCTCGGCGCCTCGCTCGTGATCGCCACCGGCGCAGGCATCCAGTGGATGCAGCGCACCAACTCCGCCGAGACCGAAGAGGCGGCGGCCGGAGTACTGCGCGGTGTCGCCCGGGCCCTGCCACGCGCGTCCGAGGGCGGCGCAGCCGAGCCGTTCATCGAGCCGGTGTCGAGCACGTGGGTCTGGTGGCAGAACTCGGGCCTCGAGTTCGGTCTCGGGTCGAGTATCGACGGCCTCAGCGTGATGTTGCTGTGGCTGGTGGCGTTCATCTCGTTCCTCGTCCAGATCTTCTCGCTCGACTACGTCCGTGGCGACCGGCGCTACACCCACTTCTTCGCGGCGATGACGCTGTTCTCCAGCGGCATGCTGATCATGGTGATGGCCGACAACATGGTGCAGGTCATCTTGGGCTGGGAGATCATGGGTCTCTGCTCGTTCCTGCTGATCGGCCACTGGTGGGAAGAGGAAGCCAACTCGGTCGCCGCGTTGAAGGCGTTCTTCACCGTCCGCGTCGGCGACGTCGGCCTGCTCGTCGGCACGGCGATCCTGTTCTTCGGCGCCAACCAGTACGCCGTCGACAACCTCGACACGAACGGATTCGACCTCGACGCGATCCAGGCGTGGGCGCTGTCGGGCCAGGCCTCGACGTGGACGATCGTGATGGCTGCGATCGCGCTGTTCATCGCATGCATCGGCAAGTCCGGTCAGTTCCCGCTGCACACCTGGCTGCCGGACGCGATGGCCGGCCCGACGCCCGTGTCGTCGCTGCTGCACTCCTCGACGATGGTCGTCGCCGGCGTGTTCCTGGTCGCGCAGATCTATCCGGTCTTCTGGGAGGGCTTCAACATCGCCAACGGTGGCCTGTCGTTCATCGCCGTGATCGGCGGCATCACGATCGTCATCTCCGCCCTGCTCGCGTTCGTGCAGGACGACATCAAGAAGGTGCTCGCCTACTCGACGGTGTCGCAGCTCGGCTACATGATGCTCGGCCTCGGCGTCGGTGCGTGGCTGCCCGCGGTGTTCCACATCTTCACCCACGCGTTCTTCAAGTGCTGCCTGTTCCTCTGCGCCGGGTCGGTCAGCCATTCGGGCTCGCACCACTCGTTCGACATGAAGAAGGACATGGGCGGGTTGCGCAAGTTCATGCCGATCACGTTCGGGGCATGGGTCGTCTCGACGCTCGCGCTCACCGGCGTGTTCCCGTTCGCCGGGTTCTGGTCGAAGGACGAGATCATCGACAACGTCGGCAACAACGGTTACACGTTCCTGTTCTGGGTCGGCCTCGGCGGCGCTGCCCTCACGGCTGGTTACATGACCCGCGCCACGTATCTGGTGTTCTTCGGCGAACCTCGCGGCGCGGCAGCGGGCGAGCACCACGACGACCACGTCGTCCACGCCGACGACCACGCGCTCGTCGGCGCCGCCACCCACAGCCTCAGCGCCGCCACGAACACCGACGACGGCCACGGCGACCACGCGGATGACGATCACGGGCACGGCGATCACGGCCACGACGATCACGGCCCGCACGAGTCGGGCAAGCTGATCCTGTTCCCGATCGTGGTGCTCGCGTTCCTCGCCACCGTCTCCGGGTTCACGAATGCGACGCCACTGGGCGAGAGCTGGGAGCAGTTCAAGAAGTACGTCGAGCCCCGTCCCGAAGCGGTCGCCTTCGATGCGATCATCGCCTCGGGCCCGGGCGAGAGCGTGCAGCTCGTGGTGCCGGCCGTCGCTCCGGCCGTCGAGGACGACGGTCACGGCGAAGGCGCGGGGGACGACGGCCACTCCACCGGTTGCGGTCGTGGCGAGCCCGAGGCGGCCACGGCGTGCTTCTTCCCCGCCGTCGTGCACGCCGAGCCGAAGTTCGCCAAGATCCTCCTCTCGCTCGCCGTCGTCGCGGCCGGGTACGCCGCGGCGATTGCGTTCTGCATCGCGTTCTACAAACGACGCGACCCCCGCCTCGTGGGCCTCACGCAGCGCTCGCGCGTCGCGCGCGCCGGCTACAAGTTCCTGGCGAACAAGTACTACCTCGACCATCTCTACGAAAAGATCATCGTCCGCGGCGTCGCCCACCCGATCGCCGACGCTGCGTACTGGATCAATCAGAAGGTCCTCGACGGCGCCGTCAACGGTGTCGGCGAAGGCGGCAAGCGGGCCGGCAACTGGGTGTACGACAACATCGACCAGAAGCTCGTCGACGGCGCCGTCAACGGCTCGGGGTTGGTCGCATCCGAATCGGGCCACGCAATGCAGCCCATGCAATCCGGCAAGGTCAACCAGTACGGCGCACTGCTCTTCGGCGCCGCTGCGGTCGGCGCCATCGTCCTCGTCATCCTCAACGTGAGCTGAAAGAACGAACTCATGGAAACCCTCACTGACCAAACCTGGCTGCTGACCGTCGGCACCTTCCTGCCGCTGCTCGGCGCACTCGTGCTGATGTTCTGGCCGAAGGACGACGAGTCCGGGATCAAGGGCGTCGGCATCCTCACGGCCGGCGCGACGATGCTCGTCGGGATCTACACACTCGTGCAGTTCGACTACGGACAGTCGGCGAAGCTCCAGTTCTTCGTCGACGCCGAGTGGATCCCGGTGATCAAGTCCGGCTACACGATCGGCCTCGACGGCATCAGCCTGCCGCTGTACGTCCTGTCGATGGCGGTGACGTTCCTGGTGATGATCTACACGTGGGACAACATGCCCGATGCCGGCAACACCAAGGCGTTCCTCATCCTGATGCTCGTGCTGCAGACCGGCATGGCCGGCACGTTCATCGCCCAGGACCTGATCCTGTTCTTCGTGTTCTTCGAGCTGGTGCTGCTGCCGATGTACTTCATGATCGGCGTGTGGGGCGGCGAGGACCGGCGCTACGCCTCACTGAAGTTCTTCCTGTACACGATGTTCGGGTCGGCGTTCATGCTGGTCGCGTTCCTCGCCCTGTTCTTCCAGACCGGCGGCGAGAGCTTCGGCTTCGCGCAGCTGGTCGAGGCCGGCGCATCGATCGACCGCGACGTCCAGATCTGGATCTTCGCCGGGATGTTCCTCGGATTCGCCGTGAAGGTGCCGATGTTCCCGTTCCACACGTGGCTGCCGGACGCCCACACCCAGGCGCCGACCCAGGGCTCGGTCATCCTGGCTGCGATCCTGCTGAAGCTCGGCACGTACGGGTTCGTGCGGATCGCGATCCCGATGCTGCCCGAGGGCGCCAAGGCATGGGCACCGGCGATCGGCATCCTCGCGGTGCTCGGCATCATCTACGGCGCGCTCGGCTGCCTTGCGCAGACCGACATGAAACGACTGATCGCGTTCTCCTCGGTCGCCCACATGGGCTTCGTGATGCTCGGGATCTCGACGCTGACGTCGTTCGGCATCAACGCAGCGCTGTTCGGGATGGTCGCCCACGGGCTGATCACCGGGATGCTGTTCTTCATCGCCGGCTCGGTCAAGCACCGCTACCACACCCTCGAGATCCGGCGGCTGTCGGGGATGCTGATCCAGATGCCCCGGATGGGCTGGATCCTCGGGTTCTGCGCGATGGCGTCACTCGGCCTGCCGGGCCTGGCCGGGTTCTGGGGCGAGTTCCCGGCGATCCTGTCGGCCTATCAGCCGGGCTTCGGGCTGAGCGAGCCGCTGTTCCGCACGCTGATGGTCATCGCCGCGGTCGGCACGGTGCTCGCTGCCGCCTACCTGTTGTGGCTGTACCAGCGCACCGCGTTCGGCGAGCCGAGCGACGAGTTCAAGGGCCACTCCGACGCCGAGCACGCCGCAGTCGACGGCCACGGCGTCGCGCACTCGCTCAGCGCGGCGGCCAACGACCACACCCACGACGGTGACGACGCCCACGAGGAGATCCACGACGTGCAGCTCACCGAGTGGCTCTCGTGGACGCCGTTCCTCGTCGCGATCGTCGTGTTCGGTGTGTATCCGCAACTGATGTTCAAGGTCATGGACCCGGCTGTGACGCAGCTGGTCGAACGTCTCGGAGCCTCACTCGGCTGATGCTCGGTCTCCTGCTCGCCCAAGCATCCGACTGGATCACGCCGGTCATCGACTGGCACGCGGTCGCGCCCGAGCTGGTGCTCGTCGTCGGCGTCAACGTCGTGCTGCTGCTCGACCTCAACCTGGCCGACGCGAAGAAGTGGATGCTGGCGACGCTGACGGGGTTCGTGATGCTCGGCGCGCTCGTGCCGGTGGTGACGCTGGCGGTGATCGGCGACGACTCGAGGTCGCTGTTCGACGGCCGATACGTGATCGACGAGTACGCACTGATCCTCAAGGCGTTCTTCCTGCTCGTGGCGTACGTGGTGATCCTGATGAGCCAGACCGAGCTCGAGGAGGGCGGCTACTACCAGGGCGAGTTCTACGTGCTGATGCTGTGCTCGGTGCTCGGCATGGTGATGATGAGCTCGGCGCGCGACCTGATCTCGATCTTCGTCGCACTGGAGCTGCTGTCGATCCCGGCCTACATGATGGCGGCGTGGCGCAAGCGCGACGTCAAGTCGAACGAGGCGGGCGTCAAGTACTACCTGCTCGGCGTCTTCGCGTCCGGCATCATGCTCTACGGGATGAGCTTCCTGTTCGGCTCGACGAACTCGACGCTGCTCACCGACATCGGCGCCGCGCTGACCGACGGGGACCTCAACGGCATGGAGGTCGTCGGCGTCGTGTTCGTCATCTGCGGCTTCGCGTTCAAGATCTCCGCGGTGCCGTTCCACACGTGGGCACCCGACACGTACGAGGGGGCGCCGACGCCGGTCACGGCGTTCTTGTCGGTGGCGTCGAAGGCGGCCGGCTTCGTCGCGCTCGTGTCGATCATCTTCCTCGCGTTCCCCAATGCGTCCGACGTGTACCAACCGCTGCTCTGGGTGCTCGCCGCGCTGACGATGACGGTCGGCAACGTCCTCGCCCTGCGTCAGACGAACATTGTCCGGCTGCTCGCCTACTCGTCGGTCAGCCAGGGCGGCTTCATCCTGATGCCGCTCGCGTTCGCCGGCAACTCGAACGCCGGCGGCTCCGCGCTCAACGCGGTCGTCGTCTACCTCCTCGTCTACGGCTTCATGAACCTCGGGGCGTTTGCAATCGTGATCGCGGTGTCGCGCAAGACGCGCAGCGGCGAGATCTCCAGCTTCGGTGGCCTGTTCGGCTACGCGCCGGGTCTCGCCGTCGCGATGACGGTGTTCTTCGCGTCGCTCGCCGGCATCCCGCCGCTCGGCGGCTGGTTCGCCAAGTTCAACGCCTTCCGCGCCGTCCTCCAGGCCGAGACGAACGCCGCGTACGTGCTCGCTGCGATCGCCGCCGTCAACACCGTGATCTCGGCGGCGTACTACATGCGGGTGCTGCGCTCGGTCTGGATGGACGACGCACCCGACGGCGACCAGAGCCCGGTCGTGACCCCGTCACCGATCGTCGCGGCGCTCGGCATCACGGTGATCGGCACGATCGTCGTCGGCGTGATTCCGTCGGCGGTCACCCGCTTCGCCGAACTGAAGGACCTCACCGGCGCCGTCGTCCCCTGACGACAAAGTTGTGCCAGGCACAACTTTGTCGTGAGTCGCAGTCGTGCCAGGCACGACGACGTCGTGAGTCACGCGCCGGTCGTCGGAGGCGGCGGGGCGTCGAGCGCGGCGATCGCCTCGGCGAGCGTTGCCTGGGTGACCGGGCCGGCGACGCCGTCGACCACGAGACTCCTGGCGGTCTGGAACCGGCGGACGCCGCCCGCGGTGCCCGGCCCGTACAGGCCGTCGTCGGCACCCGGCGGGAGATGCCCGAGCCGGATCAGGTCACGCTGCAACTGCAGCGTCCGCGGACCCTCCATGCCGAACCGCAGCGTGCCGGTCTCGGCCTCGGGCGCGTACACGAGTTCGGTCGTCGTCGGCCCGGCGTCCGCTGAGGTCGGCGGGACGGCCACGGTCGTCGGTGCAGCGGGATCGGCCGTCGTGGTCGGCGCGACGGTGGTCGCAACGGTGGACGTCGTCGATGTGGTGGTCGACGCGGGCGGCGGCGTCGTGACGGGTGGTGCGGTGGTCGACGGCGGCGTCGTGGTCGGCACCGTCGTGGCCCGGGCCGGCGCTCCCGGGACCGCGACCCCGTTCGCAGGATCGTTGCCACAGCCGGCGAGCAGCGTGGCGACGGTGACGGGGAGTGCGGCAAGGTGGCGACGTCGCATCACCACAGCTTGGCGCATCGGGCCCGAGGATTCCTCGCGACCCGGACCCTGTCGCACGGCGCGCACGGTGCGACAATGACCCCGTGGGGAGCGGCGACGACAGCCTGAGCGGACCTGCCGGGTCGGGTCCGATCCCGTTCGAGACGTTCATGGACCGCGCCCTGTACGGCACCGACGGGTTCTACATGCATCGCGGTGCGGCCGGCCGGCGCGGTGATTTCCTGACATCGCCCGAAGTCGGGCCGCTGTTCGGCGCGGTCATCGCCCGGTATCTCGATGCCGAGTGGCGGCGCCTCGGCAAGCCCGCGCCGTTCACCGTCGTCGACGCCGGCGCCGGCCCGGGCACGCTCGCCCGCGCCGTACTCGCAGCGCAGCCCGCGTGCGCGTCGGCGCTGCGTTACGTCGCTGTCGAGGTGTCGCCCGCGCAGCGAGAACGCCACCCGCCGGACGTCGAGTCCGTCGACCGCCTGCCCGATGGGCCCATCGACGGCGTGATCGTCGCCAACGAACTGCTCGACAACCTGCCGTTTCGGCTGGCCGTTTTCGACGGGGCGTGGCGCGAGGCGTACGTGGACGTGGGCCCCGGCGGCGAGCACAACGAGGTCCTGTCGGCTCCGTTCGATCCGGTGCCCGCCCGCCTGCCCGCCGCGGCGCCGCATGGCGCACGCGCGCCGCTCGTCGAACGCGCCGCCGAGTTCGTCGATGCCGCCCGCTCCCGGCTGCGCAACGGGTCGCTCGTCGTGTTCGACTACGGCGTGGCGACCACCGCCGAGCTGGCGGCGCGGCCGTGGCGCGACTGGCTGCGGACGTATCACCGCAACGAGCGAGGTGGTCACTATCTCGCCGACGCCGGCTCGCAGGACATCACCACCGACGTGCCATTCGATCAGCTGCCGCCCCCGGATGATGTCTCGACGCAGGCCGACTTCCTTCGCCGGTGGGGGGTCGACGAACTCGTCGCGGAGGGCAAGCGGGTCTGGCGCGAGCGCGCGGCGGCCCCGGACGTTGCGGCGTTGCGGATGCGCAGCCGCGTCAGCGAGTCGGAAGCGTTGCTCGACCCCACCGGCCTCGGCGGCTTCGTCGTCGGCGCGTGGGTGGTCTGAGCGACGACGCCGACGTTGGCTCAGCCGGCCGACGCGCCAATTTCGACGAGCCGCTCGTTGTCGATCCCGCACTCGAGGTACAGGGCGAGGAGCTCTTCGTTGTCCGTGACGGCCGTCAGCCGGTCGATGTTTTCGTACAGGCATTCGGCCTCGGTGAGCGTGAACCCCTGCGTGACGAGCTCCTCGATTGTCTGCTCGCGAAGGCTGTCGATCGCGTCGTCGACTGCGGCGGCGAATATCTCGTCGGGGTCGTAGTCGTTGTCGATGTCGCAGACGTAGAAGTTGTACCGGTCGATCGTCCGGCCGGATTCCTGAAGATCGGCGTCGATGTCGGCGATCGCGGAGAGGTCGAGGTCGACGAAGTTCCAGTTCACCTGCTCGAGTCCGTCGATGATGATGTCGACCCCCTCGATGCTCGTGTCGACCGCGTCGGCCAGCTCAGGCGGTGCTTCGCCACGCGCGTCGTCCATCAGGATCCGGGCGCGGCGATACGTCGATTCGAGCACGTCCGGGTCGGTGAAGTCGATCACGTCGAGATCGTTCAGGGCCATCTCGACCTTGGTCGCGCGAGTGCACCACGTCGAGTCGGCGTCGCCGGTCGGGATCGGCCCCACCGCGTCGTCCTCCATCGGCGGGTCGGCCGGAGGCGCTTCGGTCGTCGTCGGCGACGGCGCCTCGGTCGTCGTCGGCATGTCCTCGGTCGTCGTCGGCATGACGTCGGTCGCGCTCGGCGACTCGTCGTCGTCGGAGCCGCACGAAACACCGACGAGCAGGGACGCAACGGCCAGTACTCCGATCCGACGCATACCGTCGAACGTAGCGCAACGACGGAGACCCGTGCGCAGCGCCGCTGCCCGGGCCGGCGCGATCGCATAGATTCGGCGAGATGAGCGACACGGGACCCGGCGAGGCACACGACACGATCGACGCGCTGCTCGACGAGCAGCGGACGTTTCCGCCCGCGGATGACTTCGTCGAGCAGGCGCTGGTCGCCGGCACGTTCCTGTACGACGAGGCGCGGCAGGACGACGAGGGGTTCTGGGCCCGCCAGGCCGCTGACCTCGTCGACTGGTCGCAGGAGTGGGACACGATCCTCGACTGGCAGCTTCCGTACGCCAACTGGTTCGGAGGTGGGACGCTGAACGTCGCCCACAACTGCCTCGACCGTCACGTCGAAGCGGGCAAGGGGGACAAGGTGGCCTTCCACTGGGAGGGCGAGCCCGGCGACACCCGCACGATCACGTACCGCGACCTGCTCGACGAGGTGTCACAGTTCGCCAACGTGCTGAAGGGGCTCGGGGTCGAGCAGGGTGACCGCGTCAACATCTACCTGCCGATGATCCCCGAGGCCGCGGTGGCGATGCTCGCCTGCGCGCGCATCGGGGCGCCGCACAGCGTGGTCTTCGGTGGGTTCTCCAGCCAGTCGCTCGCCGACCGGATCAACGACGCCGAGGCGAAGGTGCTGATCACCGCAGACGGCGGTTACCGCCGCGGCGAGGTCTTCCCGCTGAAGCCCGCGGCCGACGAGGCGTGCGACGCGTCACCGACGATCGACCACGTCGTCGTCGTCAAACGCGGCGGCAACGACGTCACGATGGTCGAGGACCGAGACCACTGGTACCACGAGCTGATGGACGGTGCATCGACCGACTGCCCGGCCGAGCCGATGGACGCGGAACACCTGCTCTTCCTGCTCTACACGTCGGGCACCACCGGCAAGCCGAAGGGCATCATGCACACCACCGGCGGCTATCTGACACATGCCACGTTCACCCACCGGTACGTCTTCGACCTCCACCCCGACACCGATGTGTTCTGGTGCACGGCCGACGTCGGGTGGATCACCGGACACAGCTACATCGTGTACGGCCCGCTGTCCAACGGCTGCACCCAGGTGATGTACGAAGGCGTGCCGAACCATCCCGGCAACGACCGCTTCTGGGAGTTGGTCGAGAAGTACGGCGTCACGATCTTCTACACCGCGCCGACCGCGATCCGCACGTTCATGAAGTGGGGCGCCGACGAACCCGCCAAGCACGACCTGTCGTCGCTGCGCGTGCTCGGGACCGTCGGCGAACCGATCAATCCCGAGGCCTGGATGTGGTACCACGAGCACATCGGTGGGGGGCGTTGCCCGATCGTCGACACGTGGTGGCAGACCGAGACCGGCGGGATCATGATCAGCCCGCTGCCGGGAGCGACGACGACGAAGCCGGGGTCGGCGACGTTCCCGCTGCCGGGGATCTCCGCCGAGGTCGTCGACGACGCCGGTGAATCGGTCGACGTCGGCGGCGGCTACCTCACGCTCACCCGTCCGTGGCCCGGGATGCTGCGCGGCATCTGGGGCGATCCCGAGCGGTACGAGGAGACATACTGGTCGCGCTTCCCCGGCCGGTACTTTGCAGGGGACGGCGCCAAGCTCGACGAGGACGGCTATCTGTGGTTGCTGGGACGCGTCGACGACGTGATGAACGTGTCCGGCCACCGCATCTCGACGACCGAGGTCGAATCGGCACTCGTCTCGCACCCGGCAGTCGCCGAAGCGGCCGTCGTCGGCGCGACCGACGCGACGACCGGGCAGGCGGTGATCGCCTACGTGATCCTGCGCGGTGGTGAGGAGGTCGACGGCGAGGCGTTGCGCGCCCACGTCGCCGCGGAGATCGGTGCGATCGCCAAGCCGAAGCAGGTGTACATCACGCCGGAGCTCCCCAAGACGCGCTCGGGCAAGATCATGCGACGCCTGCTGCGCGACGTCGCCGAGGGCCGCAACATCGGGGACACGACCACGCTTGCGGACTCGTCGATGTTCGCCGAACTGCAGGCGAAGGCCGCAGCCGCGACCGAGGACTGAATCCCCGGAGCCGCCGGTTCCGGAGGGCCCCGGTCACCGAGCGTGCGGATTGCGCCGCTGCGGACACCCGTTTCGTCAGGGAACTCTCAAGCTGCCGAAGCGAAGTGCCGATGAATCCTGCATGAGTCCGCCGGATCCAGACCAGAGCGCATCGCGACCGACCTTCTCGTGGGAATCGGTCGTCGGCAGCGACGACGCCGACGCCGTGACGAGCGGCGGCGACGCGCCCGGCGACGCCCCGACGCTCGACCCGATCTCGCTGTCGATCGCACCGCTGTCGCTCGAACCGCTGCCGCCGTTGCCGGCCGCGCCCGCGCGTGACCAACCCCCTGCCCCGAGCATCCTCGGCGAAATCCCCACTGCAGCGCCGACGGCCGAGCCGGCGTCCCAACCGACGATCCCGGCACCGCCGCAGATCACGCCTCCCTCGCTCGGGCCGGTCGCGAACCAGATCCCGGCGGCCCCCACGGCTGCGCCGGCGCTGCCGACGCTCGACCCGACCGGCGCCACCGAGGTGGCATCCCCGCCGGCCGGACCGCCGAGCACGCCGACCGACGTCGGCTCCGCAGCCGATGTGCCGAGCCTCGAAGGTTTCGCTCCGGTCCTGCCCGGTGCTGTCGGCGACGGCTACGTCCCGCGCCCACCCGCGGTCACCGACTCGGTACCAACGACCGTCGCCGGCGACGTGGTGACCGACGACGGCGACGCCTCGGCGGAGGTCGCACCGCCCAGTGAAGACATCGCACCGCCCAGTGAAGACCTCGAGCCGGCCGACCTCGCGCCGGCCGACCTCGAACCCCACGAGCCGGCCGACGACGATGACGGCCTCGGTGCCGACATCGACACGTCGACCGATTCCACCACCGACGAGCCGGCGCAAGCCGAGCTGCGGATCGCTCCACTCGACATCCCGGACGCGGTCGAGCAGCCGACGGGTGATGTTGTCGGCATCGCCGACGAGTCGCCTGCGGACGCTGTCACGACGACGGTCTTCGAGGCCGTCGACGGTGACATCGCGTCGCCGATGCTGCCGGGCGCGGACGGTGGGACCGCAACCGACGCAGCCGCGCCGAGCCTTCCCGGCCATCAGCCGAACCAGGCTGCTCCGCGGCAACCCCAGCCGGCAGAGGGGCCCGACGAAGCGAACGGCAAGAAGGCGAAGCGGGCCAAGCGCCGCACGTCGGCTGCGACCTCTGAGGAGGCGACCCCCAAGAAGAAGGGCCGCGGCCGGAAGCAGCGCGCCAAGCGCGGCGTCGACGTCGCCGAGACGACCACGGCGCCGGCGACACCGAAGTCGAAGGCCGAGCGGAAGAAGGCGGCGAAGGCTGCGAAAGCGAAGGCAAAGGCGGCGAAAGCGAAGCCGGCGAAGTCCAAGCGAGCGAACGGCGTCAAGAAGTCGAAGCAGAAGTCGCGAGCCGGCGGTGTCGCCCTGATCTTCACGCTCCTGGTGCTCATCGCGCTGGTGGTGGCGGCGGTGGTGTTCGGGCGGCCGTATCTGTTCCCCGACGACTGGGATCCCGAGTCACGCCCGTACGCCGACGCGGTGCAGACGGTCCTGGGCGAGGACGTCGCAGAGCCGGTCGTCGTCGTCCGCGTCCCGTCAGCGACCTACGAGATCAACCGCACCGACCATCTGCTCGGCGAGTGGGAGCAGGAGCTTCCGCTGTGGCGTTCGTACGGCCTCGTGAGTGGTGCGGTCGACGCACCGCTGCTGCGCGAGACCGTCGCCAACTGGTCGGCGGCGTTCTACGCCCCGACACTCGGCGAGGTCATGGCCAACGACGCCCTGACACCTGAAGCGGTCGATGGAGCGATCGTGGAAGCGATGACGATGGCCGCGCTCGACCAGCAGAACGGCTGGTCGGTCGCGATCGACGACGCACTTCTCGATCACAGCGCGCTGGTGCGCGCCCAGGTCGGCGCGGTGGCCGGCGAGACGGCCGCTGCGTCCACCTACGGACCGGCGATCTCCGAGCGCCGGCGCGACAAGGCAGAGTTCCTGCCACCGGCGCTGTCGTACCGGGTCAACGCCCCCGTCGTCATGGCCGAGCTCGTTCCCGACGGTGCCGAGCGGCTCGACGAACTGGCCGCCGCCTTCGACCTGGCGCCGTCGCGTGCACCCGAGCTCGCCCCCGGCGACACGGCCACGTCGACGCAGCAATCCGTCGACCGGGGTTTCTGGTACCTCGTGTTCGCGGCCTACACCGACGCCCCGACCGCGTACGCCGCGAGCAACTCGCTCGTCGAGGCGTCGCTCGCTGCCGCTGACCGGAGCGGGACGTTCTGCTCGTATGCAACGCTTGCCGGCACCGACGTGGTCGGGACCGAGCGGGTGAGCAACACGCTGCAGCAGTGGGTGGCCAACGCGCCGGTCGAGATGGCCGCGTCGTTCGACGTGCTCGCTGACGGGACGATGCAACTGACGACCTGTGATCCGGGCGTCGACGTCACGTCGGGCGCACGGTTCGGCACCGCCAGCGAACTGACCCGGTGGCGGCTCGTCGAGCTCGCCGCATTCGACGGGGTCGACGCCACCGGCACGCCGGCAGACCGGGCCGCTGCGATCGACCGGGTGCGCACCAATGGTGCGGCGCTGGACCTGATGAACCTCCCATTCGACACGTCGGTCGCCGAGTTGGCACAGCAGGCCCGGAACGCAGCGCTGTCGCCGGGCTGACCGGCGGTCAGTCGCGGAAGTTCTGGTATTGCAGCGGGATCCCGAGGTCTTCGGACTTCAGCATCGCGATCACGCCCTGGAGCGCGTCGCGCTTCTTGGCGCTGACGCGGATCGAGTCACCCTGCGTCTGGCTCGACACTCCCTTGGGTGCGTTCGCCTTGATCGCCTTGTTGATCTCCTTGGCCTTGTCCGCGGAGATCCCGACCTTGATCGTCACGACCTGGCGGACGGTGTTCTGTGTCGCTTCCTGTACGTCGTCGTACTCGACACCGCGGAGCGACACGCCACGCTTCACGAGTTTCTCCTCCAGCACGGTGCGCAGTGCATTGAGGCGATCCTCGCTGACGGTCTGCAGCGTGATCACCATGTCGTTCTGCTCGATCGTCGAGTTCGTGTTCTTGAAGTCGAACCGGTTGGCGATTTCACGCTGGGCTTGATCGACCGCGTTGCGGACTTCTTGGTGATCGACTTCTGAGACGACGTCAAAGCTCGGCATGGCAGCCAGAGTACCGGGGGTGCGCGGCGCCGGTCTCGCCGATACGATTCGACCGCCTCGTCGGACCGCCAGGTCGCAACGGCGGGGTACCACAGAGGGTCGGTGCCCGAGCGGCCAAAGGGAGCAGGCTGTAAACCTGCCGGCGTAGCCTTCGAAGGTTCGAATCCTTCCCGGCCCACGAGGTGATCTCGCGAGAGATCGGAAACTTCCGGATCTGCGTCAGTGGGTCCGGAAGTTTCGAGTTTTCGGGGGAAGATCCCGGCCGCACCGAGCGGCGGCATGACGGGAAGACGTCACGACCCCTTCCCGGTCGGCGTTCACCGGCCGAACCCGACCCGGCCGGTCCGCAGGAGGGCTACCCTGACGGCGTGACCGCCCAGCTGAAGTCGCTGATCCTGTGCGACTTCGCGCAAGTCCGCGAGGGGCTGCTGTTCGTGCAGTCCGGCGGGCTCACCCGCCTCGTGGCGCCGTCGTTTCCCGCCAAGTTCACCTGCCACGTGGCGGCACTGGTGTGGCTCCCGCCGCACGAGGCCGGCACGGCGCATCAGATGGTGATGAAGGTGAAGTCGGCAACGACGGCGTTGCTGATCGCAACGATCAACGTCGCGATGCACGAGACCCCGCCGCCGGTCGGGCTGCAACCGGGCGAGGGGCGGCTGGTGCCGATCGTCGTTCCGCTCACCGCCGTGACGTTCCCCGAGCCCGCCGAGTACGACCTCCAGGTCGAAGTCGACGACGAATTCGCCGGCGACCTCAGCTTCCGGGTCGGCGAACGGCCGAGCTGACCACGCTCACAGCATCAACTGCATCGACGCGGTGCTCAACCAGCGGCCGAACTTGCGTCCGACTTCGTGTTCCACGCCGATCATCCGGAAGCCACAGGCGTCGTGAAGCGCCAGCGAGGCCTCACTGGTCGCCTCGATCCGCGCGATCATCGAGTGGAACCCGTTGTCTCTCGCCGCCGAGATCAGGTGCTCCATCAGTGCACGGCCGATCCCCATCCCGCTGTGGTCGCGCGAGACGTAGACCGAGTTCTCGACCGTCGTCCGATAGGCGGCCCGCTCCTTGTACGGCGACAGTGAGGCGAAGCCGACGACGTCGCCGGCCTCGCCGGCAGTCGTCGGCTCGGCGAGGGTGGCCACGACGGCGGCGAACGCTCCGGAACGCTCCGCCAACCAGGTCCGTTGCGCTTCGAGCGACCTCGTCACGAGATCGAAGGTGCTCGTGTGGTTCTCGACTTCGTAGTTGTAGATCGCCCGAATCGCGGGAGCGTCGTCGAGCGTCGCGAGACGAATCGCGACGGGGGAGCGTTGACCCGGCATGACGGTTCGACAGTAGCGCTCGGATCAGGCCGACATGGGGAACGCGCTCGGCGCTCGGCGGGGGTGGTTGTGCCTGCGCGGGCTGTACACTCGTGCGCTGGCTGCGGCTCCTGCCGTGGCCGCTGGGTGCCTCGAAACACCATCGCGAGTGATCGCCGGTGCGACGTGTCACCTGCCAGTGACGCCCTCTTAGCTCAGTCGGTAGAGCACAGCCATGGTAAGGCTGGTGTCGTGGGTTCGATTCCCACAGAGGGCTCGACCAAGTGGTCGAGGAAACTCTGCCAGCACTCTCAGAACACAGCACCAGGTTTGGCGGCGTAGCTCAGTTGGTCAGAGCATCCGGCTCATAATCGGAAGGTCGTCGGTTCAAGTCCGACCGCCGCTACCAGAATCCACCAAGCAGAACACACTCCAGGAGTACCAAGATCATGAGCAAAGAGAAGTTCGAGCGGAACAAGCCGCATGTGAACGTTGGGACGATGGGGCACATCGACCATGGGAAGACGACGTTGACGGCGGCGATCTCGAAGACGTTGTCTGAGAAGGGGTTGGCG
>JABDKP010000066.1 GCA_013002175.1 Ilumatobacter sp.
CCCACGACTGGGCGGCGACGAGTTCACCGTTCTCGTCAGCACCCGCATCGACCGTCACGCAGCCGGCGACATCGCCGACGCGATCCACCTCGCGCTCGCCGAGCCGATCGACGTCAACGGTGATCAGGCGGCGGTCGGCGCTGCGATCGGCATCGCCTTCATCGAGCCCGGCCTGACGGCCAGCGAGGTGCTGCGCCGCGCCGACACCGCGATGTACTCGGCGAAGTCGATGGACGGTACGTGGCGGACGGCCACGTACAGCTCCGGTCTCGACCTCAACGCCCGCCGGCGCGAGCAGCTCGCCGTCGACTTCCGCAAGTCGCTGGCCGGCGACCAACTCGCCCTCGCGTACCAACCGATCCTCGAAACCGCGACGGGGCGACTCGCCGGCGCGGAGGCGCTGCTGCGCTGGAGCCACTGGGAGCTGGGCCCGGTCGCCGCCCCTTTGATCGTCGAGCTCGCGGAGATGACCGGGAGCGTCGACGAGCTGAACGCGTGGGTCTTCCGGACCGCGATGCGCGACGTGATCTCGTGCGGGCTCCCCGCCGACAGCAGCTTCTTCGTCGCCGTCAACGTCTCGCCCCGCGAGCTGGAGCTGCCAACCCTCGTCGCGAACATGGAGGCCGCGCTCGTCCAGTCGGGGATGCCGCCGGCCCGCGTCGTCGTCGAGCTGAGCGAGCGGATCGTCGCACTCGGACACGGCGAGAGCGCCAACGTCACCGGGCTGACCGACCTCGGGATCTCGCTCGCACTCGACGACTTCGGTGAGGGTCAGACGTCGCTCGGCCACCTGCGGACGCTGCCGATCAAGTTCCTCAAGCTCGACCGCCTGTTCGTCGAGCAGGCCGACCAGTCGATCGCCGACCGCACCGTGCTCGACTCGGTCGTCACGCTCGCCCACGACCTCGGATTCGCGGTGATCGCCGAGGGCATCGAGACCGCGAGCCAGCACGAGATCGTCGCCGAAGCGGGGGCCGACCTGCTCCAGGGGTACGGCCTGCATCGCCCGATGACGATCTGGGATCTCGCCCGCCTGCTCGGCGGCTCGACGCTGCCGGCGGCACTGCTGGAACAGTCGCCTGCGGTGGAGGTGAGCTGATGCCCCGCACGCTCGACGACCTCCGCAGTACCCAGAGCACGACGACCCCTGCGACCCGTGGTATCCGGCTGACCCGTCAGACCGGTCGGTCGTTCGCGGCCGCGGTCTCCGTCCTGCTGATCGCCACGCTGGTCGTCAACCGCAGCAGCACCGCCCTCAAGGGCGACCCGGCGAGTGGCGCTTCGGCGCTGCAGGCCGGCACGATCGAGTTGACCGACGACGACGAGGGCCGCTCGCTGTTCGATCTGAGCGACCTGTCGCCCGCCCGACCGGTCGAACAGTGCGTCGAAGTGACCTACGGCGGCACGATCCTCCCGGTCGCGCTCGAGCTTCGCGTCACGAGCGGCGGTGAACTCGACGAGTTCCTCGACATCGAGATCGACGAGGGAACCGGAGGCGGATTCGGCTCGTGCGAGGACTTCTCCGCCGAACGTTCCGTGTTCTCCGGCACCGTCGACGAACTGTCCGCCGAGGGCTGGATCGACCTCGGTGACCTGGTCAACACCGGCGAGAGCAAGGACTTCAGGATCACGCTCAACGTCCAGGACCGACAAGAGGCACTCGGGCGGTCGGCCAACCTCGAGTTCGGGTGGGAGGTGACGCCGTCATGACGTCGCGTCGCCGGAAACTGTCGTCGCTCGCGATCGTCGTCGCGTTCCTCATGGGGCTCGGCACGTTGACGTGGACGTGGACCAACGTCCGGACGACGTCGGCCAACTTCGGCGATCGGGAGACACTCGATCGCAACCACCTCGGGGCCGGCACCCTCGATGTCGCCGTGGGAGCGAACACGGTGTCGTTCGACGTCATCGACATGGCCGCCGGCGACCTGCAGGACGGCCGACTCGAAGTCACCAACAGCGGCTCGCTGCCCCTGCGGTATGCGGTGTCGGCAGGATCGAGCGGCGGCCCGCTGGCAGCCGTGATCGAGCTCGCGCTGTGGCTGGACGACGGCTCGACGTGCGCGTCGCAGCCGCCCGCGACCGCGTGGTTCCACCCCACCGGGCAGACGGTGGTCGCGCTCAGCGGAACGCCACGGGCGCTGGCGCCGGGACAGTCGGAGATGCTCTGCATGCTCGGCCGCCTGCCGTTGTCTGCGCCGAGCTCGGCGCAGGGCCGCGAGCTCGCCTTGAACATCGTGATCACCGCCGAACACGACCTGGAGGTCTCGTCGTGAACACTCCCGCACGCTCATGGGCGTCGATCGCCGCAACGGCGTTCTCGCTGCTGTCCCTCGCGTGCATCTTGCTCGTCGCAGGCGCACTCGCACTCGGCTACCGCCCGGTCGTGATCACGACGGGCAGCATGGGCGACGCAGCACCGGTCGGCTCGCTGGTGATCGCCTCGCCATCCGCCGGTACCAGCATCGACGTCGGGGACATCGTCGTGATGCGCCGTCCCGGTTCGGCTCCGATCACCCACCGGGTCATCGAGATCGGCCGCGACGCAACCGGCCCGTTCGCGATCACCCAGGGCGACGCCAACCCGGATCCCGACGGCGTGCCATACGAGTTGGGCGACGACGACGAGCTCGTGGCGCGGTGGGTCGTGCCCGGCGCCGGTTCGGTGCTGACGTCGCTGCGCGACCCGCGGCTGCTGCTCGGCGTGCTCGGCCTGCTCCTCATCGTCGGCACGGTCATGACGCTGCGATCGATCTGGTCCAGCGACGACGAGGACGAGCGCGGCCACCCGTCGCCCGCCGTGCCACCTCCCCCTCGCAGCGGCCGGCCCCTGCCTCCGCCGGTTCCTGCCGGCGCGCTCCGCTCACTCCTTCGACGGTGCCACCGGCACCTTCCGTCTCGGCGTGCCCGAGACGCCCGATCCCGGAAACGCAACCCTCACGGTACGGGTCGCGCTTCCGGTGCACAGCGAACGTGGCTGCACGCCGCGCCGCTGCGCAACCCGGCGATGAGCCATCCGGTTCACGCCAGCTTCGGCCTGCTGGCCGCAGTTCAGCTCTTGGAGGCGCCGTGACGCCTGCAGCTGCACCTCATCAACAGTCGGCCACACCACCGTGGCCCGTCCAAAGGAAAGAACAATGACCACTTTGACACTCCCCCCACCCACCTTTGCGCCGGTGCCGCCGCCTCCCGCGGCGAAATCGGCCAGGCCGAAGAGCAAGGCGATCAAAGTGCTCGTCACGCTCAGCGTGCTCGCACTCGCCCTCAGCGCGTTCATGATCGCGTCGCTGGCGCTGTTCACCGACGTCGAGAACGTCGGCGGCAACACGTTCTCGACCGGCAACATCGACCTCGCGGCCGCACCGATCAGTGCGGTCGTGACCGCCGCCGCGATGGCGCCCGGTGACCAGGTCACCGCGACGCTTGCCATGAGCAACAGCGGCAGCCTCGACCTGCGGTACTCCGCGACGTCGACGACGACCGAGGACGTGCTCGCCGCGGAGCTGGTGCTCACGATCAAGGAACTCGTGACCACCTGCGACGACGCGAACTGGACCACGGACGGCAACATCCTGTACACCGGCGTGCTCGGCACCACCGGTACCTCGATCGTCTTCGGCAACGCCACCCCCGGCGCCGACGCCGGCGACCGCACCCTGGCCCCGGCCGCGAGCGAGAACCTCTGCGTGAACGTGTCGCTGCCGCTCGCCACGACCACCGGAGAAGGCCTGACCACCACCGCGACGCTGAACTTCGCAGCAGAGCAGACGGCCAACAACCCGTGATCGGCTGACCTGAGGTCGCAGCCAACTGCGCGCAAGCGCCCCACGAGTGGGCAATGACCGCGACATCCGTCGCGGTCATTGCCGCGCTCGTGACTCCGGCGGGCCCCGGCCCGCTCAGATCCCGGGATCGACGCCGGTCAACTCGACCGACAGGTCCCACAGCCGTCGCGCCAGCTCGGTGTTGCGGCTCGTCGACGACGAGCGCACGATCACAGCCGGCCCGGCGGTCTCGCCGCGCTTCGACGGACCGATGTACGTCCCACCGTCCACGTCGCCGGTGGCAGCCATCAGCGTCGGCCAGGCGCCGGCCGCGGCGCTGTTGAAGAACGGCCGGAGCAGTGGCACCCCGAACCGGATGAACGCGGGAAGATGCCGGGCGAGATCGGTGTCCGCGATACCTGGGTGACATGCAACCGCGATTGTCGACGACCCGCCCGCATCCAGCCGACGGTCGAGCTCGTACGTGAACAACAGGTTGGCGAGCTTGCTCTGGCCGTACCGGTCCTGGGCGTTGTACCCGCCGGCGGCATCGATGTCGTCGAAGTGGATCCGTGAGCCCCGGTGAGCGAGGCTGCTGGTGACGACGACACGAGCCTCGTCGTGCTCCGCCAGCTTCGGCAACAGCAGCGCAGTGAGCGCGAACGTGCCGAGATGATTCACGCCGAATTGTGATTCGAACCCGTCCTCGGTGAGCTGGTACGGCGGCATCATCACGCCGGCATTGTTGACGAGCACGTCCAGCCGCGGTTCCGCAGCGACCTGCTCCGCAGCCGCCGCAACGCTGGCGAGGTCGCCCTGGTCCAATTCGACGAACGCGAGGTCGGCATCGGGCTCGCCCGCCAGGATCTTGTCGATCGCCTCCGCGGCGCGGTCTGCGGACCGGCAACCGAGCAGTACCCGGGCGCCGCGGGCCGCGAGCACCTTCGCCGTCTCGAACCCGAGGCCGGTGTTCGCGCCGGTGACGAGGAACGTTCTCCCTGATTGATCGACGACGTCGTCGTCCGTGAATCCGCTCATGGCACTCTCCGCTCGTCAGACTCGCATGTCCGAGCGAGGAGCGCATCATCCGCTTCGGCAGAGCGACAGGCGCGACAAAATCCCCGCCTCCCGACCGGCTGCGCGTGCCGCGGCTATGCGGACGCGCCGACCGCCTCCATCATCATGCTGATCGCGTGGATGCTCGCATCGAGCGAGGTGTCGATGTCCGCCAGTGCATACACGTCGATGTCCGACGTCTGGCCGAACGGGAATCCGGCCATCATCGCGTCGAGCTCCTCGTGGGTCTCGACGTTGGCGATACCGCCACCGCCGGTCTTGCCCGCGAAGCTCCAGACGTGCTCCAGCTTGCCGGACGCCCGGTGTTCGGCGAGCCATGCCTGCATGCCGTGCATCGCCGGCAGTGCCATCTCAGCAGGCATCGCCTCGCGGCTGTTGGTCACGATGAGAAATCTCATCCCTACCTCCCTTTCTCCCGCGTCCACGATGCGCCTCGGGACGACGACCGTCAACCCCCGAGGGGTCACGTCCCGGCGGCTCGCCCGCGCCGCCGAGCGCACTACGCTCCGAGATCGCGACCGACCACTGCGAAGGTGCCGAGATGTACACGATCCACGATTCGATCTGGCGGGCGGACGGCCTGTTCGGCGCACGCGAAGCCGTGGTGTGCGGTGACGTGCGACGCAACTACGCCGAGCTGGCCTCCCGGGTCCGCCGCGTCGCCGGCCTGCTGGAGCAGTGCACCGAACCCGGGGACCGGGTCGCGCTCCTGTCACTGAACTCCGACCGCTACCTCGAGTTGTTCATCGGCATCCCGTGTGCCGGCCGCGTGATCGTGCCCCACAACACACGGTGGGCAGAACCCGAGCTGATCTACGCGACCGAGGACGCGGGCGCGCGGGTGTTGATCTGCGACCGGGAACCCGGTGCGCTCGCCGAATCGGTCGAACGCGTGATCCGCCTCGACACCGACGAGTACGACGAACTGCTGGGCGCAGCAGACGAAGTGGTCTTCTCGACCTCTCCGGACACCCTCGCCGGGTTGTTCTACACCGGTGGCACGACCGGTGCCTCCAAGGGGGTGATGCTGACCCACGCCAACCTGATGGCCAACGCGATCCACACCCAGATCGGGCAACCGATGGTCGCGGCGGACCGCTACCTGACGATGGCGCCGATGTTCCACGCGGCGGGGATCTACTCGGCGCTGGCACTGCCACTCGTCGGGGCCTCGAACGTGATCGTCCCGGCGTTCGACCCGGGTGCGGTGCTGGACACGATCAGCGCAGAGCGGATCACCGGTGCGATCGCAGTGCCGACGATGCTCGCCGCCATGAACGACGCCCAGGCTGCGCAGCCGCGCGACGTGTCGAGCCTGAGCTGGCTGTCGCACGGCGCGTCGCCCGCAGCGACCGAGGTGCTCCGCCGTGCCGCCGAGCTGTTCGGCTGCGAGCTGATCCATCTGTACGGGGCCACCGAGACCGCCCCGCTCGTCACGATCTTCCGGCACGAACAGCTCGCGCTCGACTCCGACCGGGGCAAGAGCTGCGGCCAGGCCGCTCCGGGTGTCGCCGTGCGGATCGTCGCCGCCGACGGCCGCGTGCTCCCGGTCGGCGAGATCGGAGAGGTGAGCGTGCACGGGCCGAACGTGATGGTCGGCTACTGGAACAAGCCCGAGCAGACCGCCGAGGTGCTGAGCGACGACGGGTGGTACCGCACCGGCGACGTCGGCCGGTTGGACGACGAGGGCTACCTCACGCTCGTCGATCGGGCCAAGGACATGATCGTCACCGGCGGCGAGAACGTCTACTGCACCGAGGTCGAAGATGCCTTGTACACGCATCCGGCCGTGCTGGAGGCCACCGTGTTCGGGGTCCCGGACGAGACGTGGGGTGAGGCCGTGCACG
>JABDKP010000120.1 GCA_013002175.1 Ilumatobacter sp.
TGCCTCCGCGGCATCGAACGGACGGCACGTCAGCACGAGTTCACGCTTGCGGGCCGGACCAATCTCGCGCACGAGCCGCGGGATGCCGCCCCACGCCAGGGGGATGCCGAGATCGACCTCGGGGATAGAGAACACCGTGTCGTCCGCGGCGACGCGCAGGTCGCACACGCCGGCCAGCACGACGCCGCCACCGACGCACGGCCCCTTGATCGCGGCGATCGACAGTGCGTTCATCCGCTCCATCGCCTCGGCCATCCGGCGGCCGAGGTCGGCCTGGTCGCGTCCCGACATCGCGTCGTCGGATGCGCTGGACCCGGATGCGAACTCCCGCAGGTCGAACCCCGACGAGAACGCCCGGCCCGCGCCGGTGACGATCACGACCACCGCATCGGTCGTGTCGAACCATTCGGCGGCCATCGCGATCTCACGGAGTGGCACGGTGCCGAGCGGGTTCAGCTTGTCCGGCTGGTCGAGCGTCAACCGACCGATGCGTCCGGCCACCTCGGCGCGCAGGGTCGTGAACGTCGTCATCACCGCACGCTGTCACATCGCGGTGATGCGGCGAGAACCGGCTCAGTCGGGAAACGGATCGGTCATCCCGGCCGGCAGCGGTGACTCGAACCCGTTCAGCATGAGCGAGATCAGGCTGTAGTAGCCGACCGTCGTCACCAGCTCGACGACGCCCTGCTCACCGAACCGGGCGCGGGCGTCGGCAAACGTCTCGTCGGTCAGGCGGTGCTCGCTGAGTAGTTCCATCGCGACCGCGTGGGCCGCCCGCAGGTCGTCCTCGAACCCGGGATCGTCCCCGATGGCGAGTGCATCGAGCGCGGCCTCGTCGACACCGGCCGCGAGGGCCATCGGCCGGTGGGCCGCGAACTCGAACTTCGATCGGTAGTAGGCGCCGACCGAGCAGATCGCGACTTCGGTGACGGCGCCGGGCAGCGACGACTCGAAGCGCACCGCCCCGCCGAGTCGGGCCATCGCGGCGCCCATTCCCGGCGCGTGCATCCAGATCGCGAACGGTCCGACCAGGCCGCTACGCTGCACCTCGGGTCGGCTGGACAGCGCGTCGTACAACCGCTGCTGGTCGGCGGTCAGGTCGTCGGGATCGATGGCGGACAATCGCATCCAGCGATCATCGCGCGCGGATTGCGTCACGAGCGCCGGTAGCGGCCCGGCTCGACCTCGACCGCTTCGCCGCGGCGCAGCATCCGCTCGACGTGAAGTTGCGCGCTGCGGAGTTCCACCGACTCGACGAAGGCCATCTCGACGTGGGGCCGGTAGATGAACCGGTGGGCGCGCATCTCGTCGATCGTGTGCGGATCGGTGAGGAACTCGAGCATCGCATCGTGCCGCCGATCGATCACCGCGGCGAACGCGTCGACCATCTCGACGAACGCAGCGCGGCCCTCGATCACCCCCTTGTGGTGGAACGTGACGTAGTAGTCGGCGTCTTCGTCGCGCACCTTGCGGAGGCTGTCCTCGAAGTCCTCCAGGTCGCTCCACACGTCGCCGTAGTACGGGCCGAAACCGGTCAGGTCGATGTCGGACAGGAAGAACACGCGTCCGATCCGGAACCCGCTGTGCCCGCGGGTGTGACCAGGCAGGTGGACCGCCTCGACCGTCACGCCGCCGCCGAGGTCGAACACGTGCCCGTCGGTGAACCCGACGGCGTCGGGGCGCGGGGCGAAGTGGAACTCGTCGAGCACCGTCTGCTCGAACGACGCGCGCGCCTCGCCGTCCAGCCCGTACACCGCCATCAGGCCGTCCATGCTGCGGACACCCGGCAGGTCGTCGTCGTGGACGTGGACGCGGGCGTCGGCGAACAAGCCGTTCCCGGCGATGTGGTCCTCATGGCTGTGGGAGTTGACGACCGCATCGACGGCGGCCGGCACGCCGCCCCGCTCGACGACGGTGACCGACGGGTCGATGACGATCGTCTCGCCACGACCCTGCACCAGCAACGAGTTGCCCGACGGGTAGGCGCCCTTGGCGTCGCCGACGAGCACGCTCACGCTGTCGGAGAGCTTCCGTTGGTCACTGCCCCACTCGACGCGCACGGTGCGACCCTACGAGAACGCGGTCGAGCGGACCGTGCCGGGCAGGACGCCGTCGACGTACGTCGAGGTACCCGCAGACAGCAGTTCCTCGGCGGCGCGCGCGACCGCGCCGTAGGCCGCCCAGGTGAACATCCCACCGACCGAGATCCGGGCGACGCCCGCCGCGGCGAGTTGCGCGACCGTCGGCGAGTCGGGCCGGGCGAGCACGTTGACCGGGCAGTCGACTTCGTCGACGAGGCGGGAAATGTCCGCGAGATCGGCCAGCCCCGGCGCGTAGACGACGTCGGCGCCCGCGTCGCGGTAGGCGATCAACCGGGCGATCGTGTCGTCGAGATCGACGACGCCGTGGAGATGGTTCTCCGCCCGGGCCGTGAGCACCAGGTCGCCACCGCCGTGTTTCGCTGCGGCGACGCGCTCCGCGGCGTCTCCGACCGATCGGATCGCCGCCGCCCGCGGGTCGTAGTCCTCGATCGAGAAGCCCGCGGCATCGGTCGCCGCGAGCAGCGCTGCGGTGTGTTCGACACCGCCGAGATCGTCGGCGAGGCAATCCTCGGAGTCGACGCTGAGCGGCACGTCGACCGCGGCGCTGAGCGCGGCCGCGTGCTCGACGAGTTCGGGACGGGTGACGTGCTGGTCCGGCCGGCCCAGCGTCGCCGCGTGACCGGAGCTCGTCGTCGCGACCGCCAGCGCGCCGGTCGTCACGATCAGCTTCGCGGAACCGATGTCGAACGCGTTGGGCATCACGAGGATGCCGGGGGTCGGCTCGTCGGGTGGGGTCAGGTGGAGTGCGAGGAACCGAGTTCGGAGATCGGCGGCGCGTGTCATCGATTGATCATCGCCGACCGCTCAGGATTCGTCGCCGCGCTTGAGGTTGAGGGACGCCGAGTTCATGCAGAACCGGTCACCCGTCGGCGTCGGGCCGTCGGGGAAGACGTGGCCGAGGTGGGCGCCGCAGTTGGCGCAGATTGCCTCGGTCCGGACCATGCCGTGCGAGCGGTCGCTCTTCAGCGTCACCTTCTCCGGGTCGATCGCCTCAGTGAAGCTCGGCCAGCCGGAACCGGAGTCGTACTTGGTGTCGGACGAGAACAGTGCCTCGTCGCACACGATGCAGTGGTAGGTGCCGTCGTCCTTGACGTCCCAGTAGACGCCGGTGAACGCGCGCTCGGTGCCCGCTTTCTGCGTGACCTCGTACTGCTCGCGCGTCAGGCGTTCGCGGAGTTCCTCGTCGGTCGGGATACGTGCTGTGGTCATGGATCCAGAATGCCACGAACGCGGAGGGGCGCAACCCGGCCGATCGAGTTTCGGGGTTGTTCCGCACGCCGTTCGCGAGTGGTCTCCACCTCGTTCCTAACCTCGGACCATGATCCGTCGACCGCCCACCCGACGCTCCCGTCGGGCAGGCACGGCCTGGGTGGCCGTCGTTGCGCTCGCTGCTGCGGCCTGCAGCTCGGGCGAGGCGGCCTCGGACGAATCGACGGCGGCGGCCGCGACCACTCCGGTCGCGACGTCGGGCGACGTCGTCATTGCCGAGCCGGCACCGGTTCGGCCACGGTTCCGCTACCCGCCCGCGCCGGCCGCGCCGGCGGCTGACGTGCAGAGCGCGCCGGAAGCGCTCGACGCGATCGACACGATCAACCAGCTGCTCGGCGCCGGAGAGCTCGACCTCGCCTCGGTGAGCGCGATCCGCGACTTCGGCGATCTCCGCCACGCCTGGTACCTCTCCGATCTGCTGCGGTTCTTTCGCGGCGAACAGGGCGACATCATCGCCGAGGCGTTCGAGCAGCTGGCAGGTGTGCAGCTCAACGACGATCCGGACCGCGCGATCAGCCAGTGGCTGAGCGTCACCAACCACCTGATCGCGTGGGACACGCCGTCGTACCCGGGCTACCGAGACGACAAGGCGGGCGTCTTCCTGCTCGTCGAGCCGGCGTGGGAGCCGTTCTTCGCCGACGAGGAGGCGACACTCGACTGGCGGTTCGTCAGCTGGGGCGGTGTTCTGATCGACGATCGTGAGCTCGGCGACAGCGAGCCGTGCCCGCGTGGCTGCATCCCGTCGCTCGACGACCCGGCGACGACCGATGCGGCGGGCGGCGACTGGTACCCCGACGACCGGATCGTGTTCGGGCTGGTCGAGGGTGGCGAGGCGCTGGCGGTGCCGAAGAACATCGCAGAGATCCACGAGATGTTCAACCTGACGCTCGGCGGTCGCCGGTTGGCGCTGCCGTACTGCACGCTGTGCGGGTCGGCCCAGGCGTACTCCACCGACGACAGCGGTGCCGCCGAGCAGCCGGTGCTGCGTACCTCCGGTCTGCTGATCCGGTCGAACAAGGTGATGTACGACCTGGTCACCGCATCGGTCTTCGACACGTTCACCGGTGAAGCGGTGACCGGCCCGCTGCGTGAGGACGGCATCGTGCTCGACGAGGCGACCGTCGTCACGTCCACGTGGGCCGACTGGAAGGCTGCCCATCCTGACACCCGGATCATCGCCGAGGACGGTGGGATCGGGCGCACGTACGAGCTCGACCCCCTCGGCGGCCGCGACGACGAGGGCCCGATCTTCCCGATCGGTGACGCGGACGAGCGCCTCGACGTGCAGGAGTTGGTCGTCGGTGTCATCACAGCCGACGGGACCCCGGTGGCGTTTCCGGTCGTCGTCGCCCGCAGCTCGCTCGATGCGGGCAGCGACGTCGAACTCGGTGGCGTGCGCCTCGTCGCCGACGGGGGCGGGTTGCGCGCCGTCGACGCCGCCACCGGCGACGGGTTGAGTGCCCACGAGGCGTTCTGGTTCGCGTGGTCGCAGTTCCATCCGGACACGCTGCTCTACGAGCGCTGATCACCTCGGCCGGCGCGGGGACGCATCCTCGTGACTCGCGGTGCGTGCGGCGCGATGCTCACGACGGCGGCACGCCCGGCAGCCTGGCCGACGTCATCGTCGACATGACCGGCTGCTTCGTCTGAGCGGGCCCGTCAGGCCTGGCCGGTCTGGCGGAGAAACGTCAGCGAGTCCCAGGTGTCGATGCGCCGGGTGATCTGCTGATTGCGGATGCTGAACCACATCACCCCGGGGATGTCGACAGCGACGTCCTCGTAGCGGGCGCGGAATCGGTACTGCACCACGATGTCGGTGCAGGCGTCCCGGCCCTGCTCGACGATGTCCTCCACCGAGTAACTGCGATCTGCGAACGCCGCGAGGAAGTGGGGCAGCCGGCGCGCGTACTCGGCCCGGCCGACACAGTTGGACCCGAGCGCGCTGAGGTGTTCGTTGCGGAACCCCTCGGAGACGAACCCGGCGATCGCGTCGGGATCGTTGCGGGTGAACGACTCGAGGAACTCGGTGACGACCTCGACCGGTGAACTCATCGGCCCGCGACGGTACTGCAGCGGATTCTGTGATCCAATACATCTGTGACGCGCGGTATGGAGATCGGGGGCGACGACGATTCGCCGTGGGCGAGCGAGCAGCCCGCGCCGTCGGCGCCGATCGAGTTCGACTGGGCGCCGTCGACGCCGACGACGCCCGACCCGTGGGCCGCGGGCGCAGCAACCGGCGACGATCCGGCCATCGCGGCCCCTGCGCACCGAGCGCCGGTGGC
>JABDKP010000122.1 GCA_013002175.1 Ilumatobacter sp.
GACCGCGCCTTCCTCGATCGGGTCGCCGACCACGTCCTGGCGATCGACGCAGGCGGCTCGATGCACCGCGTTCCCGGAGGTGTGGCCGGGTGGCTGTCCGAGCGGGCCCACCACGCGGGGATGCCGACGGTGAAGACGACGCCGGCCGGTACGCGGGGCAAGCCCAAGTCCGGCGACGGCCGCGGGCCCAGCCCGTCGACGATCCGCCGTCGGCTCCGCGAGACCGAGCAGGAGATGGCGAAGGCCCAGCGGCGTGTCGACGTGTTGACCGAGCAGCTCGACGGCTTGACCGATCACGACCGGCTGGTCGAGGTCGGCGCCGAGCTCGCGGCGGCCCAGTCCGAGCTCGTCGACGTCGAGGCCCGCTGGCTCGACCTCGCGGATCGACAGGAGTCCGCCACATGACCTCCGGTCCGCGCGCGTGACCGAGCGGGAGCTGCGCGAGTACTACGACCGCGAGGCGGCGGCGGGCGCCAGGCTGGCGCGTGGCTCGCGGGGCCGACGCGACCGGCTCCGGGCCGAGTTCGTCGACCGGCTGATCACCGAACGTCGGCACCGTGTCGTGGACATCGGCGCCGGGCCCGGCACGGACGCCGACGCGTTCATTGACGCCGGGCTGCGCTACGCAGGGCTCGATCTGTCGGTCGGCAACGCCCGGGTGGCGTTCGAGGCGGGTCGGACGGTCGTGCCGGGGTCCCTGTACGCGCCACCGTTCCGGCCCGGCTCGTTCGACGCCGGGTGGACGATGAGCACCCTGCTGCACGTCCCAGACGACCGCTTCGACGACGCGGTGGGCGCCGTGACCGGGCTGCTGCGACCGGGCTCGCCACTGGCGATCGGGTTGTGGGGCGGTCTCGACCAGGAGCTGGTGTGGGACGACGACCACTACGACCCGCCGCGCTTCTTCAGCGTGCGCGCGCACGACCGCATCCAGGCGATGCTCGGCCGGCACGGCGTCGTCGAGTCGTTCGAGTCGTGGGACACCGGTCGCGGTCCGTGGGACTACCAGTTCACCGTGCTGCGGGTGTGACCGTCGGCGGCTCGACCGCCACACCGGCTCCGTAGAGTGGACGCCTGATGAGTGACGCCGAGCTGTTCGCCGACGACATCCCCCACCCGGCCGACGCGGCGTCGACGCCGAACGGGCCGTCGCCGTTCGCGCAGGGGCTCAATCCCGACCAGCTCGACGCGGTCGTGCACGAAACCGGCCCGCTGCTCGTGGTCGCCGGTGCCGGGTCGGGCAAGACACGGGTGCTCACCCATCGCATCGCCCACCTGATCCACCAGGGCGTCCACCCCTCGAAGATCCTCGCGATCACGTTCACCAACAAGGCTGCCGCCGAGATGCGCGACCGCGTCGCCCAACTCGTCGGCCCGGTCGTCAGGACGATGTGGGTCTCCACGTTCCACTCGGCGTGCGTGCGGATCCTGCGCGCCAACGCCGATCTGCTCGGGTATCCGCGGCAGTTCTCGATCTACGACCAGGCCGACGCGACCCGTCTCACCGGCTACGTCATCCGCGACCTCGGCCTCGACTCGAAACGGTTCACGCCCCGCGGTGTGCACGGCATCGTCAGCAACTACAAGAACGAGCTGCTCAGCCCGGCGGAGGCAGCCGAGCGGGCGGCGAACATCTTCGACCGCAAGCACGCCGACGTCTATGCCGAGTACCAGGCCCGGCTGCACAAGGCCGGCGCGATGGACTTCGACGACCTGCTCACCAAGACGGTCGAACTGTTCCGCACCCACCCCGACGCGCTGGACCACTACCGCGAGCGCTTCGAGCACATCCTCGTCGACGAGTACCAGGACACGAACAACGCCCAGAACCAGCTCGTGCTGCTGCTCGCCGGTGGCCACAACAACGTCTGCGTGGTCGGAGACACGGACCAATGCCTCCCGCCGGGCACGATGGTGGCCACGCCGTCGGGCGCAGTCCCGATCGAGCAGGTGGCGATCGGCGACGAGGTGTGTGGCGCAAGCGGGCATCGGGCCGCCCACGTCGGCGTTGTGTCGCACGTGCACGAGGGCCGCTCGGACGGCGACATCGTCGTGATGCACGCCGATGGGCGGACGGTCAGGGCGACGCCCGGGCATCTCGTCCCTGCCCGGCTCGTGCCAAGGGCCAACAGCTACGTCGTCTACCTGATGTACCGAGCAGATCGGGGGTGGCGGATCGGGCGAACGGTTGGTGCCCGACCGCCGCGTGTCGGCGCGATGCAGCACGGCCTCGTCGTCCGCACGAACCAGGAACGGGCTGACGCGGCCTGGATACTCCGCATGTGTTCCTCAGCGGCAGAGGCCGCGTACTTCGAGGCGTACTTCTCGACCGAGTACGGAATTCCGACCGTCTGCTTCCACTCGACCGGGCGAGAGCTGGCCATGGACGATGGGTGGCTCCAGCGGCTCTACCGATCGATCGACACCGAGACACGGGCGAAGGTTCTGATGGAAGAACGACTGCTCGACCGGGAGTTTCCGCACCATCGCCCGCAGAACGGACGGCGGAGGTCCTCGATCAACCTGACGATGTTCTCCGACCGTCGCTCGACCGTTGGATACCACCGAGTGCAGTGGTCGTCGAATCGAGCGGACACGCGCGACGCATTGGCCGCAGGTGGCGTCGCCTTGCGCCAAGCGAAAGGGCGATCATGGAGATACGAGACGAGCTGGAAGGATTATCGGGCCGCACTCGCTGACGCGAAGCGGGTCGCGCACATCGGCGGCCTCGACATCGCCCGCCGGCTCTCCCACGACGGCACGATCTACGACCTGATGCCGATCGCTCACGTTCTCGCGGGCATGGAGGTGCTCGTCGAGCACGAGGGAGGGTGGGCCCCAACTGTCGTGGACCAGGTGGACATCGAGCCGTACAGCGGGCCGGTCTACGATCTCGAAGTCGAGACCGTTCACACGTATGCGGCCGGCGGTGTGCTCGTCCACAACAGCGTGTACCGCTTCCGCGGCGCCGACTTCCGCAACATCCTCCAGTTCGAGGAGGCGTTCCCCGAGGTGACCACCGTCGTCCTCGATCAGAACTATCGCAGCACGCAGAACATCCTCGACGCCGCCAATGCGGTGATCGACAACAACACCGAGCGCCGGCCGAAGTCGCTGTGGACCGACACCGGCAGCGGCGACAAGATCGTCCGCTACCACGCCGAGGACGAGGGCGACGAGGCGATGTGGATCGCCGGCCTCGCCAAGCAGCTGCACCGCGACGACGCGACGAACTTCCGTGAGATGGCGGTGCTCTATCGCACCAACGCCCAGAGCCGCGTCATCGAAGAAGCATTCATGCGTCAGGGCGTGCCGTACAAGGTCGTCGGAGGCACACGCTTCTACGACCGGCGCGAAGTGAAGGACGCGATGGCGTACCTGCGGGCGGTCGTCAACCCGTCCGACGAGGTCAGCATCAAGCGGGTGCTGAACGTGCCCAAACGAGGCGTCGGCGACGCGAGCGTCGCCAAGCTGGACGCGTTCGCGGCGGCGACGGGGATCGGGTTCGCCGATGCGCTGCGCCGCGCCGACGAGGCCGGCGTCACCGGCCCGGCGGTGCGGGGGATCGCGTCGTTCGTCGAGCTGCTCGACGGCATGCACGGCATGATCGGCGACGACCGCTACGGGCCGGCCGACCTGCTGCAGCTCGCGCTCGACGGTTCCGGTTATCTCGCCGAACTGGAAGCCGAGGACACCGTCGAGGCGCACACCCGCATCGAGAACCTCGGCGAACTCGTCGGATCGGCGCGCGAGTTCACGGTGATCGACGAGTTCATGGAGCAGGTCGCCCTCGTCGCCGACACCGACGAACTCCCCGAGGGTGAAGTCGAGGACCTCGTCGTGCTGATGACGCTGCACTCGGCGAAGGGTCTCGAGTTCCCGGTCGTGTTCCTCGCCGGGGTCGAAGAGGGCATCTTCCCCCACATCCGGGCGCTGACCGAACCGGTCGAAATGGAGGAGGAGCGCCGCCTCGCCTACGTCGGCATCACCCGCGCGATGCGGCGGCTGTACATGTCGCATGCATGGAGCCGGCAACTGTTCGGGTCGACGCAGTACAACCCGCCGTCGCGGTTCTTCGACGAGATCCCGACATCGCTGATCGAGTCCACGGGCAACGTGACCGGTCGCTCGTCTGCCGGCCGGCAGAGCTACCGCCGCCGCCGTGACGAGCGCGGCGACGACTCGTCGTACACGCCTGCGGCGTACCACCGCAGCACCGACGACCACGACGTCGCCGTGCGCGACATCAACGCCGACGTGCAGGACGGTGCGAAGGCGGCGCAGGAGGCGCACCGTGATCGGGTCGTCGAGGCCGCAATGGAGTTCGCGAAGAAGCATGCTCCCGAGCCGTCGAACAGCCAGGAACTCGGCTTGCGGATCGGCGACGGCGTCGACCATCCGAGCTTCGGCGCGGGCGTGATCATCGACATCAGCGGCGAGGGCGAGAAGGCCGAAGCGACGATCAACTTCGCCGGCGTCGGCACGAAACACCTCGCGCTGGCGTGGGCGCCGCTGAAGAAGATCACCTGAGGTCGTGCCGTTCTGACAGACTCTCAGCCGTGAAGGCAGCAATCCTGGTCGAGAGCCTGACGGGCAACACCTGGCAGGCCGCGGAGAACGTCGCCGACCTGTTGCAGCAGGAGCGGTGGACGATCACCGGGCTGTCGAAGGTGCGCAAGCCTGACCACGCGTCGATCCAGGCCGCCGACATCGTGCTCGTCGGCACATGGGTCCACGGGGCGTTCGTCGTCGGCCAGGCGCCGTGGGCGGCGAACAGCATCGCCAATCTCCCGGCGATGCGCGGCAAGCGGGCGGCCGCCTTCTGCACGTTCGCGCTCAACCCGGGCCGCAGCCTCGACAAGCTGACGAGCTCGCTCGGCGAGACCGGGGCCTACGTCATCGGTGGCCTGGCCATGAACCGCGGCAAGCTCGACGAGCACTCGGAGGTCTTCGCCGGCCGCCTGCTCGACGCCACCGCAGATGTCTGAGGTCAGTCTCCGGCGGTGATGCCGCTGAGGTCGATCAGCAGGATCCGCTCGTTCTCGACGACCGGGTTCACGCCGGGCGGTGGCGGCGACAGTTCGCCGACGTCGATCGTCTCGCCGTCGCAGTCGACGAACGAGCGGGTGCCGATCACCTGCTCGACGACGCACGACGGATCGCCGGTCCGATGCGCGAAGTAGACGACCCAACCGACCGTCGGGTCGTCGCCGGTGTGGTCGAGCACGATCGTGCGCTCACCGGTGCGCGTGCCCAGACCGGGGAAGATCACCGGCCCGTCCTCGTCGATCAGGTCAGCGACGGTCTGCACGCTCCCGACCCGCAGCCGCGACGGCGCCAGGCTCTCGGACGCCTCGGTGCCGCCGCGCCCGATGTATGCCGCGACCCCCCACAGCAGCAGCGCGATCAGGCCGATCACGATGAGTCCGGCGACGTTCGGGATCACGGCCCGCATCAGCGGCGACCGCGTCCGCGGGTTCGCCGGACCGTCCGGTCCGCGCTGCTCCGACGGCGCTGTCATCAACACAGTCTGCCTGCGTCGACGCCGGACCGGCCTCGACCCGACGCGGCACGGCCGCGGTTTGGCCGCCCGCCGCGGCCAGGGCCTATCGTGGGCGTCTCGTGAAGCGCACCTACCGCATCGTCGTCGCCAAGCCCGGACTCGACGGCCACGACCGCGGAGCGAAGACGATCACGCGGGCCCTCCGCGACCACGGCTTCGAGGTGATCTACACCGGTCTGCACCAGACACCCGAGCAGATCGCCGAGACCGTCCTCCAGGAAGATGCCGACGCCGTCGGGCTGTCGCTGCTGTCGGGCGCGCATCTCACCCTGTTTCCACGTGTCATGAGCGAACTCCGCGACCGCGACCTCGGTGACGTCCTCGTCTTCGGCGGCGGCGTGATTCCGGATGCCGACGCCCGGGCCCTGCGCGAGCAGGGCGTCGCCGAGATCTTCGGGCCCGGTTCGTCGCTGCGCGCCATCGGCGGATGGCTCGAAACGGCGCTCGACGCCGCCGGCCCCGAACTCCAACCAGCCAACCATCCAGGCGAGCAGCCGCACCACACAGAAATGGAGTGACCCCTCGTGGATCTCTTCGAGTACCAGGGCAAGCAGTACTTCGCCCGCTATGACATCCCGATCAGCCGCGGCGGTCCCGCCGACACCGTCGACGAGGCCGTCGCCGAGGCGAACAACGCCGGCTACCCGGTCGTCGTCAAGGCCCAGGTCCAGGTCGGCGGACGCGGCAAGGCCGGCGGCATCAAGCTCGCCGACAACGAGGCCGAGGTCCGCGAGCACGCCGGCAACATCCTCGGGATGGACATCAAGGGGCACGTCGTCAAGCGGCTGTGGATCGAGCAGGCTTCCGACATCGACGAGGAGTACTACGCCTCGTACACCCTCGACCGCGCGGCGAAGCAGCACTTGCTGATGCTCTCCGCCGAAGGTGGCGTCGAGATCGAGGCGGTCGCGGAGTCGAATCCCGACGCGATCGTCAAGCTGCACATCAATCCCGTCGACGGCATCGACGTCGCGACGGCGCGGCAGGCGTGTGTGGATGCGAAGCTTCCCGAGCGGGCGCTCGATGGTGCCGCCGACATCCTCGTCAAGCTGTACCGGTGCTTCACCGAGGGCGACTGCGACCTGGCGGAGATCAACCCGCTGATCCTCAAGCCGACCGGTGAGGTCCACGCGCTCGACGCGAAGGTGACGCTCGACGGCAGTGCGGAGTTCCGCCATCCGGAGTGGGATGCGTTCCGCGGCCTCACCGAGATGGACGACCGCGAGGAGATGGCGGCCGAGAAGGGCCTGCAGTACATCGGTCTCGACGGCAGTGTCGGGATCATCGCGAACGGCGCCGGGCTGGCGATGTCGACGCTCGACGTCGTCAATCAGGTCGGTGGCGCAGCTTCCAACTTCCTCGACATCGGCGGGGGAGCGAACGCCGACGTGATGGCCGGTGCCCTCGAGGTGATCAACTTCGACGAGAGCGTGAAGTCGATCTTCATCAACATCTTCGGCGGGATCACGCGTGGCGAAGAGGTCGCCAAGGGCATCGTCGAGGCGCTCGGCCGCGTCGACTTGAAGGCCCCGATCGTCATCCGTCTCGACGGCACCAACGCCGAGGAGGGCCGGCAGATCCTGCTCGATGCCGGCATCCCAGAATCCAAGCTCCGCTCGGAGCCGACCATGCTCGACGCGGCGCGTGCCGCCGTCGCACTCGCCAACGCCTGATCCGGAGACGAACCACCATGGCAATTTTCGTAGACGAGAACACCAAGGTCCTCGTGCAGGGTCTCACCGGCGGACAGGGCAAGTACCACGGTCTCCGCAACCGGGACTACGGCACAC
>JABDKP010000128.1 GCA_013002175.1 Ilumatobacter sp.
CCGCGTTGCTGACCGACGGCGTCGGCGGGGCGGTCGCCGGCCTTGGCCCGCACCGCGTCGGCGATCGCGTCGAACTCCTCGATTGCGCCGACGCTGTCGACGAACGCCCGCTGCGCTGCGGCGAGCAGCGGGTCGTCGCCGGCCGGGTCGCCGAGCAACCGGATCGAGCTGTTGCTCAGGCCGGCCGGGAAGGCGAACGCGTCGACCTCGTCGATCACCGTGGGGTTGCGGACCTCGCCGACCAGTACGTCACCACGGCTGCCCAGCGACGTCGCACCGAGTGCCGTGGGGTCGACCTGAAGCGAATCGAGCCAGCGGCCGAGCCAGCCGGCCTGCTCGTCGAGGCGGTCGGCCCGCGCCCAGCGGTCCATCGACACGAAATGCGACCGGTCCGGGTCGGGGAATCCGATGCCGGCGAGCGCGGCGAGCCGGCCGTTGTCGGCGAACGGGACGAGGGGAGCGAGCGACGGGTGCAGGCCGTGGTCGGCGAACGCGTCGACGAGCACGACATCCGCTTCGGGCAGTGCGATCGTCGGGCGCATGTCGCGGTAGGCGCCGGTGAGCGGCGGCAGCGTGTTGACGGCGTCGTTGCCGCCGCGTAGCTCGACCAGCACCAGCACGCGGTCGTCCGGTGCGGTCTCCGGCGGGGTGGCGATCGTGGTGACGACCCCGGTCGTCGTCGGCGCCACCGTCGGGGCGACGGTCGTCGACCCCGTTCCCGTCGAGCCCGGCCCGGCGTCGGGCGCCGTCGTCGCTCGTGTGGCCGTGCATCCGGTGGCGAGCAACCCGCCGGTGAGTGCGAGGAAACGGCGGCGCGAGATCGTGATCATGACAGCAGGTTCTCCGGGCAGACGAGCGCGAGCGCGAGCCGCGCGGTGGGGTCGGGGGCGGAACGGATCGCCGCGGTCGTGGCGGCGGAGAACGGTTCGGGCAGCGCCAGGTGCTGGGCGAGGCGGTCGAGGTCGTCGTCGCCGGCTGCGATCATCACCGGCTGGTCGGCCGCCGTCTCACCCGCGACTGCGGCCGCGACGTTCGTCCGGGCGACCAGCGAACTCGACGTGAACCACTCGGTGCCGGTCGGCCATCCCGCGACGCTCGGTGGCACGAGCGGGACCTGCCCCATCTCGCCGAGGCCGTTGCGGGCGGACCGCAGCGCCCGCTGATACGGCACGCCGCAGGCGCGCATGCACGTCACGAGCCAGGGGATCGGCGCTGCGACGACCGGCGTAGTCGCACCGTCGAGCCCGAGCCGGAGTGCCCGTGCGATCACCGCGTCGAGCTCCATCCCGCCGGCGACGTAGGTTGCCGCGAGATCGTCGACGACGTCAGCGAGCAGGGCGTCGGACAGGTCCCCCAGGTACATCTGCGCGACCCGCTCGGCGACGAACCGGGGGTGGGCCGGGTCGGCGACGACCGCGTCGATCACGGTGTCGAGGTCGTGCACCCCGGTCACGCCGAGCAGCGTCTGCGGCGTGTCGTCGTGGCGGAAGCCGACGAAGACCGACCCGTCGCCACGCGGGTTCGCGACCCATCCGGTCAACGCCCGCGCTGCGGCGAGCACATCATCCTCGGTGTAGTTGCCGACGCCGAGTGCGAACAGCTCGAGCAGCTCGCGGCCGTAGTTCTCGTTCGGCGCGTCGCCGGTCGACGTCCGGCCGTCGAGGTAGACGAGCATCGCCCGGTCCGCGGTCAGCGCGCGGAGGAGGTCAGGCACCGGCCCACCGCCGCGCTCCATGAACATCCTGATCTGTTCGACCATCAGGATCGGCTGGTTGACCTTCTCCATCGAGCTGACGAGCCAGCCGTGCAAGTTCCACGTACGGCGATCAGAGTACGGCGCGGTCGTCGTGATCATCCGGGCGAGCCAGCCGACGATCGCCTCGATCCGCCCACCGTCCATCGGGTCGAGTTCGAGTCCGGCCCACGGGTCGGTCCCGGGTTCGGGGGGAGCGAGCAGGCGAGCGAGTTCGGCGTCGGGGCCGCGCTCGACGGCGGCGTCGAGGGCGTCGGGGTGCAACCCGAATCCCGCCCTGCGATGCAGCCAGCCGACCGCCTGTCGTGAGTCCATGCGTTCCACGGTGAACACGCGAGGTAAGAACCAGGCGAGGATGGCCCGTGGACCGGTTGGGAGCTTCGTCTGGGTCCGGTCGCGATCCGAGTCGTCGTTATGCCTGGCACAACTTTGACTCGGGTACGTTCGGCGCGATGGGTTTCGAGGCTGACACGATCCGCGTCGACCGGGACGGGCACGTCGCCACGGTCACGATCGACCACCCGGATTCCGCGATGAACGCGGTCGACGCGCGGCTGCACCGGGACCTGGCCGCACTGTTCCGCTTCCTCAAGCACGCCTCGGACGAGACGATTCGGGACGCCCGCGCGATCGTCCTGACCGGGAGCGGTCGGGCGTTCTCGGCGGGCGGGGACATGGCGTGGTTCCCCGAGCTGCGCGCCCCGGATCGCGTCAGCGACCTCCGCCGCGAAGGCAAGGCGATCATCTGGGACCAGCTCGACGTCGAGGTGCCGATCGTGTGCGGCCTGAACGGCCCGGCGGTCGGCCTCGGCGCATCGATTGCGCTGATGTGCGACGTGATCGTGATGGCGGACACCGCGACGATCGTCGACCCGCACGTCCAGGTCGGCCTCGTCGCCGGCGACGGTGGCGCTGCAATCTGGCCGTTGCTGCTCGGGCCCCTCGCGGCGAAACGGCATCTGCTGCTCGGCCTGCCGCTGACCGCGTCCGAGGCGATGCGGCTCGGCGTCGCGGCAGAGGTCTGCGCTGCGGACGACCTCGCGACGACGACCCGCCAGTGGGCCGACCGCATCGCCGCCCAGGCGCCGCTCGCGGTGCAGGGCACCAAGGTCGCGGTCAACCAGCAGCTCAAGCAGGCGCTGCTGACCAGCTTCGACCTGTCGACCGCGATGGAGACGCTCTGCTTCTCCTCCGACGATCACGCCGAAGCCGTCGCCGCCTTCGTCGAGAAACGCGCCGCCACGTTCACTGGGACGTGAGCCGGACGCGGCAGCGATAGCGTCGAACGTCGTGTCAACCACCCCCCTCCAAGAACTCAGTCGGCGGACCGACATCCGTAACCTGGCGATCGTCGCCCACGTCGACCACGGCAAGACGACGCTCGTCGACGCGCTGCTGCACCAGTCCGGCGCGTTCCGCGCCAACGAGGACGTCGCCGAGCGGGTCATGGACTCCGGCGACCTCGAACGCGAAAAGGGGATCACGATCCTCGCCAAGAACACGTCGCTGGTCTGGACCGACGAGCGCACCGGCCAGGACGTCACGCTCAACATCGTCGACACGCCGGGCCACGCCGACTTCGGCGGCGAGGTCGAGCGGGCGTTGACGATGGTCGACGGCATCGTCCTGCTCGTCGACGCGGCCGAGGGCCCGCTACCGCAGACACGCTTCGTGCTGCGCAAGGCGCTCGCCCGCGATCTGCCGGTGATCCTGGTGATCAACAAGATCGATCGGCCGGACGCCCGCACCGCCGAGGTGACCGACATGGTCTACGAGCTGTTCTTCGACCTCGACGCCCGTGAGGACCAGGTCGAGTTCCCGATCGTGTACTGCTCGGGCCGCGACGGCTGGTCGACGCTCGACCTGGCCGAGGCCGAGGCCGGTGGCGGCGGCAAGGACCTGACGACGCTGGTCGAAGTGCTGCTCGACAGCATCCCCGCGCCGACCTACACCGAGGGTGCGCCCCTCCAGGCATGGGTGACGAATCTCGACGCGTCGCCGTACCTCGGGCGGCTCGCGCTGCTGCGGATCATCGAGGGCACGATCACCAAGGGCCAGACCGTCGCCCGCTGCAAGATCGACGGCACGGTCGTGCGGGCCAAGATCGCCGAGCTGTTCCTCACCGAGCATCTCGAGCGCGTCCCGGTCGAGTCGGCAGAGCAGGGCGACCTCGTTGCCGTCGCAGGGATCGAGGACATCTTCATCGGCGAGACGCTGGCCGACCCCGAGAACCCGGTCCCGCTGCCGGTGATCACCGTCGACGAGCCGGCGCTGTCGATGACGATCGGCATCAACACGTCGCCGCTCGCCGGCCGCGAAGGCTCGAAGTTGACGGCGCGTCTCGTCAAGAACCGCCTCGATCAGGAGTTGGTCGGCAACGTCAGCATCCGCGTGCTGCCGACGGAGCGGCCCGATGCCTGGGAGGTGCAAGCTCGCGGCGAGCTGCAGCTGGCGATC
Organism: Ilumatobacter sp.; assembly: GCA_013002175.1. Lineage (GTDB taxonomy): Bacteria > Actinomycetota > Acidimicrobiia > Acidimicrobiales > Ilumatobacteraceae > Ilumatobacter_A. Next base: position 4,211 of record JABDKP010000128.1, read on the forward strand.
CTCGTCGAGCAGATGCGGCGCGAGGGGTTCGAATTGACCGTCGGCAAGCCCGTCGTGCTCACGAAGGAGATCGACGGCAAGGTGTACGAGCCGGTCGAGCGCGTCACGATCGACGTCCCCGACGAGTACCTCGGTGCGGTGACGCAGCTGCTCGCCACGCGCAAGGGCCGGATGCAGAACATGACCGGCTCGGGTTGGGTCCGCCTCGACTACCTCGTGCCGGCACGCGGGCTGATCGGCTTCCGCACGCAATTCATGACCGACACGCGGGGCACCGGCGTGATCAGCCACACGTTCGAAGGGCACGAGCCGTGGGCCGGCGAGATCCGCGCCCGGGCGCAGGGCGTGCTCGTCGCGGACCGCCTCGGCCCGGTGACGAACTACGCGATGATCAACCTCCAGGACCGCTCCGCGATGATGGTCAGCGCCGGCGACGAGGTGTACTGCGGGATGATCATCGGCGAGAACTCGCGGGCCGGCGACATGGACGTCAACATCTGCCGTGAGAAGAAGCAGACCAACGTGCGCGCGTCATCGTCGGACGAGACGGTCAAGGTGACACCGCCGAAGCTGCTGTCGCTCGAAGGCGCGCTCGAGTTCATCGGCCAGGACGAGTGCGTCGAGGTGACGCCGCAGAACATCCGGCTGCGCAAGGCCGAACTCGATCCCACGATCCGCGCCCGCGAGGCGAAGCGCCGCTCGAACGAGGCAAAGGCGGAGGCCGACGCCTGACGGCGTCGCGCTGCTGGCGCAGCTCCGGCGACTTCGTCGCCGCCTCCGTTTTCTCGGGCTGCGCCCGAGCGGGCGCGGTGCGCCCGCTGGGGTCTGGGGTCGGCTCTCGGCGCGCCTACGGCCCGATGACCAGTTCTTGGTCGGGTTCGTGGAGCGACAGGACGTGGTTGTCCTGGGCTTCGAGGCCGGTCGTGTCCCACGCGAGGAGCCCGATGCGGCATCGTTCCCAGTGGTTCCCGGCGACGCGGCAGCCGCTGGCGCCGCGCTCGACGATGCAACCACTGTCGCCGTCGGTCACCGCGTTGCCGTCGATCAGCGCCGACGTCCCGCCGTCCACGTCGACGGCGCGCATCGTCGCCTCGACGCGGTTGCCGTGGACATGGGCTCGCTCGGTCCGCTCCAGGTGCACGCCCCACCAGCGGGCCTCGATGTTGGTGCCGCGCACGACGGTGCCGGTCGTGGCGGTCGCCCGGATCGCACACAGGTGGTTGCGCAGTTCGCACGAGTCGACCTCGTGGTCGGTGCCGCCGTCGAGGTGTACGCCGACATCCCACCGGTTGCCGCGCAACTGACACCGTGACAACGTCAGCCGGTCGACGTGCTCGGCCCGCACGCCGGTCAGCGTCGACGCTCTGATGAGCGCGTCGTCGGCCCGCACCACGACCTGCCCGGCGACGTCGCAGCCGAGCAACGTCGCGAACTGGCCGTCGATCACGATCGCCGGGCCGTTGCCGTTCGTCGTGCCCCGTGCGGCGCCCGTGATCGTGAGGTGCTCGATCCGGCTGTTGCGTCCCAGCCGCACCTCGCGCCCGCCCTGGCCGTCGATCCGGGTTCGGCCGGGACCGAGCCCGCGGAGGATCACGCCGGGCGGGACGGTCGCGGGCCCGCAGTAGTCACCGTCGCCGAGTTGCACGATGTCGCCCGCAGCGACGTCGCCGACCAACGGAGCGAGCTCGACGGCGGGTCGGTCGACCGGGGCGAACAACTCGCCCGGCTGGTCGACGTCTTCGACTTCGATGCGGTAGACGGCGACGTCGACGGCGACCGCCCCGTTCAGCGGCAACGCGGACCGGCGCCAGGGCGTCGAGCGGGGGAGGTCGAGCGCGAGCCCGTCGGCGCCGTGCACGAAGTGCATCGAGGTGGTCTCGGCGGACCCCAGTCGTTCGACCGACATCACCCGGTGGGTGGCAGGGTCGAGCGCGGCGAAGCGGCCGAAGCCGGTCACGTCGATCGCGTGCAGCACGCCGTCGACGGTGACGTAGCGAACGTCGTCGTCGCCCCACGTCGTCCAGGGCCGGGAGCGGTCGATCAGTTCCCGATGGGCCCGGACCCACGTGCCGGCATCGCGAATCGGGTCCGCTTGCATCGACGCGATCGATCCGTCCATCTGTGGTCCGACGCCGAGCAGCAGGTGTCCGCCCTTCGCGACGACCTCGGTCAGCAGCGTCACGACGTCGTAGCCCGACAGGTGGTGCTCGTGACGGTCGTTCCGGTTGTGGCCGAAGCCGCGGGCGACGCTGCGGCACAGCTCCCACGGCTCGGTGTCGATGTCGTCCGGCATGTCGTCGAGCGTCCGCACGACCGCCGGGCCGGCACCGGCGTCGCCGGGCCGCCACCAGCGATCGTTCACGACCAGGTCGGGTTCGAGCGCGTGGAGTCGGGCGAGCTGGTCGGCGCCGACGCCGCGGTCGCCCGACTCGTCGGCGTGGGCACCGTCGCCGGGCGCGTCGCCGGGCGTGTGGTCGCGGGGCGTGTCGTCGCGGTCGCGATCGGTGCGCAGCAGATGCGGCCCGTAGCGCCCAATGAGGTCGGCCACCTGGCGCTGCGCCCGGGCCGCGGCCGCAGCATCACCCCACTCGGTCGGGCTGTAGTGCGCGCCGAACACCACACCGTGTCGCTCGCACGCCGCCGCGAACTCGGCCACGACGTTCCGCCGCGGCCCACCGTCGACGACGCTGCGCCGGGCGTCCGGCGCGTCCCACCAACACAGCCCGTCGCGATGCTTCGCGACGATCACGCCATAGCCCGCGCCGGCGTCGACGGCGAGCCGGGCCCAGTCGTCGGCGTCGAAGTGATCGAAGCTGAGCAGTTCGAGGAAGTCGTCGAAGTGTTCGATGTGGCCCCAGCGGTCACGGTGATGCGCGACGACCTCGACCATCGGCTGGAGATGCCCGGCCGGGACGTCGTCGCCGAGATGGCAGCGGTACCAGCTGGCGTCCTGCCCGATCGGGGCCCACGCGGGGACGCTCGCGAGCGAGGCGTGCAGGAACAGGCCGTACCGGCGCTCGTCCCACCATGCAGGCATCCCCATCGGGTCCGTAGTCTCGCGCAGCGACCGCGCTGGCGTGAAAGGCACGGATGGCAGATGCCGAGGGGGGCGGGTGGTCGGCGCCGCCGGAGGGTTGGCATACTGCGCTGGTGACCCTCACTGCCGATCAACCGGTGACGCACAAGCTCGACGCGCTGGCGTCCGAACTCCGGCGCCTCGGTCGCGTCGTCGTGGCGTTCAGTGGGGGAGTGGACTCGGCGCTGTTGGCGGCCGTCGCCACGCGGACACTCGGCGCCGACGCTGTGCACTGCGTCACCGCGGTGTCGCCGTCGCTCGCCGGCGACGAGGCGACCGACTGCCGCGCCCTCGCCGCCGAGTGGGCCCTGCGGTGGACGCCGGTCGAGACGCACGAGATGGAGCGGGCTGCCTACCGCCTGAACGACACCGACCGGTGCTTCCACTGCAAGGCCGAGCTGATGGACGTCGTCGCACCGATCGCCGGGGCCGAGGGCGCCACCGTGGTGCTCGGGGTGAACGTCGACGACCTCGGCGACCACCGGCCGGGCCAGCGGGCGGCGAGTGACGCCGGCGCCGAGTTCCCACTGGTGACGGCGGGGTTCACGAAGGCCGATGTGCGCACCGCTTCGCGCGAGTTGAGGCTGCGGACGTGGGACAAGCCGGCCGCGGCGTGTCTCGCCTCGCGCGTGCCGTACGGCACCGAGGTGTCGGTCGACATCCTCAGCACCGTCGACCGCGCCGAGGCGGCGCTGCACCGGCTCGGCTTCCGCCAGGTCCGTGTCCGCCACTACGACGACACCGCCCGGATCGAGGTCGACGTGTCCGAGATTCCCGCCGTGCTCGAACAGCGCATGGCGGTCGTCGAGGCGGTCGCGGCCGCTGGGTACCGCTATGTCACCCTCGATCTCGAGGGCTTCCGCAGCGGCAACCTCAACCACTGATCCATGCAGCAGCTGGCCCGCTGGGAGCTCTCGGGCGTCATCGGCGCCGTCGTCGTCGTCGACGTGATCCGCGCATTCAGCACCGCGGCCTACGCGTTCGGCGCCGGCGCGTCCGAGATCTACCTCGTCGACAGCGTCGAGGAGGCGCTCGCGTTCAAGGCCGCGCACCCCGGGTCGCTGGCGATGGGCGAAGACCGCGGGCGCCGCCCCGACGGGTTCGACTTCCCGAACTCGCCGGCGATGGTCGGCCGGGCCGATCTGCAGGGCCGCACGCTCGTCCAGCGGACGTCGGCCGGCACCCGCGGCGTGGTCGCCGCGCAGGACGCGACGAGGCTGTGGGCTGCGAGCCTCGCTGTCGCGTCGGCGACTGCAGCGGCGGTACGCAGCTCGGACCTCGGTGAGCCGACGTACGTGATCACCGGTCTGGTGGATCATCGGCCGGATCGTGCCGCCGCCGACGACATCCTGACGGCCGAGGTGATCGATGCGCTCCGCCTCGGCGAATCGGTCGAGCCCGAGTCGGTGTCGGCCGCACTGCTGGCGACCGAGGAGGCGAGGCTGACCCTGGCGCTCGGCCCGGACCACTGCGACCCGACCGACATCGACCTCGCAAGCCGTGTCGACGAGTTCGATTTCGCGATGGAGGTCGAGCGCACGGCCGCCGGGCTGCGGTTGGTGCGCACGGCCGACCCCGACGGCTGACGACCGATCTCGCCCCGGGGTGTCGGTCGCGTTTCACGCTTGTTCGAAAACGGTGGATCGTGGCGATGGAGGTGGCGCGGCGGGCGGGCTTTCGAACAGACGTGAAATGTTTCCGGCCCCGGCCCCGGCCCCGGCCCCGACCCACGTGGCAGGTCGCCAGCAGCGGTCAGCGCGTTGCCGACATGGCTCGCTACCAGATGCGGCTCGGCCGTGTCCGGCGCGTCGAGCGGGGCCGCTACATCGGTGTGCCCGCTGCGATGTCGCGGTCGTGGCGGTGCCGCAAATGGAAACTCGTGCGCGAGCGGCGCAAGGACCGGCGGGCTCCCGCATGGTGACGTCATGGTCCGATTGCACCGCTCCGGAGACGCCTGCGTAACGTCGGCGCCCATGAAGCTCTCGATGATGATCAGTTACTCCGGCGACTTCCATGCCGACGTCGCCCGGGTGGTCGAGCTGGAGAAAGCCGGCCTCGACGTCGTGTGGGTGCCCGAGGCGTACAGCTTCGACTCGGTGTCGCAGATGGGCTACCTCGCGGCCAAGACCTCGACGATCGAGATCGGCGCCGGGATCCTGAACGTGTTCTCCCGCACCGCGACGTGCATGGCCCAGACGGCGGCAGGCCTGGACTTCGTCTCCGACGGCCGGTTCATCCTCGGGCTCGGGGCGTCGGGTCCGCAGGTGATCGAGGGATTCCACGGCGTGCCGTACGAGAAGCCGATGCCGCGCATCCGGGACTACATCAACGTCTGCCGCATGGCGATGCGCCGCGAGAAGGTCGTGTACGACGGCCCGACCGTCACGGTGCCGCTGCCCGACGGTGAGGGCACCGGGCTCGGCAAGCCGCTGAAACTGATCAACCATCCCGTCCGCGACCACGTGCCGATCTTCTGGGCGAGCCTGATGGGGTTGTCGGTCAAGAACACCGCGCAGTACGCCGACGGCTGGCTGCCGATCTTCTTCGACCCCGAGAAGTTCCACAACGTCTGGGGCGACGACCTCAAGCAGGGGACCGCGGAGCGCGACCCGGCACTCGGCCAGGTGCAGATCTCCGCCGGCGGGATGGTCGCGATCGGCGACGACCTCGTCGGCGACAAGCAGACGGCGATCCTCGACATGGCCCGGCCGAACGTGGCGCTGTACGTCGGCGGGATGGGCGCGCGGGACAAGAACTTCTACAACACGATCATGCAGAAGTACGGCTACGTCGACGAGGCGATCGCGATCCAGGACCACTACCTGGACGGCCGCAAGGACGACGCCGCCGCGAACGTTCCCGCCGAGATGCTGGAGAACACCAACCTCGTCGGACCGGCGGGCTACGTCAAGGAGCGGCTCGCCGCGTACAGCGAGGCCGGCGTGACCCACCTCTCGGTGAGCGCCGTCGGCAAGGATCCGGTCGCCACGATCGACGAACTCAAGCAGCTGCTGCCCTGAGCCACCGGTCGATCGGCGCGACCGTCACACGAGGCCGCGCAGCCACCACAGGCTGAGCGCCCACGCGGTCGCCAACAACGCGAACGCGAGGAGCGCCCACTGCCAGGTCAGTTCCCGCACGATCTCGATCTCCTCGCCGAGCGTCGTGCCGAGCGAGTCCTGGATCTGGTCGTACGCGTCGACCAACTCGGTACCTGTGCGGGCCTCGAACGCCGCCCCGCCGGTGATGTCGGCCACCAGCTCGAGGTCGGCCGGGCGCACCGGCACCGGCACACGGTCGCCCGTCACCGGGTCGTCGAACACGCCTGCGTCGGTCCCGAAGGCGATCGTGAACACCGGGATGCCGGCCTCCGCCGCCTCCTGCGCCCCGTCGGCGGTCAGCCGGCCGACCGTGGTCTCTCCGTCGCTGAGGAGCACGATCACGCCGGGTGCCACGTCGGCCTCAGCGGCGTCGTCTGCGGCGTCGCCCGCCGCGTCGACCAGCAACCGCGTGCCGACCGACAGCGCGTCACCGATCGCCGTCGACTCGCCGAGCTCCAGCCGGTCGAGACCGCGGTCGAGCTGCGACCGGTCGAGCGTCGGCTGGACCTCGACCGCAACCGTGCCGGAGAACGACACGAGACCGACCTCGATGTCCGCGTCGACCTCGTCGACGAAGTCGCGAGCGGCAGTCCGGGCGGCCTCGAACCGGTCGGGGTCGACATCGGTCGCCTGCATCGACAGCGAGACGTCGAACAAGACCAGAATCCGGCCCTCGCTGTTCGTCCGCTCGACGGTCCGTTCGACCGGTTGCGCGCTCGCCACCACGGCGGCCGCGAGGCCGAGCAGCTGGATCACCGCGACGACGTGGCGGCGCCATCGCGGGCGCTGTGGCGCGACCCGGTCGATCAGGTCGACTTGCGTGAACCGGACGGTCGTGCGGGCCCGCCAGCGCAGCGCCGCGACGTACAGCACCGCCAGCAGGGCGACGACGAGGAGCAGCCACAGTCGACCGGGGGCCAGGAAATCCGAGGTCACCGCTTCAGCACCCCTCCTCGCACCGCCTGCGTCCGCCGCCGCTGCACGTGCAGCGCGATCGCGCCGAGCCAGTCGGAGTCGGTCGTCAACTCGATCGTGTCCGCGCCGGTCCGGCCGAGGTTGGCCAGGCGGGTCTCGCGTTCACGGGCGGCTTCGGCGGCGAACCGTTCCTGGATCGCGCGCGTCACCCGGACCTCGCGGGTCCGGCCCGTCGCCGGATCGGTCAGTTGCACCAGGCCGATCGGGGGGACGTCGTACTCGCGCGGGTCGTGGACGGTGATCGCGAGCAGATCGTGGCGCAGGCTCAGGCGGCCGAGCGCGGTGGACCAGTCGTCGCCGGCGAAATCGGAGATCACCGCGACGAAACCGCGACGTCGGGCCAGCGCCCCTGCCCGGTCGAGTGCACCGGCGAGATCAGCGCGGCCCGCTCCCTCCGACTCGGGCGGGCTGGCGAGCGTCGCGAGGATCGCCCGCACCTGGTTCTTCCCCGCGCGGGGCGGCACGACGTGGATCGCCGGACCGGCGACGAGGACGGCACCGACGCGGTTCTGGTTGCGGGCCGAGAGAAATCCGATCGACGCGGCGGCCGCGAGCGCGGTGCTCGCCTTGTCGTTGACGACCGTACCGAACTGCATCGTCGCCGAGGTGTCGACCACGAGCCACGCCGTCAGGTCGTGGTCGGCGATCAGCTCGCGCACGTGGGTCTCGTTCGTGCGGGCTGTCACGTTCCAGTCGATGCGGCGGACGTCGTCACCCGGCTGGTACACGCGGGACTCGCCGGGCTCCGAACCGTGCCCGGGCGTCAGCCCCTGATAGTTGCCGTGGAGCACGCCGTCGAGGTGACGGCTGATCGTCAGCTCGAGGGTGCGCAGCAGCTCCGCGACCGTCTCGGGAGGCGGGCCCTCTGCCCAGCCGGTGGCCGGCTGATCAGCTGCGCTCGAAGACATCGTTCGGCTTCGGCGAGACCCAGTTGGCCGGGACGGTCGCCAGCATCCGCTGCACGACCTCGTCCGGCGTGATCTCCCGTGCGAGCGCGTCGTAGGTCAGCAGCAGCCGGTGCCGGAGCACCTCCGGGGCGAGATCGAACACGTCCTGCGGTGTGGCGTAGGTGCGGCCCCGCAACATCGCCAGCGCACGTGACCCGGCGACGAGGTTGAGCGACGCCCGCGGGCTGGCGCCGAGACCGATCACCGTGTTCAGCTCGTCGAGCCCGAACCGCTCGGGCGTGCGACTGCACTGCACCAGGTCGACCGCGTACTGGGCGACCGAGCGGTCGACGAACACCGTGTCGGCACGGTCCTGGAGCTGCTGCAGCTCGTCGAGCGAGATCACCTGCGCCGGTCGCGGGACGGTCGAGGCGACGCCCATCCGGTCGATGATCGCCATCTCCTCGTCGGCGGTCGGGTGGTCGAGGACGATCTTCATCATGAAGCGATCGCGCTGCGCGTCCGGGAGCTGGTACACGCCCTCGGATTCGATCGGGTTCTGCGTGGCGACCACGAAGAACGGGGTCGGCGCCGGGTGGGTGATGCCGCCGATCGTGACCTGGCGTTCGGCCATCACCTCCAGCAGCGCCGACTGCACCTTCGCCGGCGCCCGGTTGATCTCGTCGGTGAGTAGGAAGTTGACGAAGACCGGGCCGAGTTCGACGTCGAACGTCTCGCTGCCGACCCGGTAGATCCGCGTACCGACGATGTCGGACGGGAGCAGGTCGGGGGTGAACTGGATGCGCGCGAACGACCCGCCGACGACGCGTGACAGCGTTTCGGCGGCGAGCGTCTTGGCGAGGCCGGGGACCGACTCCAGCAGGCAATGGCCCCGGCAGAGCACGCCGACGAGCAGCCGTTCGAGCAGCCGGCTCTGGCCGACGATCACCTTGCGCAGTTCGAAGAAGATCTTCTCGAAGGTCTCGGCGGTGGCGGCGTCGTCCATCGCTGCGGTTGCCAGGTCGAAGTCGCTCATGTCGACGAGACGATATCCAACAGCGTTCGCTCGTCGCGATCGGGGGCGCAAGCCCGCGCCCCCGACTCGGCTCGCCCTATCCTGGTGCAATGGAGGACGAACTCGCGGAGCTCGACCCCGTCGACATCGACGTCGACGCGATCAGGCGCGAGGAATTCGCCGCCGCACGGCGGCTGGCCGCGATCGAGGCCGGGCGTCGCAAGGGTGGCGTGGCCGGCGCCGCGATGGCCGGGGCGATGTTGGCGCTGCGCGAGATCTACGAGCGACCGCTCGACGACGACGTCACGATCGTGTCCGAGAGCCCCGACCAGCCGAAGGACATCGACACCGACGGCATCGACGTCAGCGTCGGCGACGTCGACGTGTGGGCGCCGCCTCCGGGCCGGCGTCATCCCGAACCCTGACGCCGAGAGCCGACAGCGCTAGAGCATCGCCCCCGGCCGGCGCAGGAAGTCGCGGTGCCACCTGCTCGGCGTCAGCGCGACGGCGCGCGGCTCGTCCTCGAACATCCAGCGGGCGAAGTTGCGGCGGCCCCATTCCCCACTGGATGCGACGACACGCAGCGCGCCGCGCGCTCCCCACGACGTGGTGAGCACGCGGCCGAGCACCTGCGACATGCGGTGATCGGCCACGAGGTGGTGCGCGACGTCGCGCTCGTAGCGGTCGGCAGCGGCGCGGGGTTCGAGCGCGCCTGCGGCGACGATCGCCTCGGCTGCGAGCCGGCCGGTCAGCAGCGCCTGGCCGATGCCCTCTCCGGTCATCACGTCGGTGGCCATCGCGGCATCGCCGGTGAACAGCACCCGGCCGTGCGTCAGCGCGGCCTGGTCGATCCGGGCGGGGATCGGCCACGCCGTGTGCCGATCCTCGAGCCGGAATCCGGGTCCGAGCGCATCGACGATGTGCGGCCGCTGCAGGAGGTCGGTCCAGATCGACTTCATCTCCTGGATCTTGCGGGTGCCGTCGCGCAGCACGCCGAAGCCGATGTTGGCGCGACCGCCCGGCAGCGGGAACGACCAGGCATAGCCCGGCAGCAGATCGCTCTCGAACCAGACGTGCAGCTGATCGGCTGCGGAACCGGTGACATCGCCGACGTACTGGCGGAAACCGTGCCACTCGCCGAGGTACCCCGGCTCGTTCAGCCCGAGCGCCTTGCGAACCGGGCTCCACATCCCGTCGGCGGCGATCACGTAGCGCGTCGCGATCGACAGCGCGCCCGCCTGGACGTCGAGCCGATCGGCGTGTTCGGTCAGCGCCCTGAACGGCACGCCGTCGCGCACGTCGACGCCGGCCTGGCGCGCCAGCCGGAGCAGCGCATCGTCGAACTGCACGCGCGGTGCGATCGCCGCGTACCGGCCCGGCCCGACCAGCGGCACGCGGACCTCTCGCCCCGACGGTGACCGGAGGGTGGCGCCGTCGACGTCGAACCAGTCCTCGATCGTCGCCGGGTCGAGCCCGAGCGTTTCCAGTTCGCGCAGCGCAAGTGTGGTCAACCCGTCGCCGCAACACTTGTCGCGCGGGAACGTCGCCTTGTCGATCAACGTCACCGTGCGCCCGGCCCGGGCCAACTCGATCGCCGCGGCCGTCCCCGCCGGCCCGCCCCCGACGACGAGGACATCGGTCACGATCGCTGCACTCACGGTGCGGAGGTTACGGCGGGCCCGGCTGCGTCGACCGCCGACGTGCTGTGACGTGCGCAGTACGGTGGCCGCGATGGCACCGACCACCGTGCGAACCGCCGCGGGCCGCGGCGAGCTGGCGCGTCGCCTGGGCGAGGCGGGCGAGCGTCTCCGCCCGGCCGACGTCGTGATGCAGCCCGCGCGGCTCGGCGCCGCCCGGCTCACGAGGTACAGCTTCAGCCGGTCCCTCCTGCGGCGCGTGCTGGGCGAGGGTTGGGACGTCTCACGCGTCCGGATCGAGATGGACCGCGAGGGGCGAGGCCACGCGGTCTACCGCGTCGGCGTCGCCGGACACGAGTTCCACTTCGTCGCGTTCACGACCACGATCGACGAAACGCAGCACACCGATCGCGTCGTCGCCGGCGGGTGGGAGGTCACCGCGGCGCTGGTCGAGGGGCCGCTGACCGACGACGACATGATCCGATTGGCCGGCACCGTGCCGCTGCAGGAGCGGGCCCGCCTCGATGCGCGGGTCCTGGTGCTGACCCGGGGCAACCGCAGCGTGCGGTTCTACGAGTACCTCGTCGACGAGCTGGCGGCAGGTCGGCAGCCCGACGCCGGGCTCGTGGGCGATGCCGGGTACATCATGCGCAGTACCGCCTTCTACGGGAACGGCAAGTACGGGATGCGTTCGTTCCTGGGGTATCCGGACGGGCATCCGCTGGGTGCGCCGTACCGCGCCCAGATGCTCGCGGCGTGGCTGTTCCGCGAGCTCAGCTACGACTCGGTCGAGACGTGCGCCCGTCAGCGTGGCGGCGCCGCTGCCGTCGGCTTCGACGACGGCTGGCGACGGTTCTTCGGCCTCGGCAACGCCACCGGCCTCGGGCTCGTGCCGTACTTCGTGAAGCACCCGGCGGTCATCAACTCGTGGTGCGCGATCCGCGAGCTGGCGCTCGCCGACGTGCGCTCACGTGCGGGCAGCGACGCGCAGTTCGACCGGCTGCGATGGTGGCTCGACCGTGCGGTCCGCCACTTCGCCACCGGGGGCGCCGACGCCCGAACGCCCTGGCTGAGCCCGGCGGATCTCGCCGCCATCTGCCGTCGGGTCGTGATCGAGGTCGACCGGCTGACGTCTGCGACGCGGCCGTTCGACGAGCTGTACCGGTGGGCGGAGTCCGACGGCGTCGAGACATGCGAACTGGTCGTGTCGCTCCTGATCGAACTCGACGACAGCATCGACGACGACCTCCTCGACGACCTGCTGTTCGTCGACGAGGACGGCCCCTCGGACCCGTCGGTGTCGGTCGGTGAACTCCGCGTCGCCGCGGACGGGCGGTTCGGGTGGCTCGACGGCATCGACCTCGGCGACGAACGGGCGGACCACTTCTGGTGGGCGGTCTCCGACGACACCGACGAACCGCGGCGGGCGCCGCGCCGGGGCCTCGACCCCGCGCACCGCGAGGTGGTCCTGGACGTTGCGCATCAGGCACAGGCGCTGCGCGAGGCGCTGGCGGCCACACCGGCGGACACGACCGCAGATCGGTTTCTCGTCGACCACCCGCACCTCGCCGACGCCGTCGCGCGACTGTGCCTCGCCGCCCCGTACGGCGAGGCCCGCGACAACGTGTGCGGCGCCGAGTTCCTCCCGCTCCAGATGCAACGCTTCCAGCTGGCGATGTACGGCATGGACAACTTCTCGCCGAAGTCGACCGACTGGCTGCGGGTGACGCTCTTCCAGGGGGCGCCCCGGCTGGCCGACGTCGGCGGCGGAACCGACGACGCGTGGGTCTGGCCGGCCCGCCCGGCCGACCCGGCAGGAGCGACGACGTGATCGTCGACGGCCTGGAGATCAACGACTGGAGCCGCGCCGTCGTCGAGCAGGTCCGTTCGGGCGGCGTCGACGTCGTCCACGCGACGTGCGGCGTCTGGGAGGACACGGCCGGGGCGATGACGCGCATCGGCTCGTGGCGCCACTTCGCGCGGATGAACTCGGACATCGTGCGGATCGTCGGTTCAGTCGAGGACATGGAGCGCGCCGCCGCCGACGGCGTCCTCGCCATCGTGCTCGGATTCCAGAACAGCACGATGCTCGGTGACGACCCCGAGATGGCCGGCATCTTCGCCGACGTCGGCATCCGTGTCGTGCAGTTGACGTACAACATCGCCAACCATCTCGGTTCGAGCTGCTGGGAGCCGACCGACAGCGGGCTGACCCGCCTCGGCCACCGGATGGTCGCCGCGCTGAACGACGCCGGCGTGCTGATCGACATCTCCCATGTCGGCAACACGACCGGGATGGACGCGATCGCCGCGTCGGCGCAACCGATCGCGGTGACCCATGGCAACCCCGCCTCGTTCTGCGCGTCGGCGCGCAACAAGCCCGACGACCTGATCGACGCGCTCGCGAAGCGCGGCGGCGTGATCGGCTGCACCCTGTACCCGCTGTTCATGGGCGGTGCCGACGTCCCCCGTGCCGCGTACTGCCAGATGTTGGCCGACCTCGCCGCCCGGATCGGCGTGGACCACGTCGCAATCGGCTCCGATGCGGTGGTCGGCTGGCCGGCCGAGGCCCTCGGGTGGATGCGCAACGGCCGGTGGGATCGACCGCAGCACCCCGACGAGATCCCTCCGTTCCCGCCCTGGCCGGAGTGGTTCCGGGGACCGCAGGATTTCGGCTCGCTGGCGGAGGGACTGGACGAGGTCGGGTTCGACGCCGCGGAGCGCGACGCGGTGCTCGGCGGCAACTGGATGCGCCTGTTCGGGCAGGTGTTCTGATGGGACGCGCGACGGTCGACGTGGCTCCGCGCGAGATCATCGACGCCGTCGATCGTGCGAGCCGCGTCCACGGTTGCGCGGTCAGCGATGCGCACCGCGTCGCCGCCGACGTCTGCTACTGCGAGATCCATCACGGCCGTGGACTCGCGGCCTGGATCCGGCTGGTCGACGACGAGCCGGGCCGGCTCGCCGCAGCGGTGTGTGCCGCCCGCGAGCTCGACCGGGCCGCCGTCGAACTCAGTCAGGGCGAACCGGCGGTCGTGCACTGGGCCCCGCCGATCCCCGGTGCACTCGTCTTCCGCACGGTGGCGGCGATCGCCGGCCGAGGCGTGGCGGCAGGCCCGTGCGATGACGCTGATGGAGCCACGCTGTTCGAACAACTGGAACTCGTCGCGGCCGAGCCGATCACCGAACCCGCTCAGACCGCGGCTCGTTCGGCGGACGCCCTCACACACGGCATCACCGTCGACCGCGACGACTGGCGCCGTGTCGAGCGCGAGGCGCGCGGGTTCCTCACGCCATCCGCAGACCTCGACGCCGCGGACGAGAAAGGACCGAGACCATGCCCCTGAACCCCGACGCCGTCGGCACGACCAGCGACCCGATCGAGGTGAGCTGGACGTCGAAGGACGCACTGCTCTACGCCGTCGGCATCGGCGCCGGCCACGACGAGCCGGCGTTCACCACCGAGAACACCAACGGGGTCGACCAACTGGTGTTCCCCACGTTTCCGGTCGTCGTCGGCTGGGGGCGCGGTTCGGCGATGGGCAACATCGGCACGTTCAACCCCGCGCTGCTCGTCCACGGTCAGCAGGCGGTGACCCTGCACCGGTCGATACCGGTCAGCGGAACGGTCAACCTGACGAGCGAGATCACCGCGATCCACGACAAGGGCACGGCGGCCGTCGTCGTGTCCCAGACGCGGGCGACGATGGACGGCGATCCGCTGTACACCACCGAGTCGTCGGCGTTCATCCGCGGCGAGGGCGGATGGGGCGGTGACCGTGGCCCCAGCGGACCGCGCAACGTGCCGCCGGACCGGTCGGCCGATCACACGGTGAGCGAGGCGACATCACGCGACCAGGCGTTCGTGTACCGGCTGTCCGGCGATCGCAACCCGCTGCACACCGACCCCGCGTTCGCCGCGATGGGCGGCTTCGACACGCCGATCCTCCATGGGTTGTGCACGTACGGCTTCACCGGCCGGGCGCTGCTCCACGCCGTCTGCGGCAGCGACCCATCACGGTTCCTCCACATCGAGGGCCGGTTCGCGTCGCCCGTGTTCCCCGGCGAGCGGTTGACGATCAGGGCGTGGTCGGCGGGCGACGGCGAGTCGTTGTTCACCACGAGTGCGGGCGACGGGGACGGCGAGCGCGTGGTGATCGACCAGGGCCTGCTCCGTCACCGCTGACCGGGTCAGCGACGGAGGGCGACGAGGTGGGCGATCGCGTCCGCCAGCGGCACGTCCTCGCGCTCGCCGGTCGCCCGGTCCTTGACCTCGATCGTCGGGTTGTCCTCGTCGGCGATCCCACGGCCGACGACGACGATCGTCGGGATGCCGATCATCTCGGCGTCCTTGAACTTCACGCCTGGCGAGACCTTCTGGCGGTCGTCGAGCATCACCCGCAGCCCGGCGGCTTCCAGCTCGCCCGCGAGCGTCTCCGCGGCCGGCCCCTGGGGCCCGCCGTCCTTGCCCGCGATGACGATGTGCAGGTCGGCCGGGGCGACCTCGCGCGGCCAGCACAGGCCGAGGTCGTCGATCGTCGACTCCGCGATCGCCGCCAGGCACCGTGACACACCGACGCCGTACGACCCCATCGTCGGGGTGATCGGCTGGTCGTTCTCGTCGCGCACCGTGAGTTCCAACGCCTCCGCGTACTTGCGGCCGAGCTGGAAGATGTGACCGATCTCGATGCCGCGGGCGATCTCGACGGGTGCGCCGCACGAGGGACACACGTCCCCGTCGAGCACCTCGGCGGCTTCGATCGTGCCGTCTGGCGTGAAGTCCCTGCCGGCGGTGAGGTTGATCACGTGGCGGTCGTACTCGTCGGCGCCGGTGACCCACGCCGTCCCCTCGACGATCCGCGGGTCGACCAGGTAGCGGATGCCGGCCGGTTTGTCGGCACCGAGCGCGCCGGGCCCGATGTAGCCCTTCTTCAGCGTCGGGTACCGCGCGAAGTCCTCGTCGCTGAACGGCTCGAGCTCCGCCGGCGCGACCTGGGCCTCCAGGCGCTTCAGGTCGACGTCGCGGTGGCCTTCGACGCCGACGGCGAGGGGCTCGACCGAGCCGTCGGGATGCTTCAGCGTGACGACGACGTTCTTCAACGTGTCCGCGGCGGTCCAGGGCCGGTCGGCGCGCTGGGTGGTCGGGTCCCCGTTGACGAAGTCGACCAGCGTGGCGATCGTCGGTGTCTTCGGCGTGACGTGCACGACCGCGGGCGGGAGCCCGTCGAGCGGGATCGGGTCGGGCACGGGCGTGCTGACCGCCTCGACGTTTGCCGCGTAATCGCACTCGGTGCACCGGATGAACGTGTCCTCGCCGGACGGCATCGGCGCGAGGAACTCCTCGGACGCCGACCCGCCCATCGCACCGGAGGTCGCGGCGACGATCACGAACGGCAACCCCAACCGGTCGAACAACGTGATGTACGCGGCCCGGTGGGCGTCGTACGACCGCTGCAGACCGTCGTCGTCGAGGTCGAAGCTGTACGAGTCCTTCATGACGAACTCGCGGGTCCGCAGCAGGCCGGCGCGCGGGCGGGCCTCGTCGCGGAACTTGGTCTGGATCTGGTAGATGATCAGCGGCAGGTCGCGGTACGAGCTGTACAGGTCCTTGACCGTCAGTGTGAACAGTTCCTCGTGGGTCGGTGCGAGCAGGAACTGGGCACCGTGGCGGTCCTCGACCCGGAACACGTTCGGCCCGTACTCCTCGTAGCGGTTCGTCGCCTCGTACGGCTCTTTCGGGACGAGGGCGGGGAAGTGCACCTCCTGGAATCCGGCCGCGTTCATCTCCTCGCGGACGATGCGTTCGACGTTGCGGAACACCTCGTAGCCGAGCGGAAGCCACGAGAACCCGCCGGGTGCGACACGCCTGATGTATCCGGCACGGACGAGCAGCCGGTGGCTCGGCACCTCGGCGTCCGCCGGATCGTCGCGGAGGGTTCGCAGGAACATGGTCGACATCCGATGCACGTCGCAGAACCTACCGGCCCACGCGCGGTCGCCAGCCGCTGCCCGCGCGGGGCGCCCGGCCGCCGCAGGCTCGCCGGAACCGAACCGGCCGAGCGGCTGCTACCATTCATCTCCGCAATTTGGTTCGTGGCCAAGGCGTGGGGCACTGCCTCACGCCTTGTTTGTTGAAAGGAGGCAGTGTCGAGATGAACGCAACGAACGAACTCGATCGGGTTCGCGCGCTCGTCGAACCGATCGCCTCCGACCTCGATCTGGACGTCTACGATGTCGAGCGTCGCGGCAGTACCGTGCGCGTCACGCTCGACACGCACGCGGGTTCCGATGGCGGGATCACGCTCGACACCCTGGCCCTTGCGACACGCCTGATCTCCCGCGAGATCGACCACGAGGACCCGATCCAGAGCCGGTACACGCTCGAGGTCACCAGCCCCGGCCTCGAACGCCAACTGCGTACGCCGAGCCACTTCCGGCGCGAGGTCGGCAAGACGGTCACCGTCCGCTTCCGCGACCCCGCCGCCGATCCGCGGCGGATCGACGGCGTCCTGATCTCCGCCGACGACACGACCGCGACGCTGCAGTCCGACGACGGCGCCGAGACGACGTTCGACCTCACGGCGGTCGACAAGGCCCGCACGGTTTTCGAGTGGGGCCCCGCCCCCAAGCCCGGCAAGCAGCCCGGCGGCAAGAAGAAGAACCCCCCATCGAGTGAGCACAGGGAGAAGCAGACGTCATGACCAACATGGACATGAGTGAAGCCATCGGGATGTTGGCGCAGGAGAAGGGTCTGTCCGAGGAAGCCCTGCTGCACGTCCTCGTCGACGCGCTCGCGTCGGCATACAAGCGCCGGCCCGACGCGGCCGACGAGGTGGTCGTCGAGGTCAACCCTGAGACGATGGAGTTCTCGTTCATCGCGTACGACGTCGACGACGTCGGCAACTGGGTCAACGAACGCGACGACACGCCCCGCAAGGAGGAGATGGGCCGCATCGCGGCGATGACGTTCCGCCAAGTGATGAGCCAGCGGATCCGCGAGGTCGAGTCCGACCGCAAGTTCGAGGAATACGCCAACCGCGAGGGCGACATCGTCACCGGCATCATCCAGCGCACGGATGCGCGGTACACGCTGCTCGACCTCGGCCGCGCCGAGGCGCTGCTGCCGCAGGCCGAGCAGGTGCCGTTCGAGCGTCCCGCTCAGGGCGAGCGCCAGAAGGCCTACATCGTCGAAGTCCGGCGGACGCCGAAGGGTCCGCAGATCGTCGTGTCGCGCACCCATCCCGGCCTGATCAAGCGGCTGTTCGAACTCGAAGTGCCCGAGATCGCCGACGGCATCGTCGAGATCAAGGCATGCGCCCGGGAACCCGGACACCGCACCAAGATCGCCGTCTGGTCGAACGACCACAACGTCGACCCGGTCGGCGCGTGCGTCGGTGCTCGCGGTGGGCGCGTCCGGATGGTCGTCAACGAGATGCGGGGCGAGAAGATCGACATCGTCCCGTTCAGCGAGGACCTGTCCGACTTCGTCGCCAAGGCGTTGTCGCCGGCGAAGGTCACCCAGGTCAACATCTCCGAGGACGGCACCCAGGCCGACGTCATCGTCCCCGACCACCAGCTCAGCCTCGCGATCGGTCGTGAAGGCCAGAACGCGCGGCTGGCCGCACGGCTGACCGGCGTGCGCGTCGACATCCGTTCCGAGACGCAGCTGGCCGAGGGCATCCCGGCGGGCGGTGGACGCGACACGGAAGTCGAGTACGCGGTCGGCGAATGGCGGCCCAACCCCGAGACCGGCGAGAACGAATGGCATGCCGCCGACGGTTCCGTCATCAGCGAGTCCGAGTGGAACGCCCAGGCCGAAGCGGCCGAGGCCGCGGAGGCGGCCGGCGAGGAAGCGGCCGCAGAGGCCGCAGCCGCTGAGGAACTCGTGGCCGGTCCGTGGGCCGGATCGGTGATGCCGATGTCCGACCCGGACCGCGTTCCGCCGGGCTATGAGATCAAGGGCAACGAGGGTTCGGAGAAGTACCACGTTCCCGGCTCGCGCTACTACGACTCGACGAAGGCCGAACTGTGGTTCCGCAGCATCGACGCAGCCGAGGGCGCGGGGTTCACCGCCCCCGGTGGGTCGGCGGCGCCCGCCGAGGCCGGCGACGACGACACGTCCGGCGAATCGTCCGACGATGACACGTCGGTCGAGGACGCGGCGACCGACGAGGACGCGGCGACCGACGACGAGGCGACGGATGAGGTCGCCGCGTCGACCGGCGACGATGCAGCGACGACCGACGAGGCAGAGACGACAGAAGATGCGGAGACGACCTGAGGCATCCGAACCCGTTCGCAGCTGCATCGGCTGTCGCACGCGTCGCCCGCAGTCCGCGCTCGTGCGGATCACGCGGTCGGCGCACGGCGTCACCTTCGACGGCGCCAGCGATGGACGCGGCGCATGGCTGTGCCGGTCCGCGACCGGCGCGGTGGCCGGCGCCTGCCTCGACACGGCGCTCGCCAAGCGGGCGTTCGACCGGGCCTGGCGGAGCCGGCTCGGCACCGCCGAGATGGCCGACATCAGAGAACGATCCGGGGTCGCACATGTGTGACGCGACACCGGCCGCGGGGCGCACTGATTCGTGCGTCCGCGAGGGAATGACGACTGGGAAAGGTTGAATCGAAACGTGGCTGCAAAGAAGATCAGGATCCACGAGCTCGCGAAGGACCTCGGGATGACGAACGCCGAGGTGCTCGACCTCTGCGGCGTGCTCGGTGTGGCGGCCAAGGGGCCGTCCTCCTCACTCGCCGAGGCCTACGCCGACATGGTGACGCGGCGCGCCGAGCGTGACGGGCTGACCCGCGACGAGCAGCCGGAGGAGCCGAAGCCGGTCAAGAAGACGACCGCCAAGAAGTCCGCGGCGAAGAAGACGACCGCCAAGAAGTCCGCGGCCAAGAAGACGACGGCGAAGAAGACGGCCGCCAAGAAGACCGCGGCCACGAAGACCGACGCCGCCGAGCCGGCGGCCGAACCTGCTGCCGACGCCGAGCCCGAGCCGAGCACCGCCGCACCTGCCGACGTGCCGGCCC
>JABDKP010000010.1 GCA_013002175.1 Ilumatobacter sp.
CGCTGCTCGACAACATCCGCCGTGCCGTACCCGCCGACGTCGAGCTCACCGAGACCCAACTGCGCGGGTTGCTCGGCATGTTCGGGTTGTCCGGCGACAAGGTGTTCCAGGAGGCCGGCACGCTGTCCGGCGGGGAGAAGACGAAGCTCGCGTTGGCGATGCTGATGGTCGGACGCAACAACCTGTTGCTGCTCGACGAGCCGACCAACAACCTGGATCCGCCGTCTCGCGACGCCGTGGCGACGGCGCTGACCGACTGGCCGGGCGCGATCATCCTCGTCAGTCACGACGAGGACTTCGTCCGCGAACTCGACCCGACGAAGGTGCTGTTGATGCCCGACGGTGACGTCGACTACTTCAGCGACGACTGGCTCGACCTCGTGTCGATGGCGTGACGCCGGATCCGGCGGAGTACGTTCGCCGGATGCTCATCGGATATTTCGGAGGAACGGTCAACGACGGAACGCTCGACGATTGCGTCGACGAGGCCCGCCAGGCCGAAGCGGACGGCTTCGCCTCGTACTGGGCGCCGAACATCTTCGGTCACGACGCGCTGACCACGCTCGCGATCATCGGCCGGGAGGTACCCCGGATCGGCCTCGGGACGTCGGTCGTGCCGACGTATCCGCGCCATCCGATGGCGATCGCCCAGCAGAGCCTGACGGTCAACGCGGCCTGCGGCGGGCGGCTGACGCTGGGGATCGGGCTGAGCCACCGGGTCGTGATCGAGAACATGATGGGGATGAGCTACGACAAGCCGATCCGGCACATCCGCGACTACCTCAGCATCCTCGGGCCCCTGTCGCGGGGCGAGACCGCCCGCCACAAGGGCGAGGACTACACCGCGTTCGGCGGCATCAGCGCCAAGGGCGCGCCGCCGTTCGACACGGTCGTCGCCGCGCTCGGGCCGCAGATGCTGAAGGCGACAGCCGAACTGGCCGCCGGCACGATCACGTGGTGCACCGGACCGGCGACGCTCGGCGACTACATCGTGCCGACGATCAACGCCGCCGCCGAAGCCGCCGACCGGCCCGCGCCGCGGGTCGTCGCTGCGCTTCCGGTGTGTGTGACCGACGACTTCGAGGGCGTGAAGGCGCGGGCGGCGAAGGTGTTCGAGGTGTACGGAACGCTGCCCTCGTACCGGGCGATGCTCGATCGCGAGGGAGCCGCAGGCCCCGAGGACGTCGCGATCGTCGGCTCGGAGGCCGAGGTCGTCGAGCGCATCGCCGCGCTCGCCGACAGGGGCGTCACCGAGTTCGCCGCGGTCGAGTTCCCCGGTAACGCCGACGAGGCTGCGGCGACACGGGCGGCGATGAAGACGTTGATCGGGCAGTCGGCCTGAGGGCGCTCAGCCGCCGTTGACGGCGGCGGCGAATCCGACCGGATCGTTCATCATCTTCGGCGCTTCGAAGATGCGTGCCGTGCCGTCGGAGAAGTGGAGCACGGTCGCGTAGGTGGTTCTGAGCTTCTCGACCTCGACGCGTTCGAGGTCATGGCGGCCCAACGTCAGCTTCAGCCCCTTCGGCTTGCCGGACATCGTGGAGTGGCCCCACACGAGGACGCGCGTCGGGGTGACTGCGAACCACACCGGTTCGTCGGGGATCTGCGCGGCGACGCCGGAGTCGGAGACGAACTCTGCGGCTTCGCCGTCGGTGCCGAACTTGTCGTGGAGCACTGCGCCCAACAGGCCGCCGGACCCGCGGGCGAGCATCTTGCCGGTCGTTCCGGGCGGGTTGAGCAGCACGCCGCCGACGAGCGTCTCGCCCGGCTGGAGGTCGTTGCCGCCGCCCGACCTGATCTTCTTCTCCCACGTGGCCATGACGCTGGACCGTAGCGAGCCGACGAGCTGGTTCTTGGTTCGCGGTCGCGACGACGGCCCGATGCCGGGAAGATGTGATGGCGGGTCGCGTGTGGTGTTGGGTCGGATGTGGTGGCGGGTCGGATGTGAGGACCGTGCGGGGCGCGCGCCACCGCCCGTGCGCCGCTGGTCAGGCGGCGAGGCGGCGGGGTGGGCCGGTGTTGTGGATGGTGCCGTCGGGCAGGGTGAGGGTCAGTTCGCGGTTCGGCCCGAGTGTGATGTTCCAGCCGTGGTCGTGGATCTTGTGGTGATGGTGCGAGCAGACGGGGATCAGATTGTCCAGGTCGGTGCGGCCGCCGTGGCGCCACCAGATGATGTGGTGGAGTTTGCAGCGGTCGTAGCCGACTGAGCAGCCGGGGATCGCGCCGCCCGCAATACAACCCGCGCAGGGCTCGGCGTCGGGCCCGATTGGCGAGGCGGGTGGTGCGCCCGAGGTTCAGTTCGCCGGGGGCGTGGAGCACGACACCGTTGCGCACGACGACGGTGTGGATGTCGGCGTCGTCGAGCATGGCGACGAGCACGCGGTGAGGGACCTCGATCGGGATCGGCCAATCGACGCTCACCCGTTCGCCCGCTGCGGCGCCTGCGGAGGCGTCGTCTCTGCGGTTCGTCGTGCCGTCGTATGCGGGATCGGCGCGACCGGTGTCGGAGGGTGCATCGTCTGCCCGCCCGGTGTTCGGTGGGGCGGCGATGTCGATCACGGCGACGAACTCGGGGCGACCCGGGCGGCCACCACCCGGGCCACCAACCACGCCACCGGCAGCACCGGTCGCACCGTCGACGAGGCGGGCGAGCGCCAACGCCTTGAGGTGACCCTGTTTGGCGATCGGGTCGGTCGGACACGACTCGGGCACCGCTTCGGCGAACAGGGCTTCGACGGCGGTGTCGAGCCGGCCGGCGAGTTACATCCCGGTGACCGGGTCGAACCTGCCGCGCAGGTTCCACATCCCGTCGTTGCCGACCCACGACGACAATGACGCGTCGCGCATCTGCCGCGCCAACCGGTCAACACCCGCCGCAGCAAGGATCCGCGACGCCTCGTCACGCACCCGCCGACCGAACTCGGCCACCGACGCGACCTCGGCAACATCGACCAGCGCGTCGACCCGGTCGAACAGCTCCGACCGCTGCCGGTCGTCGTCCAACCGCTTCGCCGCCTTCGTCACCGCATCGACATGACCGGCAGTCACCGTCGCATCCTCCAACGCCCCGGCCAACCCCGGAACCGACTCCAACGTCGCGGCACGATCGAGTGTCGCCGTCGCGTCGTGCAGCGACCCCTTCGACGACTCGGCCACATCAGCTTCGGGGAACGACGCCGCAGCAGCGACCCGGCGCGTCAGGTCGGCCTCCACCGACGCCAGGAACGAACGCACATCACGCACACCGGCCAGTGCCGCCCTCACGTCGGTGAGCGGGGCAGCAGCATCAGCACGAGTCGCAATGACCTGCTCCAACCGCTCGAACACCGCCGCACCCGTCATCCGAACAACAGTACGGAAGGGGTGTCACAACGTTGCGCGGACCCGCTGCCGGCACGCCGATACAGCGGCCCGCCGATCCGACCGGCCCAGCCCGGCGCTTCCACGCCCGGCGAGCGCCCTGTGCGATCGTGTCGGGATGGGACTGGAAGATGAACTCGTGACCCTCGAGGAAGGCATGTGGCGCCACGAGCAACGGAGTGATCGGAGCTGGATGGACGCACACCTCGCGTCACGGTTCGTCGAGTTCGGCAGGTCAGGCCGGCGTTATTCCCGCTCGGAGATCATCGACATGCACGTCGAACACTTCGAAGCGGTCCTGCCGCTGCCCGAATTGGCGATCCGTTGGCTCGGCGACCACGTCGCCCTCATGACGTATCAGAGCGAGATCGGCGGGCAGCGCGCCAATCGCAGCTCGATCTGGCGTCACCGGGACGCGCGGTGGCTCTTGGAGTTCCACCAGGGGACGCCGACATCCGACGGGACCTCGTGACGTGACCGTGGCCGGCGCTGCTCAGCTGGCGGCCCGGCCAACGGAAGCCCGCGCGCCGACGCCGCGGATCAGCCCAGCGTCACCGGCATCGCCGCGGCGGCGCGCACCTGGGCGTAGAAGTCGCTGCCCTTGTCGTCCACGACGATGAAGGCCGGGAAGTTCTCGACCTCGATCTTCCAGATCGCCTCCATCCCGAGTTCCGGATACTCGAGCACGTCGACGTGCTTGATGTTGTCCAGCGCGAGGCGCGCTGCGGGGCCGCCGATCGATCCGAGGTAGAAGCCGCCGTGCGTCGCGCACGAGTCGGTCACCTGCTTCGAGCGGTTGCCCTTGGCGAGCATCACCATCGAACCTCCCGCCGCCTGGAACTGCTCGACGTACGCGTCCATCCGGCCCGCCGTCGTGGGGCCGAACGAACCCGATGCGTAGCCTTCTGGCGTCTTCGCGGGGCCGGCGTAGTACACCGCATGGTCGCGCAGGTACTGCGGCATCGGTTCGCCCGCGTCGAGGCGCTCCTTGATCTTGGCGTGCGCGATGTCGCGGGCGACGACGATCGGCCCGGACAGCATGATCCGGGTGGTGACCGGATACTTGGAGAGCTCGGCGCGGATCTCGGCCATCGGCCGGTTGAGGTCGATGTGCACCGGGTCGGCGTCGTCGAGATGCTCGTCGGTGACCTCGGGCAGGAAGCGTGCCGGGTCGGTCTCCAGCTGTTCGAGGAAGATCCCGTCGGCGGTGATCTTGCCCAGTGCTTGGCGGTCGGCCGAGCATGACACGGCGATCGCCACCGGGCACGACGCGCCGTGGCGGGGGAGGCGGATGATCCGCACGTCGTGGCAGAAGTACTTGCCGCCGAACTGGGCGCCGATCCCGGTGCTCTGCGCGAGCTGCAGCACCGTGCGTTCGAGCTCGACGTCGCGGAAGCCGCGCCCGGTCGGCGAACCCTCGGTGGGCAGACCGTCGAGGTACCGGGTGGTCGCGAGCTTGGCGGTCTCGACGGCGAACTCGGCAGACGTGCCACCGATCACGATGCCGAGGTGGTACGGCGGACAGGCGGACGTGCCGAGCGACTGGATCTTGTCGAAGATCCACGGCAGCAGTGTCGCCTCGTTGAGCAGAGCCTTCGTCTCCTGGTACAGGAAGCTCTTGTTCGCCGATCCGCCTCCCTTGGCCATGAACAGGAACTTGTAGGCGTCGCCGTCGATCGCGCTGATCTTGATCTCGGCGGGCAGATTCGTGCCCGTGTTCGTCTCGGTGTACATGTCGAGCGGAGCCATCTGGCTGTAGCGCAGGTTCGACGTCTGGTACGTGTCGTGGATGCCGCGGGCGATCGCCACCTCGTCGCCGCCGCCGGTGAACACCCGCTGGCCCTTCTTCGCCTTGACGATCGCGGTACCGGTGTCCTGGCACATCGGCAGCACGCCGGCCGCTGCGATCGACGCGTTCTTCAGCAGGTCGAGGGCGACGAACCGGTCGTTGTCGGACGCCTCGGGATCGTCGAGGATGTTGCGCAGCTGCTGGAGGTGTGACGTCCGGAGATAGTGCGCAATGTCGCGCATCGCGGTCGCCGTCATCCGGGTGAGCGCGGCCGGCTCGACCTTGAGGAATGTGCCTTCGGACGTGTCGAACGTCGAGACACCCTCGTCGGAGATGAACCGGTACTCGGTCGGGTCGTCGCCGAGCGGCAACAGCTCCGCGAACTCGAACTCGGTGTCGTTGGCCATGCCGCCGAGCCTATGAGTCGTCGTTGTGCCAGGCACAACTACGACTCGGGTCGTCGCCGTGCCTGGCACGGCTGCGACTCGCGGCAAGCGGGACGGTCATGTGGACTGGTAGATCAGGTCGGGTTGTTCGTCGACGGTCAGCGGGTCGATCGGGGTGCCGTCCTTGAAGATCGAATCGAGGAACGCGACGGCGAACGAGTTCGTGATCGCCTGCGCCCGCTCGATCGGCATGTCGTCGGCACTGCACCCTTCGACCGCGAAATCGTTGATCGTGTCGGTCACGATGTCCGGCACGTCGGACAGCGTCGGCATGAAGTCCTGATACGCGCAGACGTCGGTGAACGTCTGGTGCTCCGCCGCGACGAGGTCGACGCGGTACGACGGCGAACTGGCGGTCAGCTCCCACGGACGGGTGACGTTCGGCTCGATCGGCGTCGACGTGTCGTCGGTGCCGACCATCACCAGTGCGGGGATGTCGATCGAGGCGAGCCGCTCGTCGGTCAGCAGGCTCTCACCGGCCGCAGGGGCGAGCGTGATGATCGCGCCGACGCGCTCGTCAGCGACGAACTCGCCGAGCTCGTTGTCGAAACCGGCCGCCATCGCATAGGCAGTGAACCCTCCGAACGAGTGACCGGTGACGGCGATCCGCCCGGGATCGATGCTGCCGACGAACCCCACCGTCTCCTGGCTCTCCGGGTTGAGGAATGCGTCGATCACGGCCGTGACGTCGCGAGGGCGGTTGAGGGCGTTCGCCGCGCCGTCGCCCTCGGTACCGGCCAGGCGTTCGACCGCGGTGTTGCCGATGTGATCGGGGGCGACGACCAGGTACCCGTTGCTGGCGATCGCCTCGGTGTAGTTCGAGTGGATGTAGCGGAGGCCGCCGCTGCCGTGGGAGTAGACGACCAGCGGGAACGGGCCGTCCGGCGACAGCGCGTCGGGCGTCGCGGCCACGGCGTACGGCGACTCGTAGTACGTGCCGGGCAGCAGGGTGTACTGCTGCGGGGGCAGCTCGGTGTCGAGGCCGTCGGCGAGGGGGAACCAGACGTCGACGGTGAGATTGCGGTCACCTCCGGAGGCGTCGGCGATCGTGAGGGTGGCGACACCGACCTCGTACGGACCGTACGCGTCGTCCAGCACGATGTCGTCGGAGGCCGGCTCGGTGACGGGCGGCGTCGTCGCCGGGACCGTGTCGGGTGTCGTCGGTGGCTCGGTCGGTGCCGGCTCGGTGGGAGGCGGTGGAGGCGGCTCGGTGACCGGGGGGTCGGTCGTCGGCGTGACGGTGGTCGCCGGAGGTTCGCCACCGCCGACGGAACCGCCATCGGACGACGCCGGCGTGTCGGAGCCGGAACATGCCGCAACAACGAGTGTGGCGGCGGCGATCAGGACGGAACGGCGGCGAGCGGTCGAGCGCATCGAAGCACTGTGCCACGCGACCCGCCCCCATTGTTGCCACCGTGGGCCGGGCGGCGCGTTGTTCGGTCTCGCGTGTCGCTCGGAAGCCGGCGATTCAGCAGTCGACGATCGCGCACCGCAGCGCGAACCCGTGGGCGCCGGGCCGGGGCGCGGTCATGAACGAAGGGCGATTGACCGCCGAGAGCCGGCCGTCCCAGCGGTTGTGCGACAGCCCGATGACGAAGTCGGTCCCGGCGTTCCACGGCACCCACGATGCGAAGTACGTGTTGCACACCGTCCGGGCGCACTTCGGTGTCGCCGGGAGACGGGCGTAGTTCGTCCACGGACCCTGGGCAGCCGGAGCCCGATCCAGGTAGATCGTGCTCCCGAACCAGTCGCCGACCTTGGTGATCGACACGAACTCACCGCCGGTCCAGCGGATCTGGCTCGGGTTGACGGCGCGGCCGACTGTGGGGATCACGGCGACCGCACGGTCCGGGTCGTGCTGCCAGCGCTGTCCATCCCAATACTCCGGCTGGTCGAACAGATGGCCCCGGGGCACGCGTGCGACGGGAACCGAGGCTGCGCACGACAGGTCGTGGGCCGGGATGCCGAAGCGGCCCGGATCCCACCCGAACTGGCGGTGGCACTGGCCGTACAGGTACGTCCATCGGGTGTCGCTGGTGATCGAGAACCCGTACAGCGACGTGCTGTCGTTCGGTGGACTCCCGGTGAAGACGACCTTCAGGGTCACCGGGTCGACACCGACGATGCGCGTCGCGATCGGCACGGTGGCCGACAGGTACAGCGGACCCCGCTCGGTGACCTCGGCGACGAACACGTAGAGCGTGCCGTCGCTGCCGAGGGTTGCGTCGAGCGGCCAGAACCAATGGCCGTGCGGAATCGTCGCGGTCGGGAACAACCATGGCAGCGGGTCCGCGGCGGTGCCGTTGCGGAGCACCTCGAAGCACGTGCCGGTCTGCACGATGCCGATGTTGTGGAGCAGTTGCTCGGTCGGCGGCGGCGGGGCCGGCGGGCCGTCGCCGACCGTCGTCGTCGGTGCCGGCGACGGGGGCAGACGGATCGTCGCGTCCTGGTACAGCCACAGCACCCGCCCGTCCGGCAGCGGGACCGCGCGCTGGTAGTCGGCCGCGATCACACCGCCCGGTTCTCGGTCGAACAGCGTCGACAACTGGGCGGGGCCGACATCGGAGAGGCATGTCGGGCTGCCGGATGCGAGCCGGTCGTCGGCGCGCCCGCATGCCCCGAACAACAGTCCCGCGATGAGTGCCGCGACGACGAGCGACCGGGTCCCACGAGACGTCCGCCGATCGCTCCCCACTGCCGCGGAGAGTAGTCCACCTCACGCAGGGAGCGCCCGGCTCACACGAATGTCTCGACGAGCAGCGCACCCGCGCTCGCCGAACACAGCACCAGCACCGCCGGCCGGACGACGGCCGCCCGCAACCGGTGCCGCACGAGTCTCGCCGTGACGACGCCGATCACGATGCTGGGCAGCAACATCAGGGAGAGTTCGAGCTGGCGGCGCCCGACCTCGCCGGCAACCGTGAGGGCGAGCATCGACATCACCGCACCGAGGGCGAAGAACGCCGAGATCGTCGAACGCATCGTCGCGGGGTCGCTGTGCTGGTACACGAGGGCGATCGGGGGGCCGCCGACGCCGGTCGCAGTGCCCATGAACCCCGATGTCAGACCGGCCGCCACGAGCGCGCCGTCGCGTGGCTCGAAGCGGCTCGTGGTGATCGATGCGGCCACCGACACCAGCACCGTGCCGGCGACGAGCAGCGACAGCAGACGATCGGACAGCGACGCCGCGACGATCGCGCCGAGCACCACGCCGGGGATCCGACCGCCGAGCGTCCAGCCGAGGCCCCGCCGGTCGATGTGGGCGCGGTCCGCAAACGCCACCGATCCCGACAGTGGGATCACCGAGAGCACGATCGCGACCGGGATGAAGTCGGTGTCGACGAGGGCGAGCACGGCCGACGAGATCATCCCGAGACCGATCCCCAGCGACGCCTGCACGGCCGCACCGACGTACACGATCAGCACGCAGGCAGCGACTGCGCCGATCGACAGACCGATCACTCGCGGTCCCGGCGACGGTCGTGCTTGATCCG
>JABDKP010000136.1 GCA_013002175.1 Ilumatobacter sp.
GGCAGGTGTCTGACACCTGCCTGACCCCTGTTGTCACCGGGTGCGACCGAATCGAGAGATGAACCGCGGCGAAACTCGACGAATTCTCCCGAATTGGGCGTTCGCACGCTGGTGTTCACCAGTAGAATCACGGGTCGTGGTGCCATTGGAACGTCGAACCGCGCTCATCGGATGCGCCGTCGTGTTCGGCCTTGCCGCGGTCGTCGGCTGCTCCACCGCGTTGACGAGCGCCACCGGCGGCGAATCCGCCACCCCCGCCGAGACAACGGTTGCGCCCACCACCGCGCCGCCCACGACGGTCGCGCCGACGACGACCAGCACCACGACGACCACGACGTCGACCACCACCACCACGACGACCACGACATCGACGTTGCCGGCGAGCATCATCGAGGTTCCGGTCGTCGACCCGCCGCTCGCCGCAATCGGCACGAGCGACGGCGACGAGGCCGCCCGCATCCAGGCCCGTCTCATCGAGCTCGGCTTCTGGGTCAGCGGCGCCGACGGCGACTACGGCCTCACCACGCGGCAGGCCGTGATGGCATTCCAGAAGTACATGGGCTTCAACGATCCGGACGGCAAGGTCGACGAACCGACCGCCGCCGCGCTGACCAACATGGACCTCCGTCCGGTCAGCCGTGCCAACTCCGGCACGCTCGTCGAGATCGACAAGGGCAAGCAGTTGCTGTACTTCGTCATCGACGGCAAGACCGAGTGGGTGCTCAACGCGTCCACCGGCAACGGCCAGTCGTACACCGAGCCCGACCAGAACACGCCGGGCGAGATCATCAGCGGCGTGTCGCTGACGCCGAGCGGGTTGCACAATGTCAACCGCGAGCGCCCTGAGGGCTGGTGGGAAGGCGACCTCGGCGAGATCTACCGGCCGAAGTACTTCGTCGGCGGTGTCGCCGTGCACGGGTCGAACAGCATCCCGAACTACCCGGCCTCACACGGCTGCGTACGGGTCAGCGTGCCCGCGATGGACTGGATCTGGGAGTCCGGCATCATGCCGATGGACTCACCGGTCTGGGTCCACGACGGCGCCTGAGTCTGGCTCGCTCCGTCCGAACGTCCGTCGTCGACCGCGGCTGACCGAGTCGTCGTCGTGCCAGGCACGGCGACGAGCGCCCGGCCACGACAGCGACGCCGGTGCCCGCCGGCTACGACCAGTCGGCTGACGACGACCCGCCGTTCGGCGCCGCGATGCTGGCCGCAGTGGTCTGTACGGCGTCGTTCGCCGGCCACAGCCCGGCGTCCGTGGCCACTGAGGCCCGCCCGCCGCCTGCCCCCCAGCTGACGTAGTCGACGATGGTCGACGAGTCGGCGAATGAATTGCCGTTGTACAGGGCGGCCTCCCCGCCGCCCGCCGGCAGCGGAAGGTCGGTGAAGTCGATCGATTCGCCGGGTGCGAGCATCTGGGCCGGCAGCGGTGCGTAGGACGGGCGATTGCAGATCCACACTCCATCGAGATCGATCGGCTCGGTGCCGAGGTTGGTGATCGTCAGTCGATCGTCGAACACCACTTCGGTGACGGCGAGGTCGGCCGGGTCGGCCGGCGGGTCGGTCGCGGGGGGATCAGTCGCGGGGGGATCAGTCGCGGGCGGATCGGTCGCCGGAGGATCGGTCGCGGGGGGATCGGTCGCGGGCGGATCCGTCTCGGGTGGATCATCAGCCGGCGCCTCGGTGGCTGCGACCGTGGCGTCGGTCGTGCCCCCGGCGTCGTCCTCACTGCTGCATGCACCGGCAACCAGCGCGCACAGTGCGACGGCGATCAGAGCTCTTCTCATGTCGGATTCCTTCCCCTGGATACTCCCTGCTGGGAAACCTAGACGCGCCGTCGCACCGTGTGCTCGCGTCCGCGCGACGACCGTGGCTGAACCGGCGCCGAAGTCCTCTGCCAGACTCCTTCAATGATCCCGTCGATCGGTGACGTGCGCCCGTGGCTCGATCCGCACGTCGTCGCGTTCAACCGGCTGGACATGCGGCCGCCGACGACGGCGTTCACGTCGATCGCCGAGGCGCGCGCCCACGCGGGTGCCGATGCCGGAGACGCCTCGCCGTGGCGTCGGTCGCTGAACGGCCGCTGGGACTTCCGGTTGTTCGATTCGCCCGACGCGGTCCCGCCGGGCGCGATCACGAAGCGCCCGAGCGGCAACTCGTGGACGAAGGTCGCCGTGCCAGGCAACTGGACGTTGCAGGGCGTCGGTGACCTGCCGCAGTACACCAACGTGCAGATGCCGTTCGCCGGCCCGCCGCCGCGCCTGCCCGACCGCAACCCGACCGGCGTGTACCGCCGCACGATGACGGTCCCGGCCAAGTGGAGCGGTCGTCACGTCGTCCTCCACATCGGCGGCGCCGAGAGCACGCACACGTTGTTCGTCAACGGGGAGTACGTCGGGTACGGCACCGACAGCCGGCTGGCCAGCGAGTACGACGTCACCGACTGGGTCCGGCGCGGCAAGAACGAGATCGCGATCGTCGTCACCAAGTGGAGCGCGCACAGCTACGTCGAGGACCAGGACCAGTGGTGGATGGCCGGGCTGCACCGCGAGGTCTTCGTCGAGGCGCGGGGTGCCACCCACATCACGTCACTCGTCTGCGACGTCGGCTACACGCCGGGCCGACGTGGCGCGGCGGGCGTCGGCTCGCTCACCGTCACCACCACGGTCGGCGGACTCGCCCCACCGAGCGAGGGGTGGCAGGTCCGCACCCACGTCGAGACATTGCGTGGCCGACGGCTCCACGACTCCGTGATGGCGACGGTGCCGCACGGGTTCGCGACGCCATACGTCTTCCAGGGGCACCGCACCGTCGACACGTTCGAGTTGCCAGGTGTCGAGCCGTGGTCCGCCGAGTCGCCGACGCGTCACCGCGTGCTCAGCGAGCTGATCGACCCGACCGGCGACGTCGTCGAAGTCCATGCCCAGCTGATCGGGTTCCGGTCGGTCGAGACCCGCGACGGCCAACTGCTCGTCAACGGCCGGCCGATCTGGATCTTCGGCGTCAACCGTCACGATCATCACCCGACGCGCGGCAAGGCGGTGACGACCGACGACATGCGTGCCGACCTGCTCGCGATGCGGCGCCACAACATCACCGCCGTGCGCTGCTCGCACTATCCCAACGATCCGCGGCTGCTCGACCTGTGCGACGAGATCGGCCTCTACGTCGTCGACGAGGCGAACATCGAGAGCCATGCGTACAACACCAGCCTGTGCGACGACCCCCGCTACCGGTCGGCGTGGCTGTCCCGCGGCGCGCGCATGGTCGAGCGTGACCGCAACCATCCGAGCGTGGTTCTGTGGTCGCTCGGCAACGAGGCCGGCTACGGCGACAACCACGACGCACTCGCCGGGTGGATCCGTCGCGCCGACGCGTCGCGTCCAGTGCATTACGAGGGCGCGATCCTCCACGAGTCGTGGCGCGACGGTGGCCGGCCGGCGACCGACGTCGTCTGCCCGATGTACCCGCCGCACGACAAGGTCGCGCGCTACCGCGGCGATCGTCCGTTCGTCATGTGCGAGTACAGCCATGCGATGGGCAACTCCAATGGGTCGCTCGCCGACTACTGGGACATCATCACGACGACACCGGGGTTACAGGGCGGGTTCATCTGGGAGTGGAAGGATCACGGCCTGCTGACCACGTTGCCGAACGGCAAGCGCGGGTTCGCGTACGGCGGACAGTTCGGCGAGCAGCCGCACGATGGCAACTTCGTCGCCGACGGGTTGATGTCCAGCGACCTCGTGCCGCACCCGGCGATCCAGGAGGTCGAGTGGGTCTACCGCCCGGTCACCGTCGTCGCCCGCAGCACCAACCGGTTCACGGTCACCAACCGGCGCAGCTTCACCGACCTCGCCGACCTGCGTGCGACGTGGGAGCTCAACGTCGGCGGCATCGTCGAGCAGTCGGGCGAACTCGACGTCCCACCACTCGGCCCGGGCGCCGCCGCGACACTGCGCCTTCCGTGTACGTGGCCGCACGGGCCCGACGCCCACCTCACCATCAGCTGGACGCAGCGTGCTGCGACGCCCTGGGCACCGGCCGGCCATCAGGTCGCGATCGACCACCTCCAGCTCCGCCCGCCGCGCGCCCACCACGCCGTCGGGGGCAGCACGCCCCCGGCCGAGCCGGAGGCCGCCGGTGCGGTTCGGTCGGTGCTGTCGCGTGGGGTCGAGCTGGAGATCTTCAGGGCACCGGTCGACAACGACGGGTTCAAGCTGATGCCTGAGCTGTCGCGGCGGATCGGTGTCGGTGGCACGGCGCTCGTGGGGTGGCAGGACGCCGGCATCGACCGTGAACCTGCGGAGCACTTCGTCGAGCACGATCACGAGATGGAGGTCCTCGACGACGGCTCACAGATCCACCGCCACGTTGTCGATGTGCCCGCGGAACTGAGCGATCTCGCCCGGGTCGGTGTGTCGTTCCACCTCCGGTCGGGCTTCGACGAGATGCGCTGGTTCGGGCGCGGGCCGCTGGAGAACTATCCCGATCGCAACCGCGGCGCCATGCTCGGTACATGGCGGTCGGCGATCGACGACCCGCCGTACCTCGTGCCGCAGGAGTTCGGGCTGCGCACCGATTGTCGGTGGA
>JABDKP010000150.1 GCA_013002175.1 Ilumatobacter sp.
CGGCCGCGGTGACCGGCCGCGGCGGCCGCACTTCGAGGCACCGCCCGAGCTTCCGCCGCGGCCGAAGCCGAAGCGGCTGCGGCCCGGCTCGCCCCGCCGGAAGGAACTGCTCGCCAGCGTCGCGGAGGAGCAGCGCCCGATCGCCGAACTCGCCCTCCAGGGGATGGCTGCCGTACGGGCCCGCGTCAAAGAAGAGAACGCCAAGCTCGCCGCCGCCGGCAAACCCGAGATGCCCGAGGCCAGCGTGCTCAAGATGGCCGAGGGCCTGCTGCCGAAGCTGCGCGTCGCCGACTGGCTCGACCGCGCCGAGGCCGCGAAGCGCCAGATGCAGCACCTCGACCTCCGTGACCTGCGCAGTGTGGTCGCCGCCAGCGCCGACTCGATCGTCGCCCGCGACGAGTCGACCCGTGAGCTCGCCGAGGAGTTGAAGGCATCACTCGCCACCAAGCAGGACGAGGAGATGGTGCACTGGCTCGAGGACGTCGAGGCAGCGCTCGGCGTGGGCCGTGTGATTCGTGCCCTCCGACTCTCGTCGCAGCCGCCGAAGGCCGGCGTGATGTTCCCGCCGCAGTTGGCCCGTCGCCTGGGCGAAGCCGCGACGGCGTCGCTCCTGCCCGAGGATTCCGGCGATCGCTGGTCGGCGGTACTGGAGGCCGCGGCCTTCTCCCCCGTCCGTGCGCTCGTCGTGCCGACGACGCCGCCGACGACGATCACCGACGACCTGAAGAAGACGGCGCTGCGGCTGGGGCCCCTCCTCCCCCAGGTCGCGAAGCTGCTCGGCGTCGAGGTGCCTCCGAACGCGAAACGCCCGAAGCCGCTCCGCCCGACGCGCGGCAAGGACGCCAAGAAGGACCGCGGCAGCCGTCCCGAGCGCAAGGACTCGGGCGGCGAGCGCAGCGCTGGGCGCGGCGACAAACGCGGCGACAAACGCGGCGACAAGCGCGGCGACAAGCGCGGCGGTCCTCCGAAGGATCGCCCGAAGGGGATGCGCGACGTCGCGACGGTCCGCAAGGCCGCCGAGGAGGCCGAGGCAGCCAAAGCCGCCGAAGCCGACGCCACGGCCGCCGACGCCGAGGCTGCGAAGGCTGCCGACGCCGACGCCGACGCCGAGACAGTCGAGACGGTCGAGACAGTCGAGGCGAACGATGCCGCCACGCCCGCAGACGCGCCCGAGCCTGCCGACACCCCGGCGGACACCGCTCCGGCCGAGGCCACCGAGCCCGACGACGCACCCGCAGCAACCACTCCGGCCGAGACGGCCGAATCGGTCGAGCCGAGCGCGGCGCCCGAGTCGCCGCCACCCGCCGAGGCCGGCGCGCCGACAGAAGCCACCGAACGTGGCGAGGTGTCGACGCCAGCCGCCGAGGCGGCACCGACCGGCGGCGCCGCCGACGATGCCGACGATGCCGAATCGGCGCCATCCGACTCCGTCCGCGCCGACGCCACCAGTTCGTCCGAGACGACCTGACCCATCGAGGAGGGGGCACCGATGTCCGACATCGTCACGTTCGAGCCGACCGGGCGGGTCGGGCTGATCACGCTCAACCGACCCGAGGCCCGCAACGCCGTGAACGGCGAGGTCGCCTCCGGTCTCGAAGCGGCGATCGACCGGCTCGAGGACGACGACGAGCTGTGGGTCGGCATCATCCAGGCGAACACCGAGGGCCAGTCACGGCCCGTGTTCTGCGCGGGCGCCGATCTGAAAGCGATCAACGCCGGCGACGCCGCGCAGCTGAACACCGAGCGCGGCGGGTTCGCGGGGTTCGTCTACCGCGAGCGTCGCAAACCGGTGATCGCCGCGGTCGACGGTCTTGCCACGGCCGGCGGATGCGAGATCGTGCTCGCCGCCGACCTCGTCGTTGCCACGACGCAGTCGGCATTCGGATTGGCCGAAGTGAAACGAAATCTCGTGGCGGGCGCCGGTGGGTTGTTCCGCCTGCCACGGGCGATCGGTCAGTCCGCCGCGATGGAAGCGATCCTCACCGGCGAGCCGATCCCGGCCACGCGCGCCCACGAGCTCGGCCTGGTGTCGCGTCTCGTCGAACCCGGAGCAGCGACCTCGGAGGCGATGCGCCTCGCCGAGCAGATCGCGGCCTCGGCGCCGATGGCTGTGTGGGAGAGCCGCAAGGTGGTCCTCGCCGCGGCGTCGGAGGACGACGACACCCTGAAGAAGATGACCAACGACGCGATCCGCACGGTGATGACGTCGGACGACCTCCAGGAAGGTCTGGCGGCATTCATCGAGAAGCGGCCCCCGCAATGGAGAGGCCGCTGATCACAGCTCCCGGTACGTCGTGATCAGCCGGGCGACGATGCCCGCCCGCTCGTACAGGTTCTTCGTGTGTCGGTCTCCCGGAAGCGCCTCACCCTCGACCGCGACCGCGCCCCGCTCCGTGGCCGCCGCGATGGCCTGGGCCAGGAGTTCGTCGCCGAATCCCAGCTCGCGCGCGGCGGGAGTGACCCACACCTGGTCCACCCGAACGATGCGGTCGTCACCCACCTCTGCGACGAGATAGCCGACGACGACATCGTCGATGTGGGCGACCCAGACGTCGGCGGAGGCGCAGCGCATCGCCCAGTCCGCACCGACCGCTGGGTGTTCGGCCAACCAGCGCTCGCCACCGCGCTGTCCGACCACGGCTGCGCGCGCCTCGCGCTCGAGCAGTTCGAGCTGGGCGAGGTCGTCGCCGTCATCGGCACGTGCGCGCCGAACGGTGGGATCGATCACCCCGGGCCGGCCACGCGCAACTGGTCGAGTCTGCCGAGCACCGTCCGGCGATTCCGATGCGCCGACTCGTACGCCTCGATGTCGTCTCGCTCGCCGGCGGTGAGGTCTGCCAGCTTGCCGACGATGTGGGCGGCGGGGAGCTGGTCGTAGTCCGGGAGGGCGAGTGCGTCCGCCGGAGGATGCGCGACGGGCTCGACCTCGATCTCGGTGGTCGGGGCGAGCCCCGCCGCTCCGCTCGGAGGTGGGGCGGGAGCAGCCGGTCCGCCGAGCCGCTGCAGTTCGGCAATCGCTCGCGCGATCGCCGCCGAACCGGCGGCGCGGATCGCATCCGCTCGGGAGTTTGCGGCAGCCACTGCCGTCGGCAGCTCGTCGACGAACTTGGCTCCGAGGCCGAGAGGGAGGACGACCGCCGACGCGATCAGCCGCTGGAGGGGCGACGATCGGGCGTCTGACACGGTGGGCCGCTCAGGTGAAGATCGGGCAGTCGTCGTCGCCGACGGGGCAATTCGGGGCACTGGGCTTGACCAGCAGGAAGCACGTGGTGCAGAGCTGCTCGTTCTGCTGCTTCGGCTGCAACCGCTCGTCGCCCTCGCCCTTCACCTCGGGTTCGCCGTCGTCGTCGTCGTCGTCATCGTCGTCCGCCGCGACGAGGCGGTCCTTGAGGATCTTGTCGAGGTCTTCTTCGACATCGTCATCCATCAACTCTTCTTCGTCGTCGTCATCCTCGCCGCGCTTCTTGCGCTTCGTCCGCGGGGTGGCGGCTTCCTCTTCTTCTTCTTCGTCGTCGTCGTCATCATCGGCGACATCGTCGTCGTCATCGTCGTCATCGATGGCCGCGTCGTCATCGTCGTCGAGATCGTCCACGTCGACGTCGACGAGGGTGTCGTCGTCCTCGTCTGCTTCCTCGTCTTCGGGGTCAACTTCTTCGTTGATGTCTTTTTCAGCCATCTCGTCGCTTCGATCTCATGGGCTCGGCCGCCGGAACGGTCGCTGCGGGCGGAGCATACGCGCGGCAGTCCGGACAGACGGGATACCGCATGTGTGACACCGGGCACACCGCCGGTTCGGACGCGCTCAGGAATCGGCGGCGTCGCGACGGGCCTCGGCGCGCTGCTCGGATTCGAGCCGTTCCAACTCCGGCGCCTCGGTCGTCATGTGGTTCATCGCTGCGGCCAGGGCATGGTGGCCCGCCTGCTCGGCGATCAAGCGATGCATCTCCAACGCGACGCGCCGATACGACGGGTGCCCCTGCGGCGACGACCGCAGTTCGAGCATGTGGATCGCCTCGCGGGCATTGAACTGCATGCTGTAGCGCATCCGGTAGGCCATCGACACCGCATACGGCGCCTGCTCGAAGAAATCGACGTTCAGCGCGTCGTAGAGCGCCGCCGACCGCTGCATCGCTTCGTCGAAGATCGCCCCGGCGCCCGCTTCTTCGACCAACTCGGGCCGCGAATAGCCGTGGTTCGGGGTCAGCCGTTGCCATTCGATCGTCAGCATGCGGTGCCGCTGCATGTCGCGGAAGGCGCCGTAGTCGCTGAGCACGTCGAATCGATAGAAACTGCGCTCGAATGCCCGGCCCGGCTTGTGCCGCCGGTTCTCGCGCCGGCCGATGTACGCCCGCATCAACGCCACCTTCTCGTCGACGCCGAGGTCCCGCACCTTGTCGACCAACTGGTGCTCGGGCAGCGTGGAATGCGAGTAGCAGATGGCGGCGAGGATCTTGTCCTCGGCGTCGGGGTCGAAATCGACGAGTTCCACCTCGGAGGCCGGCTGCACCGGGGTCTCGCCGAACAGCTCGTCGACGACGGCCCGGGTGTCCGCGCGGGTGGCGGCCAGATACTCGCTCCACTTGCCGCCCCGGTTGGGCAGGTCGACGCGCCGCAAGAAGCTCGGGATCACCTTGCGCAGCTCGTGCAGCATCAGATCGGCGTACTCGCGTGACTCTGGCAGCGGGCTGGCCCGCATCCGCAGCAGCAACGCCTCGAATGCCTGGCCGGTGCCGTAGATGCCCACATTGGACGTCGCCGCCGCCGGAAGCATGCCGCGCACCGCGTCCAGCGCCTTGGCCTTGGTGGCGGTGCGATACACGAACTCGCTGCTGTCGCCGCGGTCGACGGTGTTGCGGACGTGCTCGGTGACGACCTCGGTGCAGTTGCTGTAGCTGTCGAAGATCCGGTCGAGATCGCCCACGTAACGCGTCCCGAGGGGGCTGGCGAGCACATCGGGGTCACGGAAGTAGCGGTAGCGCCCGCCGAGCCGGCTGTCGTACGCGATGTATCGCGTGCTCTGCTCCAGGTAGCTCATCAGCCGACCCCATTCGAGCACCTTCGTCAAGATGTTCGATGCCTGCTCGCACGCCAGGTGAACGCCACCGAGCTGGGCCACGGAGTCGTCTCCGTAGTCGAAGAACACCCGCTCGTACAGTTCTTCGGCGCGGTCGAGCCCGACGGTCGCATCGACCGAGAGGTCGCCGGAGATGTCGAGGTCGCCGACGAACTCGTCGAGGAACAGCCGGCGCAGCGACTTCGGGCTGCGGCTGTACCGGGCGAACAGTGCGCCCTTGACGACCTCGGGGAGGTTGACCAGCGCGAACACCGGGCCGTCCAGATTGGTGAAATACCGGCGGAGGACGTCGGCCTCGTCCGAGGTGAATGACTCTGGGACGTAGACGGCCACGGCTGTCCACTCTACGGCGGTGGGTCGACGCCACCCGGCATTGCGCGCGCGCTGCGACCTGGGATGATGGAGATCCGGATCGCGGACGGCGATTAGCGTCGACTCGATGGAGCCCGTCGAGATCGCGATCATCGGGGTCGCACTGCTGGGGTTCTCCCTGGTGTCGCGGCGCAGCGACCGATGGTTGGTGACGATGCCGATGGTGTTCGTCGCCGTCGGTGCCGCGTTGTCGGCGTCAGGGGTCGTCGAGGTGTCCGCCGCCCGTGAGTCGGTGGGCCTGTTCGCCGAAGTGACGTTGGCCGTCATCTTGTTCAGCGACGCAACCCGCATCTCGCTCCCCCGGCTGCGCCGGCAACTCGCACTGCCCGCCCGGCTGCTGGGCATCGGGCTGCCGCTGACGATCGTGACCGGCGCATTGCTCGGACGTCTCCTGTTCTCCGAATGGGCACTGGCCGAGATCGTGCTGCTCGCGGCGGTGCTCGCACCGACCGACGCGGCGCTCGGCAGCGCCGTCGTCGAGAACGAGGCGGTGCCGATCCGCGAACGACTGGCGCTGAACGTGGAATCCGGCCTGAACGACGGCCTCGTGGTGCCGATCGTGGCCCTGTGTACCAGCCTGGTGCTCGAGTCCGGCCGGTCGTCGGGGTACTGGGTCAACTTCGTGCTGCGGCAGATCGGCGTCGGCGTCGCCGTGGGTGTCGCGGCCGGCCTGGCCGGGATCATGCTGCTGCGAAGGGCGCACGCGGCGGAGTGGTCGGACGGGCGATATGAACAGATCGCGACGTTCGGCCTCCCGATCATCGCGCTGTGCGGATCGGTCGCGCTGGACGGCAACGGCTTCATCGCCGCGTTCGTCGCCGGCCTCGCATTCGGCAGCGGTGGGCTCGAACGCCGGCCGCGCCCGACGGAGGCGGGCGAGCGTTCGATGGACGGGCCGATGGAGGCCGAGCACTTCGCGGAGTTCACCGAGGACGCGGCGCAGCTGTTGGGCGTCGTCGCATTCCTCGTCTTCGGCAACCTGTTCGTCGGCGACGCGGTCGGATCGTTCGGCCCCGCCGTGATCGTGTCCGCAATCGCGAGCCTCACGATCGTCCGGATGCTGCCGGTGGCGATCGCGCTCACCGGCACGGGGATGCGACTTCCGACGAAGCTGTTCATCGGCTGGTTCGGGCCACGTGGTCTGGCATCGATCGTCTTCGGCATCCTGCTGCTCGAAGAACTCGAGGAGCGGGGGGCGCGAGCGGACCAGTTGTTCGGGGTGATCTCGCTGACCGTCACCCTCTCGGTGCTGCTCCACGGCGCAACCGCGTCGATCGGCGCGCAGCGCTACGGACGATGGGTGGCCGATCGCCAGGTCGGGCCCGTCGAGGCAGCCCCGACCCCGGAGATGATGCCGCGCGCCCGGTGGTCGGGCCGTCGGGGTCAGGCGTAGATCACACCCGCGTCCGGGCGCACGTCGATGACCAGCGAGCGCGACCGCCCGGCCGCGACGCCGTCGACCCGCACCACCATCGGCATCTCGAACTCCCAGGTCCGCTGCCGGAACGCACGCGTGGCGATCAACGGGTGCGGCACGTGCGCGCCGGCCGGGAGGCGCCGCCGCGCGGCGATCCGCTGACGGATGCCCAACGGCCGGCCCCACTCGCAGCTCTCGACGCGGCCGTCATTCGGGTGGCCGCGGGCGACGACGTGCCATCGGCCGAGGAACTCGGCATTCATCACCATCAGCACCTGCCCGAACCACCACCCACCGCGGAACCACGGCTGCCGCACGACGACGTGGGCGCATGCGACTCGCGTCTCGCCGTCGTCCAGCGTGACCGCGAGCAGGTCGATCGGCAGCTCGTTCAGCTCGGCCGCGTCGGTGCTGTCGCGGCCGCCGACCGTGCGGTGGAGGTCGCCGGCGGCCGGTGCGACCGGCCGTCCGTCGCGAAGCGCAGTGACGACATCGGCGTCGTTCGCGGCGACCACGAGGTCGTTCGGCCGTGGCACCGTGCGGCCCCACGCGGCACCCTTCTCAATCGTCATCGAACGTCACCTGGTCGGACACGGGCGTGGCGCTGTCGGCGACGACGCCGCGGAATGCTGCGTCGGCGGCGGCCGCGGCAGCACGACGAGTCGGCTGCTGCGGTGCGACGATGCCGAGCTGCCGGAGGAGATCGATCAGTTGCCGCGTCGTGCGGACGAAATCGCCGCCGGTCAACTCCTCGTCGTCGACGACCGCAGCGAACCCCTCCCCCGCCACCCATGCGTACGCAACGGCCGCGAAGGTCGGATCGGGCGGGCGATGCTCGGTGATCCCGGCGGCGACCTCGCGGGCTGCGAGGTCGGCGCTGATGGCCGCGATCTTCTGCCAGCGCTGCCGCACCCCACCGGACGAAAACCACGGTGTGCGCGGTGGCTCGGGGCTGCGATGCTCGTACACCAGCGTCGACACGAGCGCCGCCACGTCCGGGGCGCTCAACCCGTCCAGCAGGCCGGTCCGGACCACCTCGGCGACGAGCAGATCGGACTCGTGGAAGATCCGGGCCAACATTTCGCCGTCTGTGGTCAGCTCCCACGCCGACAGCTCGGCATAGCCGAGCGTTTCGAGCACACCGAGTACCCGGTCGAAGTCGCGCGCCAACGTCCGGTCCTTGCTGTCGACCCGACGTTCGATGTCCGCGATCTCGCGTTGGACCTTGCCGGCCGACCCCGCCGCGCGGAGGCGTTGCCGCAGCTCCGGATCGCGTGCGACGGGATGGAGATCCGCGGAGACGGCGGAGGTTCGTGGCGAGTCCCCGCGGGGCGGCGGGGGCGCGAGCTTGGCCTTGCGCAGCCGGTAGGCGAGCTCACGGCGGAAGTCTTTGCGGTTCGGCGCGAAGTTCGGCGGCATCTTGACCGTGCCGAGTACCGGCGGGGGGACGTCGAAGTCCTCCGCAGCCGCGTGCACGACGTCGCCGCCCTTGTCGACCAGCGAGAGCCGGGCACCCGATTTGCGGCTGGCGCTGGTCATCACCACCAGCGGACCGCGATGCTTGCCCGACACCATCTTGATCACGCTGCCCGGCTTGAGCTGACGAAGCGCCGCTTCGACGGCGTCGCTGTGCTCGGCCCGGGTATCGCGTCGAGCCTGCTTCTCGGCCTCGCGCAGCGTGCGGTACTCCTCGATGTCGCCGAACGGGCTCGTGGCCTCGGCGCGCAGATCCGCGAGCGCGGCACGACGACGCTCGAGCCGGGCCTGCAGCCGCACGATGTCGCGGTCGGCCTGGTACTGGGCGAACGAGAGGTTGAGCAGGTCGTGGGCTCGATCGCTGTCGTACGTCCTGATCAGGTTGGCCGCCATGTTGTACGTCGGACGGAACGCCGACCGCAGGTGGAACGACGAACTTCCGGCGAGGCTCGCCACGTCGTCGAAGCGCACCCACGGGGACCACAGCACGACGGCGCTGCCCCGGTCGTCGATGCCTCGCCGACCGGCCCGCCCGGTGAGCTGGGTGTACTCCCCCGGCGTGAGTTGTTCGTGGTGCTCGCCGGTGAACTTCGTCAGCTTCTCGATCACCACTGATCGCGCCGGCATGTTGATCCCGACCGCCAAGGTCTCGGTGGCGAAGACGACCTTGACGAGGCCCGCGACGAAGCACGCCTCGACGACTTCCTTCATCGGCGGCACCATGCCGGCGTGGTGCGCAGCGACGCCCGCTTCGAGCTGGACGAGGAACTGGTCGTAGCGGAGCACGGCGAGATCGGCCGCGTCGAGCCCTTCGAGCCGGGTCTTGACGATCAGCCGGATCGCCTCGCGCTCGGGGCCCGACGTCAGCACGACGCCGGCGTCGGCGCAGGAGCGGGCCGCCTCGTCGCACTGGTTCCGGCTGAAGATGAAGAAGATCGCGGGCAGCATGTTCCGCGACTCGAGCAGTTCGACGGTCTCCACGCGGCTCGGGGGCATCAACTGCCGGGTCCCGCTGCCCCGGCCACCACCACCGCCACCACCACGACGACGGCCGGGGCCGTAGCGCGCGCCGGACTCGTCGAGCTTGACGGCTTCCCGGTTGACCGACCCGTCGACGAACGTCGGCAGCAGGTGCAACCGCGCTTCCCGGCGGTCCTTCGCGAGATACAGGTTGGTCAGCTCGACCGGTCGATCGCGCTCGACGATGGCGACGGTCGGACCGCGGACGGTGGTGATCCAGGCCGCCAACTCGTCGGCATTGCTGACGGTCGCGGAAAGACACACGAGGCGCACGAAATTCGGCAGGTGGATCATCACCTCCTCCCAGACCGGTCCCCGATAGGCGTCCTGGAGGAAATGCACTTCGTCGAGAACGACCAGGCCGAGGCGATCGAGTGACCGCGACCGCCCGTAGATCATGTTCCGCAAGACCTCGGTCGTCATCACGACGATCTCGGCGTCGCCGTTGATCGAGTTGTCGCCGGTGAGCAATCCGACGCGATCGTCGCCGTACAGCTCGATGAGGTCGCGGTACTTCTGGTTCGACAGTGCCTTGATCGGCGCGGTGTAGAACGAGCGCAGCCCGTCCCGACGAGCCGATTCGATGCCGTACTCCGCGACGACGGTCTTGCCGCTGCCGGTCGGAGCGGCGACGACGACGTGGTTGCCGTCGTCGAGCGCGTCGAAGGCCTCCTGCTGGAAGCGGTCGAGCGGAAATTCGTACCGTGCGGTCAACTCCGCCCGGTCAGCCCGCATCGTCGCGACCCCCGCCTCAGGCCGTTTCCGGCCGCTTGCGCAGCACGACCCAGCCGATCAGGACGGCAACGAAGTAGAGCAACAGCATCGGTAGCGCGAGCATCATCAGCGTGATCGGGTCGCCGGACGGTGTGATCACCGCGGCCAGCACGAACACCCCGATCGTCGCGTAGCGCCAGCTCGCCAGCAGGCGGCGCGGGGTGACGACGTTGACCAGTTGCAGGAACACCAGCAGCACCGGCAGCAGGAAGCCGACCCCGAACGCGAAGATCATCAACCCGATCAGGCTGATGTAGCTGTTGACCGTGAACAGTGCGGTCGGGTCCTCCCCCGCCCAGCCGATCAGGAACTGCAGGGCCCGGCCGACGGTGATGTATGCGAGGACGCCGCCGGCGACGAACAGCAGCACCGACGACAGCACGAACGGGATGGCGTACTTCTTCTCCTTCGCGTGCAGCGCGGGCACGACGAAGCGCCACACCTGCCAGAGGATGACCGGGAGCGCCGCGATGATCCCGCCGTACATCCCGACCCTGATGCGCGTCGACAGGCCGTCGGTCGGGCTGGTGAAGATCAGGTCGGGGTCGCAGAACTCGGGACCTTCCTGGGCGCAGAGGTCGACATAGGGCTGGAGGAGAAAGCCGAGCACCTGGTCGTAGAAAGCGATGATCACGACCATGCCGACGGTGACCGCCAGGGCGGAACGGATGATCCGTGTCCGCAGCTCGCCGAGATGTTCGGTGAGCGTCATCGACTCCTCGACGCCGTCGGACACCGACTGTTGCTTCGTGTTCACGACGCGTTGGCTTCTTCTGCGGCGTCCTCGGGCAGGTCGTCGGTGCGCTGGCCGGCGACTGCGTCGTCACCGGAGGCGTCGGAGACCGGTTGGTCCGGAGACGTCGAGGGCCGCGGTGCGGCCGAGTGGAACACCGGGCCGCTCGGTGGCGCGGGATCTGCCGGCACATCGTCGACCGCTCCGTCCGGGGATGCGTCGCCGGCCGGAGCCTGCTCGGCCGCGGCCTGCTCGGCGGCCTGCCGGGCAGCGGTGTCGATTGCGGCACTCGCGTTCGCGGCGGCGATCTGGTTGACGGGAGCCGGATCGGCCCCATCGGCGGCCTGTTCGAACCCGGGGTCGTTCACGAGAAATGCCCGCTCGTCGATCTCGACGACGGCATCCGCCTGCGCCCGGGCGGCGACCTCGGCCTCGGC
The DNA here is from genome assembly GCA_013002175.1 of Ilumatobacter sp. GTDB lineage: Bacteria > Actinomycetota > Acidimicrobiia > Acidimicrobiales > Ilumatobacteraceae > Ilumatobacter_A. The sequence goes on from JABDKP010000150.1 coordinate 11,304, forward strand.
CTGCTCGGCCAACTTCTGCGGATCGGCTGCGTCCATCACCAGGTCAGCGGTCTCGCGCATCTCGCGCATCGGCTCGTCGAGTGCTGACTTCAATTCGCTCTGGAACCCGGTGCCCATCTTCTTCAGTTCGGCGTAGGTCCGGCTGAACTTGCGCACGGCGTCGGGGAGTTTCTCCGGTCCGAGCACGACGAGCGCCAGCAGCAAGATCACGATGATCTCGCTGCCCTGGAGGTTGAACACGGAAACGAGTCTACGGTGCTGCCATCATCTCGTTCAGTGCAACAACGACTCCCGTCCCGTCTCGACCCGCCGATCACGTTCGCCCATCGGGGCGCGCGGGCGCACCTGCCGGAGAACACACTGGACGCCTTCGAGCTGGCGCTCAAGCTGGGCGCCAGCGGCTTGGAGAGTGATGTCTGGCTGACCGCCGACGGCGAGGCCGTCCTCGACCACGACGGCGTCGTCAGGAGCGGCCTGCGCAAGCGGCCGATCGGCGCGGTCCGTCGCGGCGACCTCCCCGAACACATCCCGTCGCTGGCAGAACTGCTCGAGCGTTGCGGCACGTCCTACGAACTGTCGCTCGACGTCAAGGACCCGGCCGCGGCGGAGGTGGTGCGCGCGGTGATCGCCGAGCACGACGAGACGATGTTGCCGCGCACCTGGCTGTGCCACCCCGACCTCGAACGCTGCGCCGAGTGGCGCGAGTCGTACACCGAGGTGAAAGTGCTGAACTCGACTCGGCTGAGCCACCTCCGGGAGGGCCCAGAGCGGCGCGCCGCATCGCTCGCACACCACGGGATCGACGGGATCAACATGCACCGCAGCGACTGGAGCGGCGGGCTCGTCGCACTCTTCCACCGGTTCGAACGTCTCGCGTTCGGGTGGGACATGCAATTCGATCACCAACTCCGCACCGCGCTGCGGATGGGCCTGGACGCCGTCTACAGCGACCACGTCGACATCATGCAAGAGGCCCTCGAAGAACAAGCCGGCGGCACCAGCCTGTGAGCAGCGCCGCGACCAGTCGAGCGCAGCGAGTTCGGGCGGTGAGCCCGAAGCGCTTGTGAGCAGCGGCGCTCCGCGCCGCTGGGCGGCGCTCAGGCGCCGCCGGCCCGCCGGAGGCGGGCCCTCACAACCATTGCCAGTGCGACCGCGGCCAGAACACCACGAATGCGCGTCCGACCAGGTCGTTCTCGCTGATCGGCCCGAGCGATCGGCTGTCCTGCGACCCGCTGCGGTTGTCGCCCATGACGAACACGTGGTCGTCGGGGACCGTCACCGGCGCGAAATCACCTCCACAGTTGGAGCTGCTCACGACCTCGGGGTCGAGGTAGGGCTCGATCAGCACCTGTGCCGCGGCGTCCGGTTCGGGTCCGGTGATCCGCACGATGCACGACGTCATCTCGATCGTCTCGCCGGGCAGGGCGATCACCCGCTTGATCAGGTCGCGCTCCGCGGCGCCGGACAGCTGATGCAGCACCACGACGTCACCGCGGTTGGGGTCGTGCAGGCGGTACGACAGCTTGTTGACGAACACCCGGTCACCGGTCTCCAACGTGGAGTCCATCGACGACCCGTCGACGACGAAGTGGGCGAGAACGAAGCCCCTGACGACGAACGCGACGAGCAGCGCCACGGTGACGACGACCACCCAGTCGAAGAAGGCCCGGGCCCCTGAGGTCTTCTTCTCCGGCTTGTTCAGCCCGAATTCGGCCGTGTCGTCGGTGTCGACGAGGACGGAGCCGTCCTGGTCGTCATCCCACACGTCGGACATCACACCCCGACCCGAACCCGGCGTGTCGGGCTGCTCTGGAACATCGACCTGTGACGTCACGAGCTGTCCACGGTATCTGGCACCGTCTCCCGAAGTGTGTCACGCCTACAACGTCTCGATCAGTCGCTCGACGCGCTCGTCGCGACTCTTGAACGGGTCCTTGCACAGCACGGTGCGCTGGGCCTGGTCGTTGAGCTTCAGATGCACCCAGTCCACCGTGTAGTCGCGCTTGCGTTCCTTGGCCCGCTTGACGAACTCGCCCCGGAGACGGGCCCGGGTCGTCTGCGGGGGGACGTCGATCGCAGTGACGATGTCCTCGTCGGTGCAGACCCGCTCGACCAGGCCGCGATCCTGCAGCTTGTAGAACGGGCTGCGGACCCGCGACACGTCGTGGTACTGGAGATCGAGGAGTTGGACGCGAGGATGGCCCAGCGGGAGGTCGTGCCGCTCGCGAAATCGCTCGAGGAGGTTGTGCTTGATCACCCAGTCGACCTCGCGGTCGAGCTTCAGCGGGTCGTCCTCGATCGTGGTGATGCAGTGTTCCCACATGTCGAGAGCCTTCTGTTCGAGCGGGGGGAACCCCGGACCCTCGGCGTAGCGCAGCGCGCGGTCGAGATACTCGCGTTGGATGTCGAGCGCGCTCACCTCGCGGCCATTGGCCAGGCGCACGGTGCGGCGACAGGTGATGTCGTGGCTGATCTCCCGGATCGCCCTGATCGGGTTCTCGAGTGTCATGTCGCGCAGCACGACCGTCGGGTCCTCGAGCATCCGCAGGATGCAGGCGGCGGCGCCGACCTTGAGGAACGTCGTGTACTCGCTCATGTTCGAGTCGCCGACGATGACGTGCAGGCGACGGTACTTCTCCGCGTCGGCGTGGGGCTCGTCACGGGTGTTGATGATCGGACGGCTGCGCGTCGTCGCCGACGACACGCCTTCCCAGATGTGCTCGGCGCGCTGGGCGATCGAGTACGTCGCACCCCGCGCCGTCTGCAGCACCTTGCCGGAACCGGTGTAGATCTGCCGGCTGACGAAGAACGGAATCAGCACCTCGGCGTACGCCCCGAGGTCGTCGTCGCGACTCGTGCAGTAGTTCTCGTGGCAGCCGTAGGAGTTGCCGGCCGAGTCGGTGTTGTTCTTGAACAGGTAGATCGTGCCCCTGATCGACTCCTCGGCGAGCCGTTGCTCGGCGGACTCGACGAGTTGTTCGAGGATCCGCTCGCCCGCCTTGTCGTGGACGACGACGTCGTACAGCGAGTCGCACTCGGGTGTCGCGTACTCGGGATGCGACCCGACGTCGAGGTACAGCCGAGCCCCGTTCTGGAGGAACACGTTCGAGCTGCGCCCCCACGACACGACGCGACGGAACAGGTACCGGGCCACCTCGTCCGGGCTGAGCCGACGCTGGCCGCGAAGCGTGCACGTGACGCCGTACTCGTTCTCGAGTCCGTAGATCCTGCGCTCCACGCGGTCAACCTAACCCAGTGAGGCGCAGCGCGGACTGCTCTCGGTCGCTCAATCGATGATGTCGGCGACCTGCGACGCGGGGATGCGTTCGAAGCATCGGCGACCATTGCCACGGGAGAGCGCGGCGACCTCCAACTCGGTCGCCGGAATGTCGCGCTCGGGCCCGCTCAGCGCCGCGAGCCCGGTGGTGATCGCCGCCGAGAGGTCGAGCGAGTCGTTCCACGTCTCGGCAAGGCGGGTGCGCACGCCCTCGGCGTCGCCGCCGATGGCCGCGAAGTCGCGTTCGTCGACCACGGTGCCGTCGTACAGCAGGTGGAACATCTGGTCGCCGGCCGGATCGAGGCCGACCTCGGCGAGCAGGATCTCGACCTCCATCGGCTTCATCTCGTGGGTGAAGATCGTGCCCAGCATCTGCGCGTAGCTGTTCGCCAAGCTGCGAGCGTCGACGTCGTCGCGGGAGTACTGGTAGCCCTTGATGTCCGCGGCACGGACTCCGGCCACGCGCAACTGGTCGAACTCGTTGTACTTGCCGACGCCGGCGAAGGCGATGCGGTCGTAGATCTCGCTGACCTTGCGCAGCGTGTCGGATGCGTTCTCGGCGACGATCACGATGCCGTCGACGTACCGCACCGCCACCAGTGCCCGGCCCCGGGCAATGCCCTTGCGCGCGTAGTCGGCCCGGTCCTTCATCATCTGTTCGGGGGCGACGTAGAACGGTTGGCTCATCGGTCGCGCACCTCGCTGGCGATCGCTTCGTACCGCACCGCCAGGTCGTCATCGGCGATGCGTTCGAGCCCGTCCGCGTCGATCGCGACCATCACCGGGTAGATCCCGCGCAGCGCGTCGGGGCCGCCGGTTGCGCTGTCGGCGTCGGCGGCCTCCCACAGCGACCGTGCCGCGAGGTTGATCGCCGCGTCGCGGGTGAGATCGTCCTCGAAGCCGACCTTGATGACGGTTCCGGCGTGCAGGCTGCCCGAACCGGTCGTGACGTAGTCGCGCTCCTCGTACCGCCCACCGGTGGCGTCGTAGTCCCACAGTCGACCGCACTCGCGGCGGACGTCGTAGCCGGCGAAGATCGGCACGACGACCATCCCTCGCAACGCGGCCGGCAGGTTGCCACGAACCATCGTCGACAGCTGGTTGGCCTTGCCCTCGAGGCTGAGCGCCTTGCCCTCGACCTTCTCGTAGTGCTCGAGCTGCAACTGGAACATCCGCACCATCTCCATCGCCGGGCCCGCCGCCCCTGCGATTGCGACGGCACTGTGGCGGTCGGCCTGCACGACCTTCTCCATCGCGCGGTGCGAGATCAGGTTGCCCGCGGTCGCCCTGCGGTCGCCGGCCATGACCACACCGTCGACGTACTTCAGCGCCACGCAGGTCGTGGCATGGGGCAGGTGCAGTTGGTCCGCCGCCGTGTCTCCCCCGGCCCCGGCGTCGGCGGTGAGACCGATCCGGCGGAGCAGTTCGGGGAAACTGGATCCCGGGTCATCACCCGGGGTGAACGACGGCATCGCCACGGATCTACTGTCCGCCCTTCTGCACGTAGGACTTGACGAAGTCCTCTGCGTTCGTCTCGAGGACGTCGTCGATCTCGTCGAGGAGGTCGTCGATGTCGGCCTTGATCTTGTCGCCGGTCTCGGTGACCGCCGGTGCGGCCTCGTCGGCCTGCTCGGTCTTCTTGCTGGTCGTCTTCGGTTTCTGGATGCGCTCTGCCATCAGGGTTGACTCCGTTCGGTTCGCTGCGATGTTGCGGATGCTGGACGAGTAGTCGGCACGATGCCTGACTCGTTGGAATCTATTGGCCGAGACGGTCGAGCAGTTCTCGCGCCGTCTCGCTGTCGTCGATCAAGGTAGCAACGTGTTCTGCCGTGCCGCGCAGTGGTTCCATCATCGGCACACGTCGCAGCGGGTCGCGCCCCACATCGAACACGAGTGAGTCCCAATTCGCCGCCACGATCTCCTCGGGATACTTGTCGAGGCAGCGGCCACGGAAGTAGGCACGGGTCGTCGGCGGCGGCTTCGTCATGGCGTCGATCGCCTCCTCGGGTTCGACGATCGTCTCCAACCCGGCGCGCTGCGCCAGACACCTGTCCGGCCGGAGATCGTGGTACTGGAGGTCGATTGCCTTCAGTTTCTGGGCGCCCGGCTCGAGGCCGTGCCGCGCCGCAAAGCCCTCGACCAACCGGCGCTTGGCGACCCAGTCGACCCAGTCGGCGACCGAGTCCGGGTCGGCCTCCAGCCCGGTGAGTACGTGCTCCCAACGAGCCAGCACGTCGCGCCCGACATCGTCGCCGACGGCGTCGAGGCCGTGCGTCTGTTCGTACTTCTGGGCCCGTTCGAGGAGCCCCCACTGCACTTCGAGGGCCGTCGCCCGGGTGCCGTCGCGCAGCATGATCGTCTGGCGCAGCGTCGGGTCGTGGCTGACCTGGCGGATCGCCGCGACCGGGTTGCCGAGCAGCAGGTCGTCGCCGAGCTCGCCGTCCTCGATCATCGCCAGGACGATCTGGGTGGTGCCGACCTTGAGGTAGGTGGCGACCTCGCTCATGTTCGCGTCGCCGACGATGACGTGGAGACGCCGATACTTCTGGGGGTCGGCATGCGGCTCGTCGCGAGTGTTGACGATCGGGCGCTTGAGGGTGGTCTCGAGGCCGATCTCCTCCTCGAAGAAATCGGCGCGTTGGCTGAGTTGGAAGGCGATGTCGTCGGGCGGGCGTCCGGGCAGCTCGCAGCCGACCTTGCCGGCGCCGCAGAACACCTGCCGGGTGACGAAGTGGGCCGTGATCTGCGAGGCGAGTCGCCCGAACGGCAGCTCACGCGCGAGGAGGTAGTTCTCGTGACAGCCGTAGCTGTTGCCTTTGCCGTCGGAGTTGTTCTTGTGGACGATGATCTCCGCACCGTCGTCGAGCAGCGGGGTTGCGAACCGCATCGACTCGCGGATGATCTCCTCGGCGGCTCGATCCCAGACGACGATCTCGCGAGCGGTCGTCACCTCGGGGATCGAGATCTCGGGATGCGCATGATCGACGTAGTAGCGGGCGCCGTTGGTGAGCACCGCGTTGACGAGCGTCGTCTCGATCTCCGGCGCGATCGACTCGTCCAGGGAGAAACCGCGGGCGTCGTTCGTCGGCTGCTCGTCCTCGAAATCCCAGCCGATCCGCTTGCGCTGGCGGGCCGTCTCGGCCACGTACGCGTTGATCAACAACGAGGACGCGGACACGGGGTTGTTCTCCGCACCGCGCACGACGATGCCGTATTCGGTCTCGATACCGCAGACCTTGGGCAATGCCATGACTGCAACCTATCCGCGTGTCGGTGCCCGATGTGGGTCTCCCGACCTCGGCATCGGCAGCAGCGCCCGTACCGGGTCCGACGCGGTGCTCAGAGCACCTCGAACGTCAGCCCTGCATGCTCGACGAGCGCGTCGATGTACGGGTCACCGAGCGCCGTCGCCGGCGTCCAGAAACCGCCACCGACGTCGTCTCGCGAGGTCGCGAGCAGCGTCGTCGCGGCCTCGGCGAGGATCTTCGACGTCGACCCGTACCCGGGGTCGCGGTCCCCCGTGACCCGCGTGACGATCTCGTCGCCGCCGGCCGTGGTGCCGTGGAAACGCAGGTCGTAGAAGCCGGCCTCCTGGGCCTCGGGACTGGGACCCTCGCCGGGCTCGGGCATCACCTTGCCGGCGAGCTTGCGCATCGGTGCCAACGCCACGGCACCCATCGCGCCGCCCATCGCCGCACTCATCGCCATCGCCTTGGCGCGTCCACCGACGCCGTCGCCCATCAACATCGCCTCGCCGTACGTGAAGTCGTCGCCCCACGGCTTGCCGAGCAGCGAGTGCGAGCGGAACACGACGCGGGTGTTGGTTGCTGCCATCACGAACGGCGCGACCCAGGAGTCGAGCCCGGCATCGCGAACCGGCAGCGTGACATTCGGCTGTCGCGGACCGGTGCGCTCGCCCTTCGCCGCGAGCGCGTACGGGTTGGCGAGCACCCGGCGCAGGTCCTTGTCGCCCGACGCCTCCTCCATCATGTTCAGCATCGAGGCGATCGTGCCGCCGCTCGCCCCACCCTTCATCGCCTTGACACCCATCGAGATCGACGTACAGGGCTCGCCGAACCGTGCGACCGCCTCGCGCTGGGTGAACCACACTCCGAGGTCCGACGGCACCGAGTCGAAGCCACACGCATGGACGATGCGGGCACCGGTCTCCTCGGCGCGCTGCTGGTAGCGGTCGATCATCTTCGCCATCCAGTGCGGTTCACCGGTGAGGTCGCAGTAGTCGATGCCGCGCTCGGCGACGGCCGCGACCAGCTTCGATCCGTACAGCGCGTACGGACCGACCGTGGAGATCACGAGCTTCGTCGAGCCCACGAGCTTGGCGAGCGCGTCGGCATCCTCCGCGTCGGCGATGATGCGCGGCACGTCGGCCCCGGTGTCGACGGCGACGGAATCAAGCTTGTCCGCGTTGCGACCGGCGATCGCCCAGCGCAGATCGCCGTCGGTGCCGTGCCGTTCGACGAGAGAACGGCAGAGGATCTGCCCGACGAAGCTGGTTGCTCCGTAGACGACGATGTCATGATTCCTGCGTTTGGGGGCCATGGACGCGACCGTATCGGGCAGGGTCGCCGTCGCGTCCCCGAGCGCCGGACGCAGGGTTTCGATATTGTCCGTTCCGATCCGTCGACGAAGGCGGATGTGAACTCGGGAGGGCACATGGCAAAGCGCGAGATCAACCACTACCTCGTCTATCAGGTGGAGGGCGGCAAGGCGTCCGCCGACATCGAGCTGACGAGCAACTTCGACGCGTCGACGATCAATGCGACCGTCGGTGACGTGTCGTACTTCGCGAACCCGTGCGACAAGCGCCATGGCAACCTCCGGACACGCATCGAGGACGCGCACGCCCATTACGCGTGGCACTCGCTCACCGCCGATCCGGAGCCCGAGCGCAAGCTACGCGGTGGTACCCAGTTCGGGACGCTGCGGATGACACTGGAACAGCCGGTCGGGTTGCTCGTCCCCGCCGAGAAGGTCGAGGACGGCAGCCAGCTCTCGTCCGACATCGGGCACTACAAGATCTATCGGGTCGGGCAGTGCACCGAACCCGAGGACTCCGTCGACCTGCGCGACCAGTTCGGTCAGCTGACCACGGTCCTCCAAGGCGCGAAGTACCTCGGCGTGCCGACGGCCAAGACCCACGACGGCACCGAGTACCCGGCCGACGCCGACGATCCCTACCTCACGTTCTATGCCGTGGACGAGACCCATCCCGGGGAGCAGCGGCAGGTGATCGACCAGTTCGGCGACTACGAGCTCGATTTCCTCTGCACGACGTTCGTCGGCGTGCCCACCGTCGTCAGCGGCTGGCAGGAGGCCTGACGTCGGCTAGAGGTACTGGCCGGTCTGCACCCGCTCGATCGCACGGCCACCGGCGGGATCGTCGTCCTCGGCCTCGGCGACGAGGGTGCGGATGAACACGATCCGCTCGCCCTTCTTGCCGGAGATCTTCGCCCAGTCGTCGGGGTTCGTCGTGTTCGGCAGGTCCTGGTGTTCGCGGTACTCCTGCTTGATCGACTCGATGAGGTCCTGCCGGCAGACACCCTTGCTGCCGCCGCTGATGACGCGCTTGATCGCGACCTTCTTGGCGCGGCGGACGATGTTCTCGATCATCGCACCGGACGAGAAGTCCTTGTAGTACATGATCTCCTTGTCGCCGTTCTGATACGTCACCTCGAGGAAGCGGTTGGCGTCGTCTTCCTTGTACATCTCCTCGACGGTCGCGTCGATCATGTCGGCGACGTCGTCGTCGGGGTCGAGCGGGATGTCGTCGGTGAGGTACTGCGCGAAGATCGAGCGGGCACCCTCTTCGTTGGGACGCTCGATCTTGATCTTCACGTCGAGCCGGCCGGGCCGCAGGATCGCCGGGTCGATCAGATCCTCCCGGTTCGTGGCACCGATGACGATGACGTTCTTCAACCCCTCGACGCCGTCGATCTCGGCGAGCAACTGCGGCACGATCGTCGACTCCATGTCCGAGCTGATGCCCGTACCGCGGGTGCGGAACATCGAGTCCATCTCGTCGAAGAACACGATCACCGGCCAGCCCTCGTCGCTCTTCTCGCGGGCCCGCTGGAACACCAGGCGGATCTGCCGCTCGGTCTCGCCGACGTATTTGTTGAGCAGCTCCGGGCCCTTGATGTTGATGAAGTAGCTGCGGCCCTTGCCCTCGCCCACCTTGTCGGCGACCTTCTTGGCGAGGCTGTTGGCGACCGCCTTCGCGATCAGCGTCTTGCCGCAACCCGGCGGCCCGTACAGCAGGATGCCCTTCGGCGCCGGCAACTGGTGCTCGGCGAAGAGGTCCTGGTGGAGGAACGGCAACTCGACGGCGTCGGCGATCTGCTCGATCTGCTCGTCGAGGCCGCCGATGTCGGTGTAGGAGATGTCCGGCACCTCCTCGAGCAGCAAGTCCTCGACCTCGGGCCTGGGCAGCTTCTCCAACAGCAGGTTCGACCGGATGTCCAGCCGGAGGTGGTCGCCACTGCGGATGCGCGTGCCGCGCAGCACGTCCGCCAGCTCGCAGACCCGCTCTTCGTCGGCACGTCCGACGACGAGCGCCCGGATGCCGTCCTCCATGATGTCCTTGACGGTGACGACCTCGCCGGTGATCTCCGACGCCCTGGCCATCACGACGTTGAAGCTCTCGTTCAGCACGACCTCGGCGCCGCGGTTGAGCAGCTCGTGGTCGATGTCGGGATGCAGCGTGACACGCATCTTGCGGCCGCTCGTGAGCACGTCGACGGTCTGGTCGTCGTTCTTGCCGACGACGACGCCGTACGCCGACGGCGGCTGGGACAGCTTGTCGACCTCGTCGCGCAGCGTGGCGATGTGTTCGCGAGCCTCGCGCAACGTGTACGACAGCTTCTCGTTCTGGCCGACCGCTTGGGCGAGCTGGCCCTTGGTCTCGAGCAACCGCTCCTCCAGCGAACGGACGCGCTTCGGAGCGTCGGCGAGCCGGGCCCGCAAGTGCGCGATCTCGTCGGAC
>JABDKP010000179.1 GCA_013002175.1 Ilumatobacter sp.
ACCACCACACCGGTCGCGAACCACACGATCGAACGAACACGAATCGTGACCATCATCGGACACCTCCACACCGGGGACATCCAGCGTCCGACCCGGCGTCAAACACCCACTCCCAGCGGCCACCAAACTACGCCATCAGGCCGTGTGCTGTTCCGTGAGCGCTCGCTGTTCGTGACCAATCCGTGATCACGGAGCGAAGCGCGAACTGACACCCCGCTCGGCGAACGCGTGAGGAAATTGCGCAGCAGGTACGCAACAACCTCACGCGTTCGGTGGTGGTGATGGTGGCGAGTGGCGGAGATGGACGGGAATCGAACCCGCCGGACGGGGATCGCCCGTCCCAACCGCTTTGAAGGCGGCGGAGCCCACCAGGTACCCAGACATCTCCGCCCCGCACGTTAGCGGCGGCGACGCCGGTGGGGATTCGCGCACCCCGTCGGTATGGTCGGACGCACCGACTTCCTCCATGTGTTCACCCATGGCCACCACCTCCGGCCGTCAGGGGATTCGACATGGTCACGCTCTGCTGGGCCGCCAAGGGCGGCTCCGGAACCACGGTGGTCACCACCCTCTTCGCACTCGAAGCCCCGCGCCCGACGCTGCTCGTCGACCTCGCCGGTGAGACGCCGGCCGTGCTCGGCCTGCCCGACCCCGATCGGCCCGGCGTCGTCGATTGGCTCCGCGGCAGCGGTGCCGCCACCCAACTCGACGACCTCGTCGTCGACGTCGACGCGTCCACGGCGCTGCTGCCCTGCCGTGTCGGGGGCGCGCCGACCGGCCCGACCACCGGCTCGGCGACCGAGGCGGTCACACCGGCCCGCTGGGGCGAACTGATCGCGTGGCTCGATTCGTGGGCGCAGCAGCACAGCGGCACCGTGTGGGTCGATCACGGCACCGGAGTTCCCAGCGCCGCACTGGCCGAGCTCGTGCAGCATCGCCTGCTCGTCACCCGGCCGTGCTACCTCGCGCTGCGGCGAGCGGCCGCCTCGCCGATCCGCCCCACCGGCGTCGTCGTCGTCAGCGAGGCGCGCCGCTCGCTCGGTGCCCGCGACATCGAGCGATCGCTCGGCGCCCCCGTCGTCGCGACGATCCCGTTCGACCCCCACATCGCACGCGCAGTCGACGCCGGCCTGCTGGTGACCCGCGCGCCCTTCACCGTCCGCCGTGAGCTCCGGCGGTTCGCGGCATGACCGAGACCGCGCTGCTCGACGAGTTGTGCCTCCGCGTCGCGGCGATGACCGGCGACGTCAGGGAGCTGATCGAGACCGAGGTGCGACGGGTCGCCCCGCTGGCCACGCCGACCGACCAGCATCGGCTCGCGGCCGACGCGCTGGCCCGCCTCGACGGGCTCGGTGAACTGGAGGTGTGGCTCGCCGACCCCGCGGTCGACGAGGTGCTCGTCAATGCCGGCACCGACATCTGGATCGACCGTGGCGGCCGTCTGACCCGTGTCGGCGAACTCACTGCGCAGCCGCTCGAACACCTCATCGAGCGCATCCTCGGGCCGATCGGCCGACGCGTCGACCGGACGTCGCCGATCGTCGACGCCCGGCTGCCCGACGGCTCGCGCGTGTGTGCGGTGGTCGGCCCCGTCGGCGTCGACGGCCCGTCGGTGTCCATCCGCCGCTTCGCGACCGACGTCCGGCCGCTCGCCGAGTTCACCGACCCGGTCGGGGTCAACCTCTGCCGCGAGGTCATCGACGCGCGGTGCAACGTGGTCGTCACGGGTGCGACGTCGTCCGGCAAGACGTCGCTGCTCGCGGCGATGATCTCGGCACTCCCCGCGGGCGAGCGCGTCGTCGTGCTGGAGGACACCGCCGAACTGCCCATCAGCGACCAGCACGTCGTCCGCTTCGAGGCCCGCCCACCAAGCCTCGACGGGCCCGGCGCGATCACGCTCGACGATCTCGTCCGCACCGCACTGCGCTTCCGGCCCGACCGGCTGATCGTCGGCGAGATCCGCGGCACCGAGGTGCTCGGGCTGGTACAGGCGCTGAACACCGGTCACGACGGCTCGTTCTCCACGTGCCACGCCAACGGGCCGCTCGACGCGCTGCTGCGCCTGGAGTCACTCGTGTTGCAGGCCGCTCCCACCTGGCCGCTCGCGGCAATCCGCCACCAACTCGCCCGGTCGATCGACGTCATCATCCACGTCGCCCGCTCACGGCCCGACGGGGGCCGACGGATCGAATCGATCACCGAGGTCGCCGCCGAGCCCGACGCGGACGGGGGCGAACGCGTCAGCGTGCTCGCCGACATCGCGCCCCACGGTTCGCTCACCCGCCACGCCCGCCTGCGGAGGCGGCGATGACGTTCCTCCCGTTCGCGCTCGCGTTCATCGTCGTCGCCGGCGCCACCGGGCGCGTCCGTCACGCACCGGCACGTCGGGCAACCACACCGGCGGCAATCGCGGCGGCTCCCGGCCGCCGGAGGTTCGACGCTGCGGCGGCAGCATGGCGGCGGCGATGGGTGCAGCGGCGGGGGCTGACGCCCGGCTCGGTCGTCGACTGGTGCGACTCGCTCACCCGCCGCCTGCGCAGCGGGGCGACGCTGCGCGAGTCGGTGCGCGTCGACGTCCCGGCCGACGAATTGCTCCGGGCGCTGACGGCCGACATTCGCACCGGGCTGGAACGCGGGCGCACGCTGGCCGCAGTTGTCGGCGCGTACCACGCGGCCGACCAGCCGACCGTCCGCGGGCGTCGTCATCTCGACCTCGCAGTCGCAGCACTTGGCACCGCGGCCGAGTTCGGCGGCTCGGCGGTGGCGGCGCTCGACCGCGTCGCAATCACCCTGCGGATGCGGGCAGCCGACGACCAGGAGCGCGTGGCCCAGAGCGCTCAGGCGCGCATGTCGGCGCACGTGCTCACACTCGTGCCACTCGGCGTGGTGACGCTGCTCGTCGCCACCGACCCCGCCGTCAGATCCACGATGACGACCACCCTCGGTGCCGGCAGTGCGGTCGCCGGACTCGCGTTGAACATCGGCGGCTGGTGGTGGATGCGGCGGATCATCGGACGGGAGCGCTGACGTGACCGGTCTGCTCGCCCCGCTGTGTGTCGGCGCCGCAGTCGTCGTCGCCGCGCAACTCGCCCGACCTTCGCCGCCGCCTCGCGCCACGACGGTCGTCGCGCCACGTCCCAGGCCGCGCGCCGGCGGCGGAGTGTCGACGGTGATGCCGACGGTGCGCCGCAGCATGGCGGTCGTCGCAGCACTGTTCATCGGCGGACCGGCACTGGCCGGCGTCGCGCTGGTGGCGATCATGCTCTGGGCCCGACTCGGTCCGCACCGCAGTGCGCGTCGTGTCCGGCACCGCATCGCCGCCGACCTTCCCGATGCCGTCGACCTGTTCGTGCTCGCCGTCACTGCGGGGTTGACACCGCGGCAGGCGGTCGGACAGCTCGCCGGCCGCGCGCCGGCGTCGGTCCGGCCCGCATTCGCAGCGGTGGTCGCACGACTCGAACGCGGCGAGATCCTCGCTGACGCGCTCCGCGCGCTCGACGAACTGCTCGGCCCAGCCGCGACGTCGCTGTCGACGATCGTCGGGTCGGCCGACCGACACGGCCTGCCACTCGCCGGCGTGCTCGACCGGCTGGCGGCAGAGAGCCGGGCGTCGAGGCGGCGGCTCGACGAGGCGGCGGCGCGGGCACTGCCGGTCAAGCTCTCGTTCCCGCTCGTTGCATGCACGCTGCCGTCGTTCGTCTTGCTGGCCATCGTCCCCGCGGTGCTGGCCGCCCTCTCGTCGCTCGGCGCACACGCCTGGTGACCCCCACCGACCACGCCCGGGAGCGACCGGGCATGAACCCCAGGAGCCAACCATGCTGCTGCTCACCGTTTTCGTCCACCTCACCACCGTCCGTCTCGCCGTGCTCGACCGGATCGACCGCGAACGCGATTCGGGCCAGGCGACCACCGAGTACGCGCTGGTGCTGCTCGCTGCCGCGATGGTCGCGCTGCTGGTGATCGCCTGGGCCGGCGCCGGCGACGGTGCCGCGAAGATCAGTCGACTGTTCAATCGGGTGATCGACGCCGTCGTCGATCGCGTCTGACGATGTCCGCGCGCCGACGCGATGCGGGCCAGGCAACCGTCGAGTTCGCACTGACACTCCCGATCGTCATCATCGTCGCCCTCGGCCTGCTGCAGGTCGGGATCGCGATCCGCAACGAACTCGCGGTCGAACTGGCGGCGCGCGAAGGAGCGCGGGCGGCGGCGGTCTCGACCGACCCGGGAGGCGCCGCCAGCGCAGCAGCCCGTCGCGCGGTGGCGCTCCCGATCGGCGTCGCGGCCACCGAAGGGGGTGGCACGGTGACGGTCACGGTCACGTACATCGACCCGACCGACGTGGCGATCATCGGCCGCTTCATCGGGCCGTCCACCCACACGGCGACGATCACGATGGCGATCGAGCCACCATGATCGCGTCGCCCTAGCCTGACGCCGTGGATCTCCGAGCGACAGCGACGACCGTGGCCGACACGCCGACCGTGGTGTGCGACGGCGTGGTCGACCTCGCCTCGCTGGCGGTGTTCCGAGATGCGCTGCTACGCGCCGTCCACGCCAACGCCGGCCGCACCGTGCTCGTCGATCTCGACGAGGTCGCGGCGCTCGACGATTCCGGGCTCGGCGTGCTGCTGGGTGCCGCGGCCGCGGCGCGACAGTCGGACGGGGATCTCGAAATCGTCTGCAACAACGACCGGTTGCGGATCCGACTCGAGCGGACGCGGCTCGACCGCGCGCTCACCGTCCGGCGGTCGATCTCGTGACGGCCGGATGAGCCCGGAAACCCCGATGCACGACGACCCGATCTTCCACCTCGCTCTGCCGGAAGACTGGGCCGGGGCGTTCGAGTCCGGCGAGTACCGGATGTCGACACGCGGCATGACGCTCGACGAGGTCGGCTTCATCCACTGCTCGACCCGGGCACAGGTCGAGGCGACCGCCAACGCGTTCTACGCCGATGTCGACGAACTGGTGTTGCTGACGATCGACCCGCTGTTGGTGCCGTCCGAGATCCGCTGGGAACCGCCGGTGCCCGACGTCGACGTGCTGTTCCCGCACGTCTACGGTCCGCTCCCGGTCGCCGCCGTCAACACGGCGAAGTTCTGGACCCGCGGCGCTGCCGGCTGGGTGCTCCCCGGCTGAAAACGACGCTGTTGCGGTCACCTCAGTCGCGGTACTCGGACGACTCGGGCGGCTTCTTGCCCCCGAGGCGGCGGTCGGCGGCCTTCTCGCGCGCCCGCTGCTCTTCCTCCAGCTCGGCTTCTTCGGCGATCAGCCGTTCGAGGCTCTCGAGGCGCACCGGGTCGAGGTCGCCGGCCGCGATCGCGGCCTGCACGGCGCAGCCCGGCTCCTGGTCGTGCTTGCAGTCCCGGAAGCGGCACCCGTCCATCAGGTCGAACACGTCGGCGAACGCCCGCTCGATGCCGTTGCCCGAGAGCCACAGGCTCACCGCCCGCACGCCCGGCGTGTCGATCAACCAGCCCTCGCCCGGCAGCGGCACCAGTTCGGCGGCCACCGTGGTGTGGCGGCCACGCTGGTCGCCCTCGCGGACCTCGGTCACCGCCTGCCGCGACGCACCGAGCAGCGCGTTCACGAGCGTCGACTTGCCGACGCCGCTCGCACCGAGGAACGCCAACGTGCGGTTCCCGGCGGCGTACCCTCGGATCGCCTCGATCCCGTCGCCGGTGATCCCGCTGGCGAGCAGCACCGGCACGCCGAGCGCGACCTCGGCCAGCGCCGCACGAGCCGGTTCGGGGTCGTCGGTGAGATCTGTCTTGGTGAGCACGACGACCGGGTCGGCACCGGAATCGAACGCCAGCACCAGCTCGCGTTCGAGCCGGCGTGGGCTCGGCGGCGAGCCGAGCGCGTGGACGAGGAAGACGACGTCGATGTTCGCCGCCAGCGTGTGCGACACCGCCCGCATGCCGTCGAACGACGCCCGCCTCGTGAACGCCGACGTCCGGTCGAGCACGTGCTCGACCCGCTCGCCGTCGTCGGACGGCACGATCCAGTCGCCGACCGCGACGTCGGCACCGATGTTGCGGATCCGCAGCGGGTCTGCCGCGCCGCGCGCCTCGGCGATGTCGCGGACCGCTGTGCTCCACCCGCGATCGAGTCGCGACACCCGCGCCGGGCGGCCGGGCGAGCCGAGCTCGGCCCACGCCTCGGCGAGGTCGTCCGACCAGCCGAGCGGCACCAGATCCGCGGTGTCAACCATCAGGAGCGACGGTAGCTGCGGGACGCAGCTCGTCGGGCCCGTATATCGCCACCTCGAATCCGGCCGGGGTGTTGTTCAGCGTGGCGACGAGCCCGTTGCCGACGCGCAGGGTGCCGCTGACGGGCAGCCGCCACAGCTCGTTGCCGTCGAGGTCGTAGCCGATCCGTTCCCGGCCGCCGACGATCTCCTGGGTCACGATGAACCCGTCGCCGACGATCAGCGGCAGCTGGTCGTAACTCGGCGCGGGACCGGACGCCGCGAGGCGCTCGCCCGTCACGGCATCGACCACGATGAAGTCGACGCCGTCGAGAAATCCTGCCCCTGCCTCGCTGAGCGCGAGCACGACGCCCTGCGGTGTGATCCCGACCGTCCGCACCGAGGCCTGCACGCGCCACATGCTCGCGACCTCGTCACCATCGAGTCGGGCGCCGACGACGAACCCGCGACCGACGCCGACGAACGTCGGTCCGCCGGCCGGGAAGATCGCGTCCAACTGTGCCAGATCACTGCTCGAGACCCTCAGCCGGCGCCGGGTGGCGAGCGGGTCGTCGGGGTCGGGTACCAACTCGACCAGATCGCCGAGTTCGTCGAGCACGACGTACCGACCGTCGATCGACGCGAGCTGCTCATCGACGGTGATGCCCGAGCTGGACACGGGCACGGGTGCCGACCAACCCGCGGACAAGTCGATCGAGATGATCCCGTCCCGGCCGCCGATCAGCCATGTCCCGGACAGATCGGACGTCAGCGGCCGGCCCGAGACGATGTCGATCGTCGCGCCGCTCACGGGGTCGAGGAACTCGGTCGCGAACGCGTCCGGTACGCCCTCGGGTCGAAGCACCCGGGTGACGAGTTGCGAACCGTCGAGGACGAGACCGAACGCATGCTCGTCGGCCGACAGCTCCCAGGCGACCGATCCGTCGGCGGTGGCGAGGCCGAGCAGCTTGCGCTGTGACGGCCCGACCTGCTCGAGGATGATCCGCTCGTCGATGACGTCGAGGATGCGGACCTCCGGTGGCGCGAAGGAGAAGCTGCGTCGCCACCGGATCGCGCCGGTCAGCGCGTCGACGCCGCTGATGCTCGTGCGGTTGCGGCTGCCGTCGTCGACCACGACGACGACGAGTTCCTGCCCGATGATCTCGAGGCGCGTCGAGACCGCATTGCCCGTACCCGGCAGCAGCGTCGTCCAGCGCGCCTCGACCGACTTCGGAATCCGCCGGTCGTCCGCAGCCGCGATCGGCCCGATGTCGGGCGGGTCCTGGTCCGAGCGGTCGATGAGCACGGCCGCACCGGCGACGAGAGCGAGCGTGGCCGTCGCCCCGAGCACGAGCCGTCGGCGCGGCGGGCGGCCGGCCGGAACGTCCGGTGGTCCGTCGACCGCCATCACGATCTCGTCGTTCGACGTCGGTGCGGTGGTCACCGCACCGGCGGCGCGTGGCGGCGGCCGCGACGGTGACGGCGATGGATCGGCGGCCCGCTCGGGTACGTCCGCAGGCTCGACGGGCGTGCCCGGGACGTACCCCGGCTTCCACATCGCATCCGGGTCGGTCGCCACGTCGAAAGCGTAGATGGACCCGTCCACCCGGTGGCTGCGGACCGCCGGCGATGGGGAATCGGGATGTTTCCGGCACACTGCGGGTTGACATCGACCGCCGCCATCGCCTAACGAAAGACACCAATGCCCAAGCCCCTCGTCGTCGTGGAGTCGCCCGCCAAGGCGAAGACACTGTCCAAGTTCCTCGGCAGCGACTACGACGTGCGCGCCTCGGTCGGCCATGTCGCCGACCTCCCGTCGAAGGGCCTGAACATCGACGTCGACAATGGTTTCAAGCCGACGTACGAGCTGACCGAGCGCGGGAAGACCGTGGTGAAAGAGCTGAAAGCCGCGCTCAAGGACGCGTCCGAGCTGTATCTCGCAACCGACGAAGACCGCGAGGGTGAAGCGATCTCCTGGCACCTGCTCGAGTACCTCAAGCCGAAGGTGCCGGTCAAGCGGATGGTGTTCCACGAGATCACCAAGAGCGCGGTCGACCACGCGGTCAACAACCCACGCGACATCGACTACGGCATGGTCGACGCCGCCGAGACGCGCCGCCTCCTCGACCGCCTGTACGGCTACGAGGTGTCGCCCGTGCTATGGCGCCGAGTCAACCGCGGTCTCTCGGCCGGCCGGGTCCAGAGCCCGGCCGTGCGCCTGATCGTCGAGCGCGAGCGCGAGCGGATCGCGTTCATCAGCGCCGACTACTGGGACATCGACGTCGTCACCGCGTCCAGCCCGTCGTTCGACGCCAAGCTGGTGGCCGTCGAAGGCACCAAGGTCGCCACCGGCAAGGACTTCGACGACCGCGGCATCGTCTCTGCGAAGGCGGTGGCGATCGACGAGGCCCGCGCCCGAGCGCTGGCGGACGGCCTCGACGGCTCCGAGTTCACCGTCCGGTCGGTCGAGGAGAAGCCGTACCGCTCGTCGCCGAAGGCACCGTTCATGACGTCGACGTTGCAGCAGGAGGGCGGACGCAAGCTGCGCCTCTCGGCGTCGCAGGTGATGCGTGTCGCCCAGGGTCTGTACGAGCGCGGCTTCATCACGTACATGCGTACCGACGCGTCGATCCTGTCCGCCGAGGCGATGGCCGCGACCCGCGACGCAATCACGAAGGAATACGGCTCGCAGTACCTCAACAAGGCGCCGAAGCAGTACGCGTCGAAGGTCAAGAACGCGCAGGAGGCACACGAGGCGATCCGGCCGACGACCCCGTACCGCTCGCCGAACCAGGTGTCGACCGAACTCAACAGCCAGGAGCTGGCGCTGTACCGCCTGATCTGGCAGCGCACGTTGGCGTCGCAGATGGCCGACGCAACCGGCGTCACGGTGTCGATCCGCCTCGCCGCCAACTCGACCGACCGCACCACGGGCGAGTTGGTCGACTGCGAGTTCGCAGCGTCCGGCACGACGATCACGTTCCCCGGCTACCGCGCCGTCTACGTCGCCTCCAAGGAGGAGACCGGCGAGGACGCCGCCGACCAGGAGGCGTTGCTCCCGCCGCTGAAGCAGGGTGACGTCGTGCCGATCGAATCGATCACGCCCAACGGCCACAGCACCTCACCGCCGGCCCGCTTCACCGAGGCGTCGCTCGTCAAGCGGCTCGAGGAACTCGAGATCGGGCGCCCGTCGACGTGGGCGTCGATCATCCAGACGATTCAGGACCGCGGCTACGTGTGGAAGAAGGGCCAGGCACTCGTGCCGACGTGGACCGCGTTCGCGGTCATCCGGCTCTTGGAGGAGCACTTCGGCGCGATCGTCGACTACGACTTCACCGCGTCGATCGACTCCGACCTCGATGCGATCGCCCGCGGCGACCGCCAGAAGGACAAGTGGTTGCAGCGGTTCTACTTCGGCGACACCGGCGACCAGTCCGTGCCGCCGATCACCGCCGAGGCCGGCGTCGGCGACGACGCGCTGTTGGGGCTGAAACGCCTCGTCGAAGAGAACCTCGACAACATCGACGCGGCCGAGATCAACACGTTCGCCCTCGGCTCGGACGCCGACGGCAACGTCGTCGTCGCGAAGCCCGGCAAGTACGGCCCGTACGTCAAGCGCGGCGAGGACACCGCCAGTGTGCCCGACGACCTGCCGCCGGACGAATTGACCGTCGACAAGGCACTCGAACTGCTCGCGGCCCCGAAGATGGACGACCCGATCGGTGAACTCGACGGGCTGCCGGTGTACGCGAAGAACGGCCGGTACGGCCCGTACGTGCAGTGGGGCGACCACGACAACCCGCCGCCCGGCATGGAGAAGCCGAAGATGTCGTCGCTGTTCAAGACGATGATCCTCGAACGGATGACGATGGACGAGGCCGAGGCGTTGCTGCAACTGCCACGGCACCTCGGCGACGATCCCGCCGACGGCGAGCCGATCTATGCCAACAACGGCCGCTACGGGCCGTACGTGATGAAGGGCAAGGACTACCGCAACATCGACTCCGAGGATCAGCTTCTGCAGATCACGCTGGAGGAGGCGCTGAAGATCTTCAGCGAGCCGAAGGTCTACAAGCGCGGCGGCCGCAACATGGCGGCGAAGGGCCCGCTGAAGGAGTTCGGCGTCGACCCGGTCAGCGAGAAGAACGTCACCGCCAAGGACGGCCGCTTCGGGGTGTACGTCACCGACGGCGAGACCAACGCGTCGCTCGGCAAGGGCGACCGCCTGGAGGAGATCACGCCCGAGCGCGCCTACGAACTGCTGGCGATCCGGCGCGAGGCGATCATCGCCAAGGGTGGCGTGCCGGGCAAGAAGGCGAAGGCGACCAAGAAGAAGGCGGCGAAGAAGAAGACCGCCGCCAAGAAGACGGCGGCGAAGAAGAAGTCGCCCGCGAAGAAGACCGCCGCGAAGAAGACGGCGGCGAAGAAGGCCGACGACGCACCCGCTGCTGCGCCGGTGATCACCGACCTCGCCGACGACTGATCGCCGCGTTCGCCGTGTCTGATCCGTCGGCGCTCCGATCGGTACCATCGGGCACCGTGAACCGGCCCGTCTACATCGCCCTCGAAGGAGCGGAGGGCTGCGGCAAGTCGACCCAGGCTGCGCTGCTCGCCGAGCGACTGGGGGCGGTGCTGACCCGCGAGACCGGCGGCACGCCGGTCGGGGCACGCCTTCGGCAGATCCTCCACGACAACGACGTCGACGACCTGGCGCCGCGTGCGGAGGCGCTGATCGCGGCGGCCGACCGGGCCCAGCACATCCATCAGGTCGTCAAGCCGGCGCTCGACGCCGGGCGGTCCGTCGTCAGCGACCGGTCGGTGTATTCGTCGCTGGCGTACCAGGGGTACGGCCGGCAGCTCGACGTCGACGAGGTCCGAAAGCTCAACCGGTGGGCCACCGGCGAGGTGTGGCCCGACGTCGTGATCCTGCTCGAAGCCGACGACGACATCGTCGCCGAACGGATGAGCGCGCGCGACCTCGACCGCTTCGAGGCTGCCGGCGACGAGTTCCACCAGCGTGTGATCGATGGTTTCCGTGCGCTCGCGGCCGACGAGCCCGAGCGCTGGATCACGGTCGCCGCGACGGGCACGATCGCCGACGTCGCAGCCGCAATCGACGACGCGCTGCGCGAGCGGGAGTCGCGATGATCGACGCCGGCCCGGTGTGGGACGACGTCGTCGGACAGCCGCAGGCCGTCGAACAGCTCCGCGCCGCGGCCGAGCGCGGGCTGGTGCATGCCTATCTCTTCGTCGGTCCGGCCGGGTCGACCAAGCTCGAGGCCGCCAGGGCGTTTGCCGCCAGGGTCATCTCCGGCGGGGAGGACCGGACCCAGCGCGACGCGCGGCTGGCGCTCGTCGGCGAGCATCCCGACGTGCGCGAGGTGCGGCGCACCGGGCCGTCGATCTCTGCGGAGCAGGCGCGCGAGATCGTCCGCGTCTCCTCGCTGGCGCCGGCCGAAGGCACCCGCAAGGTGCTGATCCTCGACGAGTTCCACCTGCTGCAACCGACCGGCGCGGCGCTGATGCTGAAGACGATCGAGGAACCGCCGGACTCGACGATGTTCGTCATCCTCTGCGACTACGTCCCGCACGACCTGATCACGATCTCGTCGCGGTGCGCACGTGTCGACTTCCGGACGATCGGCGCCGATCTGATCGCGGCTCGGCTGCTGACCGAGGGGATCGAGCCGCAGGCCGCGATCGCGGCCTCGAAGGCGGCGCTCGGCAACCTCGACCGGGCTCGCGTCCTGGCCACCGACCCGGCGCTGGCCGAGCGGCGGGCGGCATTCGCCGACGCGCCCCACCGGCTCGACGGCACCGGCACCATCGCCGTGTCGACGGCGGGCCGGCTGCTGGAGTTGATCGACGCGGCCGCCGAGCCGCTCGCTGCCCGGCACGAGGCGGAGGTCGCCGAACTCGATGCGCGGATCTCTGCGCACGGCGAACGGGGCAGCGGCAAGAAGCAGCTGGAGGACCGGCACAAGCGCGAGCTGCGCCGCCACCGCACCGACGAGCTGCGCAGCGGGCTGGCGACGCTGGCCGCGACGTACCGCGACCACGCCACCGCGGCCGCCACCGGTACGGGCACCGCCCACGTCGAAGGGTGTACGAAGGCGGTCGCCCGCATCCACGAAGCGCTCGACGCGCTGGAACGCAACCCGAACGAGCGCCTGCTGCTGGAGTCGTTGCTGTGGTCGCTGCCCGACTCGCTCGGCGTCGGTTGATGCGCGGCGGCCGCGCCCGGGCAGCGCTGCTCGTCGCACTGGCGGCGATGATCACCTGCGCGGGCGTTGCGGCCGCGCACGCGGGTCTCGGCGCGGCCAGTCCGGCACCGGGTGCGACCGTCGGCGGCGAGATCACCGAGATCCAGCTGCGATACGCGTCGACGGTCGTCGACGTCACCGGTTCGGTGACCGACCCCGCCGGTGCGGTGATCGACACCGAGTTCGTCCAGACGTCAGCGCTTGCGGTCACGATCGAGCTGGCGAGCCCGCTGGACGTGCCCGGCGAGCATGCGGTGCGTCACAGCAGCACCTCGGTCGACGACGGCGACCGCGTCGACGCCGCGTACCTCTTCACGTACGACCCGGCGGCGCCGCCGCCGCAGCTCGAGATCCTCGAACCCGACGACGGCGGTGTGTCGCCGTGGGTCGGCGTCGTGCTCGCTCTCGGCCTCGTCGGCATCGGCGTACTGGTCGTCCGCCTGGTGCGTTCGCTCTGGCGGCTGCGGGCAGCCCGTTCGAGCGGCTGACGTCAGCTCTCCGGCGCAACGAGCCAGAGCAGGAGCATCTCATGGACCGCTTCGAACCCCAGCCGACGGTACAGCCGGTTGGTCATCGCGTTCGACGACTGGGTGGTCAGCATCACCTCGTCGACGCCGGGCCGGGCCCGCTCGGTACCGGCGACCGCCGCCGTCAGGGCTGCTGCGTAGCCGTTGCCTCGCAATTCAGGTGGCGTGAACACGCCACCGATCCGGACCGTACCGAAACACGGCGTCGACACGATCAGCTGCGCGACCGCCTCGCCGGCCACGCGCCACACCCACAGCCGCCCCTCGTTCGTGGCCCGTTCGACCTGCGCGCGACGCGCTGCGAGTTCGGCGTCGGCGTCGTCGTCATCATCGTCGTCGAGCCCGACCTCCGCGCCGAAGGCAACCGCCCACCGCGCCGCGTTGTCGAGGTGCGCCGCGTCGGCCGCCGCGACGCTGCCCGGCACGTCGGGTGGGTGCAACTCACCCAGCCGGTACACCCGGAGGATCTCGATCGACTCGAACCCGCCGCCCGTTCGTTCCGACCAGTGCCCTGCCACCGTGGTCGCGTCGCGGACCTCGCCGTCGAGGCGGATCCTCCCGGCCGCGGGAAGCGCGCCGGCGATCGCTGCGTGCGCACCGTCGCGCAGCGCCGTGAGCGTGTACCCCGGGCCCCACTCGACGGCGCCCCCCAGCGTGCCGGTCTCGGATGCCACCCGGACGACTCGCCCGTCGTCGCCCCGCTCGATCACGTTGGCGGCGAGGTTGCAGCCGATCGGGTCCGCCGCGAACAGATCTGCGCATCGTTCGACCGCTGTCGCTCCCGCCTGCAGAAGTTCGGTCGTCACCACGTGCCGAGTCTGACACTTCCGTTTCCGTCGCCATGGCGACGTTTGCGCGGAACACACCGCCTTCGATCCAGCGCCGAAGCTGCACAATCACCGAATGCCGAGGCCGTGGACCGAGATCGTGCGGCTCCGCCACGGGCAGACGACCTGGAACGTGGAGCGCCGACGCCAGGGCCAGCTCGATTCGCCGCTCACGGAGACCGGTCGCGCCGATGACGCGATGGGCAGGTCGTTCTCGCATCGTGTGCAGCACCGCGTCGTCCCGGCGATGGGAAGCGTGGAGCGTCTGTCGCCACCTCGGTCCGACGAGTCCACACCGTGACGCGCCGATCCCGTCACCATCTGGCGTCGGACGATCGTCTCAGGTTGGGCGTGCGATCTGCTCGACGACGTCGACGATCGCTGCGAACACCCTGCCGGGATCGGTGATGACACTGAGGTGGGTGCCGTCGAACGCCGACACCGGCCATCCCCACTCGTGCGCTCGTCGTCGGTCGTCGTCGTAGGCCGGGCTGAGCTGGACGTAGCAGTTCGGCCGATCGGTCCACCCGTCGGGCACGGCGACGGGTTCGTCGTAGAACGCCCGTGGCAGTCGCGGCATGTCGGCGCGCAGCGCAGCGCGGTCCGCACCGTCGGGAAGCAGCCGTTCGACGACGTCGTCCGGCCACCAGTCGAGCCACGGGCGCAACAGCCCGGCGTCGGTCTGCCGGTCGAGCAGCTCGGCCAACGCGGGTGACGTGTGGTGGGGGCCGTCGCCCGGCGGGACGACGGCGTCGACGAAGATCGTGGCGCGGGCACCGAGCTCGGCGGCAATCGCGGGGAGGAACACGCCGGCGCCCGAATGGCCCACCACGACGACTTCGCCGGAGCGAGGCGTTGCGGCCCGGGCAGCCGCCGTCACGTACCAGTCGGTCCACTCCTGCCGCATCGACGCGATGCCGGTCAGATCGGGAACGGTGACTCGTCCTCCGCGCGCATCGCGCGCCACCTTCGCGACCCGGGCCCACGACGATGGTCCGACGAGCGGGCTGTGGACGAACAGCAGCGAGGACGCCATGGCCCTCGAACGTACCCGCGCCCGCTCGCCGGCCGCGGCGGGGCGTACGTTGGCGAATCGACCTATCCTGGTCGGATGAAGATCTCCTCGCTCGATGCTGCGCCGGCGACACTGCCGCAGGCGAACGAGCCGTGCTGGTGCGGGAGCGGTCGCAAGTACAAGCGCTGCCACAAGAAGTCCGAAGGGCGGGTGCTGCAGGGCCACGTGTCGCCGATGCGCAGCGTCCCCGACCACATCGCACGGCCGCCGTACGCCGACACCGGCGAATACGAGCCGTGGGACGAAGGGCGCGTCAAGTCACCGGAGATCATCGAGCGGATGCGCCATGCCGGCAAGGTCGCCGGTGAAGTGTTGGCGCTGGCCGGCGCGATGGTCGCGCCCGGGGTCACCACCGAGGAGATCGACATCGCAGTGCACGAGGCGTTCATCGAGCGCAACGCGTACCCGTCGACGATCAACTACCACGGCTACCCCAAGGCGTGCTGCACGTCGGTCAACGAGGTGATCTGCCACGGGATTCCCGACTCGCGCAAGCTGCAGGACGGCGACATCTGCAACATCGACGTCACTGGCTGGGTCGGTGGCGTCCACGGCGACACCAACGCCACGTTCTTCGTCGGCGACGTCGACCCCGAAAGCCGCCAGTTGGTCCGGGTCACCGAGGAAGCAACGTGGCGCGGCATCGAGGCGGTGAAGGTCGGGCGGCCGCTCAGCGACATCGGCCGCGCGATCGAGGACGCAGTCAAGCCATACCGGTACGGGGTCGTGCGGGCGTTCGTCGGGCACGGCATCGGCGAGCAGTTCCACACCGACATTCAGGTGCTGCACTACTACGACTCGCGCTCGACGACGATCATGCGTGAGGGCATGACGTTCACCATCGAGCCGATGATCACGCTCGGCAGCGTCAACTACAAGATCTGGGACGACAACTGGACCGCGGTCACCTCCGACGGCAAGCGCACCGCCCAGTTCGAGCACACGATCCTCGTCACCGCCGACGGCGCCGACGTGCTCACGGGCGGGCCCGGAACGGCCAGCCCGAGCGCACCCTGGGCGCGCTGACTCCTCAGCCGTCGTCGCTGTCCAATTCCTTGATGTACGCGACGATGTCGGCGACTTCGGCGTCGCTCAGCTCGTTCTGCGGCATCTGGATCGCGTAGTCGGCGAGCAGATCAGCCGCCGGGTCCTTGATCGCCCGCACGAGGTACGCATCGTCGGCGACGACGACCGACCCGTCGAAGAGCTGGACCTCCGAGCCGGCGAGACCCGTCCAACTCGGCCCGATGCCGCCTTCACCGTTCTGGCCGTGGCATCCGGCGCACCCCTTGGCGATCGCCGTCGTCCTGCCGCGGGCGGCCGCCTCCGACAGGGACTCGTCGGTTCCGCCGCAGGCTCCCAGCACCAGGGCTGCGCCGATGACGGCACACGCCACCGCTCGCCGCTCGGTGGTGAACGGTCCCCGCACTCGCGTCATGGCCGCCAGTGAAGCAGCTCGACGGGCGATCGGTGGGACACGGTCGGACACGGCCGGTGTGACATCTGCGGCGACGCGCCCGGCGTTCACCGGTCCTCGGCGGCAGTGGCGAGCAGGGTGCGCCCGATCCAGTACGGCACGATCTGGGCCACGGCCAGGTTGATGCCGCCGATCACCAGCAGCAGACGCATCAACGTGACGTCACCGTCGAGGTCGTCGCGAGTGCTCACTGCCACGGCTCGGGCGTCCGACACGTTGCGGCGATAGCCGTCGATGATCGCGTCGCTCGCCTCGAGCCGTGCGCTGACGCCCGCGATGTCACCTGACAGCCGGACGATCTCCTCTTCGAGATCGTCGAGCGACGTGCCGAAGTCGCGGAGGTCTTCAGACGTCTGGAGGAATTCGGCAGGGAGCTGGTCGATGTCCGATGCGAGTTCGCCGATCGTCTCCCCCAAGCCGCGTTCTGGACGGTAGTCCGGTCCGAAGGGGATTGCGGAGAGGCCGCCGAGCAGATCGTCGATGGTGGCGCCGACGCCTTCCAGTTGGCGCAGCGTTGCGGCAGCGTCCGCGAGTGCCGGCCCGACGGTGGTCGTGAGGTCGTCGACCTCCTCGACGACACCGTTGGCGGCGTCGAACGACTCGGCGACGGCGGCGAGCGTCGACGCGCCAGTCGCGATCGTGTCGGACGACGCCGCCAACACCTGGTCGGCGAGGTCGATCGAGTTCTCGACCGAATCGATCGTCTCGATCGTCACGCCGAGTGTGTCCCGCGTCGAGGAGTTGATCTCGCCGACCAGGCGCCATGCGACCAGCGTGCCGGCGGCGGAGACGACGAGGCCGACGACGGCCACCGCCACCATCACCCGGCCGGCGCGACGGTTGGCACGGGGTGAGCCGAACCACCGTCGACCGCCGCCCGCGGGACCGTCGCGGCGGGTGGGTGCATCGGTCACGCGCGCCACCTCACTCGACCCGCAGTCTCCGCGCGAGCAGCACCCACGACAGGCCGATGACGGCGACCGCGGTCGCACCGAGGCCGATGAAGTCGATCAGGGCGGGGTCGTTGCCACGCAGCATCACGTCCCGCAGAATCCGCGTTCCGTAGGTCACGGGCATGATCCAGGCAATTGCCTTGACCGGATACCGGAACGCGTCGAGGTCCAGGAAGAACCCGCCGAAGAACAGCCCGGCGAGCAGTGCCAGCAGCGCGTACTGCACGGCCTGGGTGTCGGACCGCGACACCATCGAGATCAATGTGCCCCACCCGATCGAAGCGATCAGCAGCGCGAGCAGGCCCGCGACGACCCACACCGGGTCGCCGCGGAACGGCAGGTCGAGCCCCAGCCACACCGCCGTGATCAGCGCCGCCCCGGCCATCCCGCCGATGAGCGTGAACGGGACGAACTTGCCGAGCAGGACCCGCCCGGCACCGATCGGGCCGACCCGGAACATCTCGAACAACCCGCGGGCACGGTCGGACACCAGGCTCATCGCCGCGAACGTCAGCACGAGGTGCTGAAGCAGCAGCGCGATCGCGGCCGGTGCGAAGAAATCCGCCACCGACACTGATTCGCGTTGCAGGTTGGCCGTGTCGCCGGAGAACGGTCGCACGACGACCGACGGGTCGAGTGTGGTGACCCGGTCGCCGCTGGTGCGGACGACGCCGAGCAGTTCCGAGAGCGCCTCGATGTCGCGCTCGGCGACATCGCCCGACTCGGCCAGCCGGCCGATGGCGTCGGACAGTTCGGTCGTCGACCCCGAGAGTTCGTTCAGCTCGGATTGGGCCTCATCGGACGCTCCGACCTTCGCTGCGAGCTCGCCCGACAGATCCACGATCGTCGCCAGCGCGCCGGTCGACGTCTCGAGTTCGCCCGTCAACCGCTCCGCTTCGGGGGCGTCCCCGGCCGCCACCGCCGCACTCAGTTCGTCGAGCAGTGCGGCGCTGCGGTCGAGGCTCTCCTCGTAGGGCACGAGCACGTCCTGCGTCGCACCGACGACCCGTTCGAGGATGCGTGCGTTCAACTCCTGCACCGCGACCTGGGTCGAGACCTCCACCGTCGTCTGCTGGATCGGGTCGATCTTGTCGTGGATCACCTTGATGACGGCCTGCTCGCCGGACAGGATCGTCTCGGCGGGGTCGGTCGGGAACACGACGACGAGGTCGAGGTCGCCCTCGTCGAGTTGCCGCTGCGCAGCGACGAGATCGGTGGTGTACTCACGCAGGTTGATGTACTGACCGAGGTCGTCGGTGAACTCGGCGACCGACTCCTCGTACACGCTGTCGGGCGGCCCGACGAACGTGGTGTTCAGCACCGTCTTCTGCTGATCGAAGCCGACAGCGAAGAGGGCGAGTACGAGGAACGGCCCGACGACGAGCACCAGCAGCAGTCGCGGCTGGCGGGCGATCTCGAAGATCTCCTTGCGGACGAACCCGGAGAGCTGGACCAGCCAGCCGAAGCGCGGGGCGAGAATCGAGCGGCGGGTGTCGGGACGCGGGTCTCTCACGGCGCCACCCCGACCGCGTCGGCGGTCACGGCGTCGCCCTCGACGTCGTCCGACGCGTCGGCACCGACGAGCTCGATGAACACGTCGTCCCAGTCGGTGGCGACCTCGGCGGTTCCGGCCACGGTGAACTCGTCGCCGAGTCGTGGTGCGATGTCCGAAGCTTCCAGCACATCGGGGTCGATCGCCACGCGCACCACGTCGACATCGCTCGGCTCGGCCCGTTTGACGCCGTCGATCGCGAGCAGCAGCCCGACGACAGAATCATCCACCGGTTGCTCGAACCGGACATCGAGTTCGAGTCCGCCGTATGCCTGCCGCCGCAGCTCGGCGGGCGAGCCGACCGCCGCGGTCTGTCCGTGGGCCAGCATCGCGACGACGTCGCAGTGGGCGGCCTCGGTGACGTACTGGGTGGTGATCACCAGCGTCGTGCCGTCGTCGCGGAGCTGTCGAAAGTGATCCCAGAACCGGCGCCGCAGAATCGGATCGATGCCCGCAGTGGGCTCGTCCAGCATCAGCACGCGCGGCGCGTGCACGAGTGTTGCTGCGAGCGCCAGACGGCGCCGCATCCCGCCGGACGACTCGCTGACGAGCTTCTTCTCCTGGCCGTCGAGCTCGACGAGTTCGAGCAGTTCACGCAGGCGGCGCCGGCGAGAAAACGCGACACCGTTCATCGACGCGTGGAAGTTGAGGTTCTCCCACAGCGACAACTCGTCGAACAACACGGGGTGCTGCGGCAGGTAGCCGATCGACCTGCGTTGCGCCGTCGGCATCGTGGCCGGGTCGGTCCCCAGCAGCCGGACCTCGCCCTCGTCGGCGCGGTAGTACCCGTTCGCCAGCCGTACCGTCGTCGTCTTGCCGGACCCCGACGGCCCGATCATCCCGATGATCGTCCCGGGCGGGACGTCGAGATCGATGTCGCGCAGCACCCAGGTGTCGTCGAAGCGCTTGCCGACACCGTCGAACGAGATCGCGGCGTTCGTCTCCATCATCGCTCGCCGACCAGCAGCTGATCGATCACGTGGACGAGCCCGCCTGACCCGACCTCGATGTCGGAGTCGACGATCGTCACGCCGCCGATGGTCGCTCCGTCCGCATCGACCGCGATGTCGAGTTGGGTCCCGCCCTCGGTCGCAACGACGCCGCGCTGGACCAGCTCCGCAGCGGTGGTCCGCCCAGGGACCAGGTGGCCACGCAGCACCGTCGTCAGCCGGTCGGTCTGGGAGAACAGGTCGGCGATCTCGTCCGCGCCCAACGACTGGAAGGCCTCGTCACTCGGGACGAAGAACGTGAAGTCGGTCGCGTCGGTGAGCGCATCCAGGCCGACGAGCTCCACCGCCGACGACGCACTCGTCAGGCCATGATCACGCAGCACGTCCGCCAGCTCGACCGCCTGCTCCGCGCGGACGGGGTCGGCCGTGGAGTTCGCAGGCCGACCGTCGGGGTCGACACCGCCGCAGGACGCCACCACGACCGCGGCCAACGCGGCAAGGCAGGTGCGCAGCGGGCCGCCGGCACGGCGATGGGTAGACGGTGACATCCAGACTCCTCATGTGGTTGGGGTGCGGGTACCCCACCCACCGGATCTCAAACCCGTGCGGCGCCCGCCGCATCGGTGCGCTCCGTCGTCAGCGGCCGCGCGCCTCGATGCGGTCGAGGGCTGCCAACCACCAGCCCGACAGCTCGTCGTCATCGGGCTCGGAAATCCCGTACGCGGCGTCGACGCCGAGGGCGCACCTGCGCACGTCGCCGGCGCGCAGCGCGCGGACCGCTCCGGCGAGGTCGCCGCCAGGCCACGGCAGGTCCGCCAGCAGCGTCGGGCCGACACGGATCGCGTCCGCGGACAGCCCGGTCCCTGCGCTGCGGTGCCACGCCCACGCCGACGCGACCGGCGACGTCAACACGGCGGCGATCTCCCATGCGGTTGGTACTCCCTCGGCAGCCACGGGATACGCGGCGACGACCGGGACTCCCGGCAGCCATGCCCCGTCGGGGTCGGCCACCGCTTCGATGATCGTCGTCTGGTTGGCGACGAGCACCTTCGGAACGAGGCGCTGTTCGGCCCAGCGCGCCATCCTGTCGTCGAGTTGCGACAGGTCCAGCCGGGGACGCAGAAACCGTCGCTTCGCAAAGGTGACCGGGCGCTCGCCCCACCGCGTCCGGCCGGGATCGATGAGGCCGCTGGTGATCAGCGGCGGGCCGCTCGTGTGGTCGCCGACTGCGCCGACCATGCCGTAGTACTCGTCGCGGAAGTTCGCGTTCAGGCGGGCGCGATCGCCGACGCGTCCCGCGCCCTGCTCGCCGACGACCAACGGGACGTCGGGCACACCGCGTCGGCTGGTGACGACGCGGGCCCAGCCACCACCCTCGCGATCGCGGCGCGCCCCTCCGAACTCGAACGCCAGCACACACGTCACGACCTGGGCGTCGAAATCGCGGTCGCCGGTCCACCGCGACCACACCAGCTCGGCACGCTCGTCGTACAGCGCGCGGATCGCGCCGGCGTCCCGCGCCGCCAGCAGCGACTGCGGCAGCACGAACGCCACGCGGCCCCCGTCGCTGTCGACGAGCTCCGCGCCGAGCGCGAGGAACTCGACCGCCGCGTCGGCGTACGGGCCGCCACCCCGGTCGCTGGCACCTCCCCGCGTCGTTGCCGCCGCCATCTGCGACAGGAACGGCGGGTTGCCGACGACGAGGTCGAAGGACGCAGGGCCCAACGCGGCCCAGTCCATCGTCAGCGAGTCGGCCTCGATCACATCGGACGTGACGCCGACCGGCGTGTCCGCGAGCGTGCGGCGGGTCCCGTTCACCGCCACGCCGTCGACGTCGACGCCGACCACGTGGGCCGTGCCGCCATGAGCGACCACGCGCGCGACCGCAGCCCGGAGGAAACGGCCGTCGCCGCACGCCGGGTCGACGATCCGCAGGTGACCGCCACGAGACGCGATGAACGACGGCGTGACGACGGCGTCGACAACGGTGTCGACGAGACCTTGCGGCGTGTACCACGCACCGCGCCGTTTGCGTTCCGCGGCGAGGTTCACGGACTGCAGACTACGCGCCGCGTTCGCCGCCATCTGGCTGGTCGGGGCCGACGCGCCTAAGGTCGCGCCCGTGACCGACCCGGCTGGTGCGGCCGAGCATCTGGACCCCGCGACTGCGGACCGGTTCCTGACGTTCGAACGCGAAGCCTGGGCCGCGCTGCGGGCCGCGACCCCGCTGACGCTGGGCGAGGACGAACTCGAGGACATGCGCGGCATCCACGCGCACATCGACCTCGACGAAGTCGCCGCGATCTACCTCCCGCTCAGCCGTCTGCTCAACCTGTACGTCAGCGCGACACAGGACCTGCACCGGGTGTCGGCGACATTCCTCGGCGCGATCGCCCCGAAGGTGCCGTACGTGATCGGCATCGCCGGCAGTGTGGCGGTCGGCAAGAGCACGTTCGCCCGCATCCTGCAGGCGCTCTTGGCGCGCTGGCCCGACCATCCGAAGGTCGATCTGTTGACGACCGACGGCTTCCTCCACCCGAACCGTGTCCTCGAAGCGCGCGGGATCATGAACCGCAAGGGCTTCCCCGAGTCGTACGACACGCGGGAACTGCTGCGGGTGCTGCGCGAGATCAAGAGCGGCGACGAGGAAGTCGGCGCACCGGTCTACAGCCACGTCGTCTACGACATCATCGACGGCGAGCAGATCGTCGTGAAGCAGCCGGACATCGTGATCGTCGAGGGGCTCAACGTGCTCCAGACGTCGGCGGGCTTCACCGAGTTCGTCAGCGACTACTTCGACTTCTCGATTTACATCGACGCCGACGAGGTCGACATCGAACACTGGTACGTCGAGCGGTTTCTGGCGCTGCGCGAGTCCGTTTTCCGTGACCCGGACAGCTTCTTCCGGGCGTACGCGGCCCTCAGCGACGAGGAGGCGGTCGCCACCGCCCGCGGCATCTGGCGCGAGATCAACGGGCTCAACCTGCGCGACAACATCGCCCCGACCCGCGGCCGGGCCTCGCTCGTGCTGCACAAGAACGCCGACCACCGCGTCAACAGCGTCCGCCTCCGCCGCCTCTAGCCATACCACCTCGGTGTCAGGCAGGTGCCTGACACCGGTCAGAGGCCGAGCCACGGCGGCAAGTCGGCGATCGACGCGAGTTCGGCGAACTCCTCCTCGTGACGGTCGACCTGTTCGAGGCTCCAGGTGATGTGGTACGGCACGTGCACGGCGTAGCCACCGAGCGCGAGCACGGGGAGGACATCGCTCTTCACCGAGTTGCCGACCATCAGGAACCGCTCGGGTTCCACACCGAGCCGCTTGAGGATCTTGTCGTACGTCGGCGGATCCTTCTCCAACAGGATCTCGGTCTCCTTGAAATGGTGTTCGAGCCCCGATGTCGTGACCTTGCGGGTCTGGTGCACGAGGTCGCCCTTGGTGATCAGCACGATCGGCGTGGCCGCCCCGACAACTTCGAGCACCTCGGGAA
>JABDKP010000025.1 GCA_013002175.1 Ilumatobacter sp.
CAGCATGACGACGCCGATCGACGATGTGCTGGACGATGTGCGTGCGGAGTACGCGCAGCTCGAGTCGATCCTCGATTCGTTGACCTCGTCGCAGTGGGAGGCGCCGTCGATGGCGCCCGGTTGGAGCGTCGCCGACACCGTGCTGCACCTCGCGCTGACCGAAGAGTTGGTGGTGGTCTCGCTCGAGCGGCGTGACGGCGGTTGGACGACCCGAGATCGTCCGCTCGACGAGGTCGTCGACGGCCACGTGCGCGAGAACTCGGCTCCAGCGCCGGAGATCTTCGGCCGCTGGCGGGCTGCGTGCCGCGCGTCGCTCGACGCGCTCGCTGCGGCCGACCCCGACCGCGCCGTCACGTGGGCGGCCGCGCCGCTGAAGCCGCGCACGCTCGCGACGACCCGCCTCGCCGAGCACTGGGCGCACGGCCTCGACATCACCGAAGCACTCGGCATCGCCAACCACGACACCGACCGGCTGCGGCACATCGCCTGGCTCGGCCACGCCACGCTGCCCTATGCGATGCGCCTGGCCGATCTCGAACCGGTCGCCGTGTGCTGCACGCTCACCGCGCCGAGCGGCGCTGTCTTCACGTACGGGCCGTCGGACGCAACGGCGACGATCAGTGGCGAGATGGGCACGTTCTGCCGGGTGGGAGCGCGCCGACTGCCGGCGTCCGAGAGTGAACTGGCCACGTCGGGGCCGGACGCGGACGCTGCGCTCGCCGTGCTGCGCAATTACGCCGCGTGATCCGCCGGCGGGTTCAGCACTCCGGGTCGACGCCGGCCCGCCGTGCTTCGGCGTGGTCGATCGGCGAGAAGATCGGGCACACGACCTGGTCGTCGCGTCGGCGCAGCCAGTTGCTGATCGCGCAGATCTCGCAGCCGGCGTACCCCCGCACGAAGGCGAGCAGGATCGAGACACCGTAGAACAGCAGGGCAGCCTCGGTGAGGAAGCTGAACGCGAGGATGCCGACGCCCCAGTTGATGCAGTGGCCGGCATTCCCGGAGAGGCGCAGCGGGGCCGCGTCCAGGCCGCGGGCGGCGAGCACGCCGACCTCGACGAGCGGGAAGACGGCGAACCCGATCACCAGGTCGGCCCCGCTGACGCCCAGCACCAACGCTCCGACCAGCAGCCCGACGCCGACGATCAGCCGCGCGACACTTCCCCACAACCTGATCTGGCGTCCGGGCGCGCCGGTCCGGGCGGTTGCGGTCGCCATGGCCGATCCGGCCGGTGCGACGTCGCTCATGCCGCGCCCCGTCCATCGGTTCCGCCGATGGTGACCACCGATCGGAGTTGGGCGAGGGTCGGCGAACCGGCCGGGCCCAGCGGCGTCTGGTACACCCGGCACGACAGCCCGACCGGTGCTTCGCGGTCGGCGAACGGGTCCACGCCGTCGACGAGCACGCTCGGCGACCCGCGGAACCGCGTCGCCTCCGCCTCTTCGATCGTGTCGACGACGCGCCGTTCGACGGTCATCTCGGGGTGCTCGGCGGCAAGCGTACGGAGGTGCCCGTCGGCGACCTGCCAGTTCGGGCAGTCGTCGAAGTGGAGCAGTGTCACGTCCATGGCATCCACGATAAACCCTGTACCACAGTTCAAGGTCAAGCGGTAATGTCGACCACATGAACATCGGCGAACTGGCCCGCACCTGCAACGTTCCGACGCAGACGATCCGCTTCTACGAGCGGCGGGGCCTGCTTCCCGAACCGCAGCGGCAAGCCAACGGCTACCGGGTCTACGACGAGACGTCCGCCGACCGGATCGCGTTCATCCGGCGTGCACAGGGTGCGGGCCTGACACTGGCCGAGATCGGCAGCGTCCTCGACGTGCGGGCCCAGGGCCAGACGCCGTGCAGCCACGTGTCCGACCTGCTGACGTCCAAGCTGCGCGAGGTCGATCAGCGGATGCGCGAGCTGCGCGTGCTGCACGTCGAGCTGACCGCGCTGATCGACCGGGGAAACCACCTCGACCCTGCGGACTGCACCGACGGCGACATCTGCCACATCCTCGGCCCGACGCACTGAGCGGTTCACGTCCCGTTGAGACGCACGCGCTCACCCGGTTGCGGTACGACCGCGGGCAGCCGCCGCTCGGTCTCGATCGCGTCCGCCAGCGCCACGGCGGCGTCGACCTCACCGTGGTTCACGTAGGCGATCTGCGGGGCGTCCGCGGTGCCGATCCAATCGAGCAACTCGGAACGATCGGCGTGTGACGACAGTTCGAGGGAGACGACGTTCGCCCGCACCGGAACATAGCGACCGAGCATCTTCAGCTTCGTCGCGCCGGACCGCAACTGGTCGCCGCGGGTCCCGGGGGCCTGGAAGCCGGCGAGCAGGACGGTGTTGCGGCTGTCGCCGAGCCGGTTGGCGAGGTGGTGGACCACCCGGCCGCCGGTCGCCATGCCCGACGCCGACACGATCACCATCGGACCGCGCCGGGTGTTCAACGCCTTGGATTCGTCCGTCGACCGCGTCTCGACGATGTCGAGGGCGGGGAACAGTTCGCGCCCATGCAGCTCGGGACGGATCTCGGGCGATCCCCGCC
This sequence comes from Ilumatobacter sp., assembly GCA_013002175.1. Lineage (GTDB taxonomy): Bacteria > Actinomycetota > Acidimicrobiia > Acidimicrobiales > Ilumatobacteraceae > Ilumatobacter_A. The sequence continues at coordinate 2,546 of JABDKP010000025.1, forward strand.
GCGCCTCCCCGCGATAGAAGTCGAGTGCACGGCTCGCCATCGGGCTGTCGACGAAGACGGGGATCGACGGCACCCGGCCGGTCGCCACGAGTTGATCGAGATGCCACAGGACGACCTCGGTGCGGTCGACTGCGAACGCCGGCACGACGACCACACCGCCGCACGACGCGGCGTCGTTGACGACGTCGGCGATCACGCCGTCGGCGTCGAGTTCGAGGTGTTCGGTTTCGCCGTACGTCGATTCGACGACGAGGACGTCAGCAGCACCGATCGGATCCGGCGGGAGCAGCAGCGGATGCGTCGGCCGCCCGAGGTCGCCACTGAAGACGACCGTGGTGTCGCTCTCGCGTAGGCCGACGCGCACGAACGCCGCGCCGAGGATGTGGCCGGCACGATGCCACGTCACGTCGATGCCCGGCCGCACCGTCACCGTCTCACCGAACCCCGCGGGCCGCAGCAGCTCGATCGCCGCCTGCGCGTCCGCGTCGGTGTACAGCGGCAGCGCCGGGTCGTGCTTCGAGTAGCCCCTCCGGTTCGCGTAGGCGGCCTCCTCCTCCTGGAGGTGGGCGCTGTCCGGCAGCAGGATCCGCACGAGTTCGGCAGTGCCGGGCGTGCACCACACCGGTCCGTCGAATCCGAGCTTGACGAGGCGCGGCAGGTAGCCGCAGTGATCGATGTGGGCGTGGGTGAGCACCACCGCGTCGATCGTCGCCGGGTCCACCGGGAACGGTTGCCAGTTCGCCAGTCGCAGCTTCTTGCGGCCCTGGTACAGCCCGCAGTCAACGAGCACTCGCCCACCGGGAAGGTCGAGCAGCGACTTGCTGCCGGTGACCGTGCGCGCCGCCCCGATGAACTGCAACACGGGGGCTCGGTTCGACGTCATCGGCTCAGTAGCGGAACTCTGCGACGAGCGGCTCGTCGACCGGGAGGTCCTGCCGTTCGACGGCGAAGACCCGGCCGCCGGCGAGCAGCGTGTCGAGCGTCGCGACGTCCAGCAGGTCTCGGTCTCCGGGTTGGCGGGCGTCGTGCTGTTCGACGTCACGGCGCTCGTCGTCGAACCGCCCCCAGCAGTGCGCGCCGAGCTGCACGAACAGCGACCGGACACGCCCGTCGTGGGCCGCGGTCACCACCTCGTCGACCGATGTGCTGGTCGGCACCTCACGGCTCAGCACCCGCTCGTGCGCCGCCCGGCGCGCAGTGTCGAACAGCGGGCTGATGATCGGCCATGCCCGATCATGGAATTCGGCGGCCGACGTCAGCTCGGGGTTCCCCGCGATCGCCTCGTCGACGATGTGCGCGTACTTGCTCAGTCGCCGGTACCGCGCGACGAGGTCGGTGACACCGGCCAGCACGAGCGGGGCGGTGCTGTCGGCGAGGTGCTGGCACACACCGGCGTCGACGACCGCGACGAAGCGGTCGGCGTCGGCGTCGCGGGCGTCCTTGCCCGCGCCCTGACCGTGGAACGCGGGGGCCACCTGGCCCGTGCCGGTGCGAGTTGCGGCGTGACTCTGCAACTGCGGTTCGCGATCGTCGAAGCGCAGCGCATGGGCGAGGCTGTCGGGGATCTCGTCCAGCGCCAGTTCGTTCACGGCGTATCGGCTGCCGCGCAGGAGCCGCACCCGGTTCTGGCTGAGCGCGAGGACGTAGAAGAACTCGCCCGAGGTCACGCTGGGGAGCAGCGGCTTGACGTGGAGACGGTCTGCCACGACGACGAGCTCGGCGACCGGGTCCGGCAGGCGGTAGGTGCGGATGTCTCCGCCCGCGATGAACAGCGCCAGGCCACGACCCTGGTGGGCCCAGAAGTTCTCGTCGGCCAGCAGCACGGTGGCCGGCGCCAACAGCGCCTCGACCTCGACTGCGGACAGGCCGGCGGTCCCGAGCTCGCGTGCGGCTCGTGCGAGCAGGTTCTTCAGGCGGACCGCGTCCTGAATCGTCTCACCCACGGTGTGCGTCGGCAGGTAGACCGACAGACAGTGCGGCTCGTGCACCTCGGCGAGCATCCGCAGGTCCGGTGCCCTGACAACGTCGAACATGCACACCTCCTCGACGGCGAGATCGCGACGACCGCGCCGCCGTTGACTCTCCTTCGATGATGACGCCTGGGCCGGTGCTCACCTAGAGCCGAACGTCACCACGGCAGGCGTGCGCGGCGACCGCGCCGCCGGCGGTCACTCGAGACGGCCCCAGGAGCGCTCCTCGTCTCGCGCATCCCACGAATCGAGCAGCGCGATTCCTCCGGCGGCGAGCGAGAACATCGCAATCGCGAGGCAGCCGAGGTCGGCGATCGTGATCGCCGTGATCGTGCCGTCGGCTGCGAACCGGTCGAACGGCTGCCGGCTCATCAGTGCGACGAAGACGATCACGCCCGAACTCACCAACAACGTCCCGGTCACGAAGACCGGCCGGGCGCTGAACACATGACGCGTCTCCGAGTGCGCCGCCCTGAGGACGATCACCGTCCCCCCGCCGATCCCCGCGAGCGAGAGCAGCACCGTCGCACCCGTTCCGATCAGCGCACCTGCCGAATCAGCAACTGCGAAGGCCGTCGCGACCACGGGGACGAGCAACATCGCTGCCCAGCCGGCCACGAGCAACCCGACACCCCAGATCCCTGCGATCGCTCGACGGGCGCGGGCGGGAGCGCGGGTCCCCTCGACGGAGGATCTCGTCGTCGAATCCCTCTGGATCATCTCCGGGCCCGTTCCGGTCACCCGGTGCGACCGACGGCGTTCGTTGCGGTCGCAACGAGTGATCGACCCCGACGGTACTCCTCGCGTCAGCACGCGAGAAGGGTCGGACGACTCTTCACAGTTCCTCGTGGGACCAGCACACTCGCGAGAGATGTCCGCACGCTGCACGCCGATCCGATCGGCTCACGACCGTTGGGTCGCGACGCGTGTGCTGCTGGTGGCCGTGTTGCTTGCGGGTTGCGGATCGTCCGGCAGTTCGCCGGCCGCCACCGACCGACCCGCGCCCCCCGTCGTCGTCGTCGCCGACGACTACAGCTACCGACCCGCGACGTTGTCCACCACGCTGCCGGTCAGCGTGCGCGTCGACAACGCGGGCACGCTCGCCCACACTTGGACCGTCGTGTCGACGCCGATCGAACGGGAACTGGACCTCGTCCCGGGACTCGTCATCGCGGAGGCGACGACCGAGCCGGGCCAGTCGGCGACGATCGACCTCGCTGGTCTCGCTCCCGGTACGTACCAGGTGGTGTGTGCGATCCCCGGGCACATCAGTGCGGGCATGGTGGGCGAGCTCGTGATCCGAGGCTCCTGAATCCCCGACCGTCCGATCAGCGGCCGCGGCAGTCGATGCACCGCCTCGCGACGAGGTCGAGCGTGTCGGCGTGCTGTTCGCCGAGCAACGAACCGATCCGTCGCAGCATTGCGTCCGGGGCGACCGGCCTGCCACACACCTCGCAGCTCGCCGTTGCCGCCCGACGGAGCTCTTGCCGGCCCGCCGCCCACATCACCGGGTCGAAACCTCGGTCGAGCCGGATCGCATCGCGGTCGATCTCGGGGCAGGCAAGGACGCATTGGCCGCACGCCACGCACCGCCGTGAATCGAAGTCGATCACCACCGCGCCGCGTTCGTTCGACGATCGCAGCGCGTCGGTCGGACAGCAGGACGCGCACATCTCACAGGCGGTGCATGTCGCGCTGTCGATCCCGACCGCACCGACGTCCGCCTCGGCCAGATCGACGAAACCCGGGGCGGTTGCCGAGCTGTCGTGCAACGCCGCGATCACCCGCTGGGTGCAACCGGCTTCGAAGAGCCCGACCGGTGGGGACGTGACACCGAGCGGCTCGTGGCCGAGCCCGCCGATCCGTGCCGGCTCGATGCCGACGGCGTGCAACACGGCGCCGGCGTCGTCGAGCAGGTCATCGGTGAGGTCGACCCTTCCCCGATCGCACCCGCCGACCGCGCACGGCGTCGTGTCGACGGCACAGGCACCGAGCACGAGTGGAGCGAGCAGCCAGCCCACCGTGACCATGCTCGTGCACGGCACGACGACATCGTGCCAACCGGGCAGGCTGGTAGCGCGAGCGGGCGCGCACACGTACCGGATGCCAATCGGTCCGGTCGCAACATCGATCGCGGCGCGAATCTCAGCCTCGACCGCCGCCGGCGACGCGACCGGATTTGCGACCGCTCCCGTCGGGCACGTCGTGACACAGACGCCACAGGCAAGACAGGCCGTCTTGTCGTACGAGACGGTCCCTCCACTCCACGTCAGTGCGTCAACCGGACAGGCGCGGACACACGCGCGGCAACCATCGCCGGCGACGCACTGGTCGGCATCGATCATCGGTGCGCCGGCGTACGTCGGCACGCCGAGCGAGAACAGCGCCCGCCGCGTCCGACGCGTCGGCGGCCGGTCGAGCTTGACCTGCTCCGGTCGAGATCCGGGGAACGCCTCCGTGCGTGCAACGAGTGCCGCCGCCGCGACCGTCACCGCCGATTCGTCATCGATGCGATCGAGGTCGAGGATGCCGACACCCAGTGGATCGAAACCGAGGCGCCGGACCGCAGCCTGAACGCGGCCGCGGTGATAGTCCGAACCGTGGAGGGCGAGCAGCAGCGACGTCTCCTCCGCAGGCACGAGCGTGCGGAGCTGTCCCGGCTGGTCGCAGAGCCCGGCCGCACGCTGCACGTTCGTGCCCGCCGGCGCGATCGGATCGTGTGCGCCGTGATCCGTACACATCACGAGCGTCGTCATCACGTGGCCCCGATCGGTTGCAGGAGGGCGCGCAGCAGTTCCCGGTCGTGCTCCACGAAGGCGTGCAGCGCTGTCGCCAGTGCGGAGTACGCGCGATCTCGATCGACCGCAGCCACCTGCCGCGTGAACACCGGGATCCATGGCGCGAGGTGGATGACGAGGAAGTCGAGCTGCTGGTACAGGGCGTGGGCGGGGTCACCTCCATCGTCTCGAGTGCGCACTTCGGCTGCGCACAGCCGGGCCAGCGCCTCGATTTCGGTGGCGACATGGTCGACCATGTCCCCCGGCCCGAGGTCGTCGCCGAACCCGAGCCGGCGATAGGCCGCGCGGAGCTCGGACTGCATGCGGGCAACGCCGCCGGTGCGAGGATCGGCCAGGTACGTCGTGGCGTGCGGCGAACACGCCGCGCCGCCGACCCCGGCTTCGAACAGCGCCGCATGCGCGACCCGGAGGTCGTCCAGATCAGTGTCGGCGAGCGTCTGGGCGGCCTCGACGACGGGGAGCGCAAACGCGTAGTCGAACAGGCCCAGGTCGTCGAGCACCGGGACGGTGCCGGCCGCAACCTCCAGCAACTCGGTCGTCGGGTACGAGAATCCCGCGCTGACGAAGCGGTAGATGCCCTCCCGCAACCGGGCGAGCCGCTGCAGGCTCACTGCTGTTTGCCTCTGGCCACCTCGTCAGTGACCTCGTCCTTGGCCACCGTGTAGTACAACGCCGACGAGAAGGCGACGATGACGCCGAGGACGAAGATCGCCGGCGACCACTCGACTCTCGGGTTCGAGCAACTGACCGCATCGGCGCACCACTGCGCCGCGCCGCCGAAGTACCCGTAGCCCATCAACAGCAGCCCGACGACGATCATCGCCATCGTGATCACGCCTCGGCGGGTCATGACACGACCTCCTTCTCCATCTCGTGCGCCTCCGGTCGTTCGGCTCCGCCGTCGTCGACGTCCGGGTCGGTGTCGGCGTCAGCCAATTCGATGATCGGGAAGATCTTCATGAAGATCGCCACGAGCAGCGCTCCCAGTGAGAACAGTCCGATCATGACGGCGTACTCGACCCACGTCGGACTGTAGGTACCGACCTCGCCGTACGGCAGCAGCTGACCGTGCGTCTGGGAGGGGACGACGATCAGATAGCGCTTCGCGAGCGCACCCAGGTTGACGATCACGCCGATCGCCACCAGCCAGCCGATCCGCCACTGCTTCTTGATCGCCATCCACGCCAGTAGCAGCGCCGGGACGACGAGGGTGACGATCGAGCCCCAGAACAGCCAGGCATAGCGACCGGTCAGTAGGGCGTCGCCGATGCGCTGTTCTGCGACGGCTGGCTGGTAGATCGTCGTGAAGATCTCGACGGCCACGAAGTAGCAGTAGACGAACAGCAGCGTCATCAGGAATCGCCCGAGCCATGCGAATGCGTCGACACCGATGCGGTCCTCCTGGTGGAGTGCGTGGCGGACGATCGCGGCGAGCACGATGATGTGCCCGATCCCGGACACGCCGGCCAGCACGACGAAGGCCGGTGCTTGCAGCGTGCCGAACCAGCCCGGACGCCCGACCTGCAGACCGAACACCAAGCCGAGCGACGAGGTCGCGACCACGAGCACCGGGAGGATTGCCAGTGCGAGCCAGAACGTGGTGCGTCGATCACGCGCGCGCTGGTCGGCGGTGTCTTCGTATCCGGCCGACCACGCCCGGAAGAACCCCTGCAACTTCGACGGCCGGGCGGCGAGCACCGCCGCATCGCGCCGGGCGGTCACGTACATGTAGACGAGACTCGAGAACAGATAGCCGGTGATCACCAGGCTGAAGGTGCCGAAGAACGGCGACTGCGGGCGGGCGTACCGGAACAGGTTCACCACTCCCCGCACCGGCTTGCCGAGGTCGACGATGATCGCCAGCGCGCCGAGCAGCAGCGCCACGACCGTCATCACCTCGGCCATCCGCGCGATGCCCTTGAGGTGTTCGAGGTTGAACAGCCGGATCAGCGCGGCGATCATGATCCCCGCGAAGCTGACCCCGACGAAGTAGATGACCAACGTGATGTACAACCCCCAGGTCGCACCACCCATCGTGCCGAGATCGCGCATCCCGGTACCGACCAGGCCCTGGCCCTGTTCGGTCAGGAATCCGATGATCCCCACGACGACGCCGAGGAACGCCAATCCGACGAATGCGATCCAGCCGCGACTCACGCGGCCGACACCCATCGGGAGCTCGGTTTCCTCACGCTCGCGGCGTTCATCCGGTGCATGCGCGTCCTGCACGGTCATCGGGTCACCTCCGTCATCGGTCGCTCGATCTCGCGGGCGTGCGATGTCGGGGCGGTGCCACCGACGTACACGACACTCGGATCGGTGCCCAGCTCTTCGAGCAGTTGGAACGTCTCGCGCGTCCTGAGGAACTGCGAGATCGGGGTCTCATCGTCGTCGGTGTCGCCGAAGCGCAACGCGCCGACCGGGCAGGTGTCGACGCATGCGGGGAGCAGGCCCTGCTCCACTCGGTGCACGCAGAACGTGCACTTCTCCATCACGCCCTTGTCGTGGCTGCTGCCGGACGTTCGGCGCCGTTCGTCGCCGTGCTTGCGATCGTGAACGGGGTTCCGGTACGGCGGGACCGCACCGTCGGTGACGGCCACCACGTCGGGATCATCGAACGACATCTGGTAATCGGCGAAGGCGTCGTCGGGCGACCGCCAGTTGAAGTAGTTCACGCCGTACGGGCACGCCACCTCGCAGTACCGGCATCCGATGCACCGGTCGTAGTCGGTCAGGACCAACCCGTCCTCGCGTCCGTAGCGGGCGCCGACCGGGCAGACCTTGACGCACGGCGCGTTGTTGCAGTGCTGGCAGGGCCGGGGGAGGAAGCTGAGGCGTGTGTTGGGGTACTCGCCGTCCTCCAGGCGGAAGACGTGCATCCAGAACACGGCGCTCGGCGTGTTGTTCTCGATCTTGCAGGCCTCGACGCAGGCGCGGCATCCCTGGCACCGGTCGAGATCGACGACCATTCCGTACTTGGTCACGTCGAATCACCTCCCTTCGACACGCGGACTTTCACGTGGAACGAGGCGTCTGCGGTCTGACCCATGTAGCCCTCTTCGGAGAAGTAGAGCTCGTTCGGACTCGGCCCCAGCCCCTTGCTCACGGGGTGCGCCCACATCCCGAAGTGATGCGGCATCCCGACCACGTCGGGACGGATGCCCTCGGTCAGCGCGAGTTCCGTCACCACGCGGCGGGTCTCGCCGGTGAGCGCATGCTGCGACTCGACCGTCACCACGTCGCCCTCCTCCAGACCGAGGCGGCGAGCCGCGGCGGGGTTCATCTCCAGCCGCTGGCGGCCGCCGAGTTCGGTCAGCAGTGGGATCATCGCCGTGCGCGACTGCTTGTGCTCGACCAGCTTGTAGCTGATCAGGGTGAACTCGTACTCCGGTGGCGACTCGTCCATCGTGGGGGCACGCCACGTCGGGAACGCCGTGTAGTCGCGCCAGTAGAGCTCGTCGGCGCCCATCTCCCGCTGGAGCTGCTGAGCCTTGTGCAGGCTCTCGCCGTAGAGCCGATGCACGGCACCGCCGAACGGCGGGTCACTGACGTAGCCGTACCGCTTGTCCGGGCCGAGCGCACCCTTGACCCACACCCCGTTCTGCTCGAAGTAGTCGATGCCGGTCAGGCCCTGCGACTTCGACCACCGGTCGAAGATGTCGCGCGGCGTCGGCTTGTCGCCGTCGGGCAGCGCGAACTCGGTGTCGGCCAGGCCGAGCACGTCGTTGACGTGCTCGACGTAGCCGCCCTCGCCGTGGAGCATGCCCATCTTCTCGGTGAGATCGATGTAGATGTCGATCTCGCCCTTGGACTCGAACAACGGGTCCATCGGTGGGAGTCGGAGCGCCTTCGCATCGACGTAGCCGTCGCCGGCCGAGATCGGACCCTCGTACTTCTCGATCGTTGCCGACGGCAGCACGACGTCGGCGAAGAAGTCGGCCGTCTCCGACAGCCAGGGGCTGATCACCGCGACGAATTCGAGCATCTGGTAGGTCGACGTGAAGTCCTTGCGCGAGGAGAACGACACGACCGGATTGGCCATGTGGACGATGACCATGCGCGGCAGCTTGTCGACCTCGTACTTCTCCGGGTCCTGCATCACCTTGGCGACGATGCCCGGGAAGCCGGTGTTGATCGGGAAGAACTTCGAGTTCTTCAGCGTGAAGTCGTAGGGCGGCTCGGCGACCTTCAGCTCTTCGAACGCGGCGTAGTTCTTGTGGATCTTCCACGTGAAGTCGGCGAGCTGTCCACCGACCGCGCCGACGGCGCCGACGAGCATCGTCATGATCGTCATCGCTCGCAGCGCTTGGAACCCGAGCTCCTGTTGGGCCATGTGGTACGCCATGATCCCGACCGGGCGGTACGGGATCTCGACGCCGTCGACGATGGTGGTGGCGCCGATGCTGGCCGCCGCCCCGAACTCTCCTGAGAGACGGCGGACCGTCGATGCATCGACGCCACACTTCTCGGCGGCCCACTCGGGCGTGTACTGCGCGACGTGCGCCTTGAACAGATCGAAGCCGGTCGTGAACGTCTCGCCGTCGACGTCGTAGCTGCCCTCGAGCGCGGGCTCGACGGCGTCGGTGAACATCACTGCTCGTCCGACGGACTCGTCCCACACCATCGGGACGTGCTCGGCGTCCTCACCCTCGCCGACGGTCTCCTTCAGGATCGAGCCGTCGGCACCGACGAGGTACGGCGCGTTCGTGTGGGTGACGAGGTACGGGCGGTCGATGAATCCCTGGGCGATCAGCTCGTTGCACATCGCCAGGGCCATCGCGAGGTCGCCGGCGGGCTTGATCGGCACCCATTCGTCGGCGAACGGACCCGCAGGTCGCAGGCGAGGATCGATCTGGACGATCCGCAGTCCGTTCTGCTCCCGCGCCTGCACGAGCTGGCGGGGCCATGTCAACCAGCAGAACTTGTTGCCGCCCGCGCTCGTGATGTTCCAGCCCCACGAGAGCACGTACTTCGAGTTGAGGAGGTCGGGGTGGAGGACGCCGTGAATACCGATCGTGTACTCGACGGCCCGGTATCCCGTGTCGGAGCAGTACGCCCCGTGGCCCAGCTTCGAGCACCCGATCGTCTTGACGAACGCCGTGTCGTAGAAGTCCTTCGCCTTCGACCGTCCCTTCTGCCAGAGCACCTGTGACGGGTCGTCGGCTGCGACCTCTGCGTACTTCGCGGCGACCAACTCGAGCGCCTCGTCCCACGATGCCCGCCGCCACTCGCCTGCGACACCCTTCTCGTTCGTACGGATCAGGGGGGTCTTCACCCGGCTCGGATCGTAGACCGACACGATCTGCGCCTGACCCTTCGGGCAGAGGGTGCCGTCGTTGCGCGGGTGGCCGTTCATCCCCTCGAACTTGACGACCCTCCCGTCGACGCGTCGCGCGGAGATGCCGCAGTCCTGCTTGCCGATCCAGCAGGTGGTGAAGACGTCGTCCTCGACCGGTTCCTGCAGCTCGAGACCTGCGTCGGCGCCCGGCTCGAGCGACTTGAAGAGAACCGTCGAGGCGGCGGCGGTGCCACCGGCAGCAGCGGTCCCCTTGACGAACGTGCGGCGTGTGATCTCCATGGGACTGGGCCCCTTCCGTTGCCTCTTCCGAGCCTCTCAACAAACGCGAACGCAGCGGTAGTGCTGAAGGTCACTGAGTGGCCAACCTCTGGAGGCGCGACGTGGGGGGCTGCCCTCCCCCGCCGGACGATGCGTCGACGGCTCAGCCGTCGGGGTTGCGTTCGGCCGCCGTACGCGCGGCATGCTCGACGCGGTCGACGTATCTCGGCCACCAGTCGGCGTCGACGTCGGGCAGGTTGTCGACGCCGTCGCGGTGGCCGACCTCGCCGTCGATCTGCTCGCGCAGGATGTCGGCGTGGCCGGCGTGGCGGTTGGTCTCGGCGATCATGTGGACGACGATCCAGTGCAGGGTGACCGGGTTGATGTCGTCGGGCCACCACGGCACGTTGCCGGTGTCGTCGAGGGCCAACACCTCGATCGTCGCGTCCGCGTGGGCGGTGGCGCGGCGGTACAGCGCGACGATCTCGTCGCGGGTCTCCTCGGCGGTCGCGAACATGTCCTCGTTCGGCTCCTCCTCACGGCCGTCCCACGGAAGCTG
>JABDKP010000068.1 GCA_013002175.1 Ilumatobacter sp.
CATCCTGCACTTTCACTTCGCCGACGGCACACAACTCCTGACGGCGACCATCGTCCGTGCAGGCGTCCGGAAGAAGCCCTACACCGACGAGCCCGACCTGCTGATCCGGGCGCTCGGACCTACGGCCACACAACTCGACGTCACCTGAACGGCCCGACTCGCCGCGCCTCCCTCAGGTGGTGTCGGGCCCAGCAGCCGCGATCGCCGGCTCGGTCGGCGTGCGGACGGTTTCGCCCCAGAGGTCGACGGTCTGGACGATCCAGAACGCAGCAAAGAGCACGATCTCGACCGCTTCGAGGACGAGGGTCTCGTGGTGCCAGCTCTCGATCTGCCAGGCGAGGACCTTGATGGCGACCGCTGCGACGACCATCGAGACCGCGATCCCGACATACCACCAGAACACGACACGCTTCTCCGTCTTCTTGCGCACGTCGTGCGCATTCAACGCAACTGCCAATGCCAAGAACGCGAACATCGCGACCGCCGCCCAGCCGTGCGAGCGCTGGTCGAAGTCGTCCCAGAAATTGAAGAGCACGAACCCGAGAACCAGCAGGACCGCGACGATCGGAAGCCCCAGTCCCTTGCCGGATTTGATCCGGTCCCACACACTCCCCGGATCCGGTACGACCCCGCCGGCACCGCGCCGGTTCGTCCACCACACGATGATCGCAGTGGCGGCCAGGCCGATGAAGCCGACGACCAGCAGCGCGCTGATGTTGTTGTGGATGTTGGCGACGACCCACGCCGCGAGCGCGTCATCCGCCGGCGGCCTGGCCGGGATGTCGTCGGCGATGTTGGACGCCGCCCACGCCTCGAGCAACTCACTGTCGGTGGGGTCCGTCGGAGGATTGTCGATGTTGGCCACGAGCCAGCCCACCGGTGAGTCGTTCTTGGGCGGGAGCGGCGTCACCGACCAGCACGCACCGACGCCCGACGTGGGCACGAATGCCACGACCGGCGCCAGCATGCCCGCCGTGTTCAGCGCAGTGTCCTCCCACGGCGTGTTGCCCTTGATCACGATCAGACACAGACCGATCGCCATCAGCCCACCGACGAAGAGCGAGCGCACCGGCGTGTAGTAATACGCGCTGATCGATGTCTGCCAACAATCGACCTTCAGCCGCTCGTACAACACGGTGGCAAGCAGCAGGACCACCACCCCGACCATGCCGCCTCGCAGGTAGCGGTACGTCGTCAGCTCGGCGTCGCTGGATTCGGCGTCGTTGATCTCCTCGTTGACTGCCACGTCATTGTCCCGTCAACCACGACGTTACCACTCAGCGATTTCTGGGTGATGATCGCCGGTGAATCGAACAATTCCGCGGCGTCGCGGGCGATGACATATGCCCGAATCAGGCGGGCCCCGGCGTCGCAGGTCAGGCGAGCGCCACGACCGACGGGTCGGCGGGGTCGTAGCGGACGCTCACGGTCGAGCCGGGCGTCAGGGACGCGAGGATCGCGTGGCCGTTCACCGTGGCCGTCGCCGGGAACGGCGCCCCGCCGTCCGGCAGCACCGTGACGTCGACCTCGAGCACCGGCTGGTAGTTGATCTGCGTCCCGGTGTCGCGCAGCGCGTTCACGGTGGCGGTGGCGACCAGGCCGGTCGCGGCGAGCTGGTTCTGTGTGGTCATCTGCTGCATCTGTTCGTTGGCGGTGCGCATCTGTGCGGCCGGGTCGAAGTCCTCGGCCATCTCCTTGCCCATCTTGGAGACCTTGCGCAGGTCCTTGAAGAAGCCCATCAGCCGACCCCCCGCCAGAGTGCGTTGAACCGTTGCGCGACGGCCGGGTTGCCGACCATCCGCTGGTTCCAACCGGCGACCGCCGCATCCCACGACGCCTGATCGACACCTTTCTCCCTGGCGATGCCGGCGACCTGCGACTGGTCCCCGCCGCGTTCAGTCAACTCGCGGGAGATCTCGGCATAGAGCTCGATCGTCACGCCGGCGATCGGGTCGAAGGACCCGGCCGGGGCGGCGGCTGCCTGGCCCTGCGCTGCAGCGGCCGCCTGGGCCTGGGCCGCCTGCATCTGCGACTGCTGCATCGCCTGTGCGTTCTTGATCAGGTCGGGCGTCTCGGCAACGACGTCCTTCATCTGCTTGAGTTGTTTGAAGAGTCCCATTGCACCAGCTTGACGGCCCGTCGCTGCGCTGTCCAGCGGTCGTCCCTCATGATCGAGCGGCCCACCGGAGCGCGGCGCCGACATCTGCAGCGATTCGCAGATCAGGTCGTCCGGCACTGGCGTCGCCGGTTGATCTGGTCGATCGTCGGTTTCGAAGGGCGCGCGTCGCGCGCCCGTGAACGTGCCCTCAGCGGTGACCCCCTGGGGGCCGAACGAAGGAGGCGAGCAATGAAGCGACGAACGGCGCTGATTGTCGGCGCTGCGGTGATGGCGGTCACCGCCGGTCTTGCACCGACGGCGACAGCCCAACACATCCCTGATGCGAACACGGTGCTCTACGACGGGTACGACGGCACGTCGAACGGTGCGGAACACGGCACGGTCGACTACGTACCGTCGCTCCCGACGCTCGGCGAGGCCGTCGACCTGGACGTCGGCGACTGGCTGAAGTACTCGATGCCGTCGTGGTCCACGCAGCAGGGCACGATCGAAGCCTGGATCAACCCGGAGACCTACGGCTACAGCATCGCACTGCTGCAGTGGTACAACACGAACACGGCACCCTCGAGCGGCTACATCGGACACTTCAACATCACGCCCGACGGGTACCTGGCGTGGAACTCCTGGGGTCCGCCGTTCCCGCCCGCGCCGACGCCGCTCGGCACGACGGTGATCCCCCTCGGGGAGTGGACGCATGTGGCGGCCACGTGGGGTCCGGCCGGCACCAACCTGTATGTCAACGGTCAGATCGACTACTCCACGGCGAGCAGGTGGGCGCCGGCCATGTGGTTCACGACCACCTACGTGTACATCAATGACTGGGGCTTCCGGGACCATGGTCTGATGGACGAGTTCCGGATCTCCGACGTCCCGAGGACCGCGGAGGAGATCGAGGCCTACGTGGACGACACAGCCGACTCGACACCGCCCGACAAGGAGGCATGCAAGAAAGGCGGCTGGGAGACGTACACGGACGGCGATGGCACGCCGTTCGCGAACCAAGGTGACTGCGTCAGCTACGTCGTCACCGGCGGCCGAAACCTGGCTCAGGGCTGACGAGCAGCAGCTCGCTCCAGCACGATCCGCGGCGGTACGGGCCGCCGCGGTCGGCCGCTCAGATCGTCACGACGCGCGTGACGATCGGCGGGAGTTCGTGCTCGGGCAGCAGGTAGCGCGCGAGCAGCGTCGTCTCCCGCCGACCCTCGGTGTCCAGCCAGTTGGGATGCCCGGGGTCGTCGGGCCCGACGAACATCGTCACGGAGCCGTCGTCGTTGCGGTGCGCCTGAGCGTCGTTGATGCACACCGATTGGCCGTCTCGGAACTCGGGTGACTCCAGCCACCAGTTGTTGAGATGGACGCTCCAGTACCGGCACGGCGGCGGGTCGAGCGTGAGTTCGAGCGCCTGTCCGTCGTCCAGCCGCACCGCGCACAGCTGGTAGTGGTTGTG
>JABDKP010000076.1 GCA_013002175.1 Ilumatobacter sp.
GCGCAGAAGTCGTCGGTGGGGCTGCGATCGGCGTGACCGCGGCGGCTTCGACCGCGGCTGCCTGCGCGTCTGCGGCGGCGGCGCGTTCCTGGCGCCGGCGGGCGAGTTCGTGCTCGACGGCTTCGTCCGTCAGGCGCTGGCGTTCGACCTCCGCGAGTTGCTCGACCTGCGCCTCGGCGGCGGCAATCGAGTCGGCGAACGCGGTGCGCGCCGCCTCGGCCTCGCGGCGGCGGTCGCCGAGGTCACGTCGGGCGTCTTCGACATCGGAGATCACTGCGTCGTAGTCGTCGAGGTCGACGTTCGCGGTCGAACGCGAGACCGACGACAGCAGCGTCGCCGTTCCCTCTGCGTTCGCCTCCTGGACGTCGATCAGCAGCGGGAAGTCGCTGGTGCCGGACCGCACGAAGCTGCGGATCGCCTGCTGCTCGAGCTCGACACGCATCGAGTCGGCGCGGGCCTCGACCGCACGGAGGTGGCGTTCGGCGTCGTCGATCTCGACGGCGAGGGAGTCGATCAGCGACTCGGCGTCGAACATCGCCTGCGCAGCGGCATTCGCCTCGTCGCGTGCCGCCTGGATCGCAGCGGCGGCCCGCGCCGCGTCGTCGTCACCGTGGTCGGCGCGCGCCGGCGACGCGGCGACCACGACGACCATCAGCAGCGCGATCGCGACCGCACCGGCACGGCGGGCGATCTGCGGTGGTGCGAGAGGATGGGTCGACATGATGACAAAGATTACAGTTTTGTGTCGAACATACCGCAATCGTGTGACGGGAAGGGCGATGATGGCCAGCGTCGACACCGGTCGAGTCGTGGTCGGACGGCGCCGGCCGCGAGGATGTCCCGATGGCGTCGCACACGTTCACCGTCCGATCGAACCTCGCTCCGGCCAGGGCATTCGCCCGGCTGATCGACCTCGAATGCGTGCCCCAGTGGGACGCCGGCGTGCGCGGGTCGAAGCGGATCGACCCCGGTGACGGCCATGTCGGCGCTCGATACGAGGTGACGGTGACCGGCTTCGACGGGCAACCGACGACGGTCGTCTACGAGGTCACCGACGTCGACGAGCCGAAGCGGTTCGTCATGGTCGGACAGAACGAGGTCTTCCGCGCCGCCGACACGCTCGCCTTCGAGCCGGTGGAATCCGGGTGCGAGCTCACGTATCACGGCACACTCGACTTCGTCGGCGACGACCCGCCACTGACCGCTGAGCAACTCGACGCCGTGTTTCCCAAGGTGGCCGGCGTGGCCGAGGCCGGCCTGACCGAGTTCCTCAACCGGCCGGACTGACCGATGCCGGACGAGGAACTGTGGGGCGAACGGGTCGCGAGCACGTACGACGCCGACTGCGCCGAGATGTTCCTGCCGGAGGTGATCGACGCCACCGTCGACTTCCTCGCCGACCTCGCGGGCGAGCGGCCCGCGCTCGAATTCGCCGTCGGCACCGGCCGGATCGCGCTGCCCCTGAGCGCGCGCGGCGTCGCCGTCGCCGGCATCGAGCAGTCGCCGGCGATGGCCGACGTCCTGGCGGCCAAGCCTGGTGCGGACCGCATCCCGGTGACGATCGGCGACATGGCCACGACCCGCGTCGGCGGCAGCTTCGGTGTCGTGTACCTCGTGTTCAACACGATCACGAACTTGCTCAGCCAGGAGGAACAGGTCGACTGTTTCTGCAACGCCGCCGCCCACCTCGACTCGGGCGGAGCGTTCGTCGTCGAGACGTTCGTTCCTGCATTGCGCCGACTGCCGTCGGGTGAGCGGTTCGTCGCGTTCGACGTGTCCGAGCACCACATCGGCGTCGACGAGTACGACGTCGTCAACCAGGTTGCGACGTCGCACCATCACTGGACCGGGGACGGCCGCAACGACGTGTTCCGCTCGACGCACCGGTACGCCTGGCCCGCGGAGTACGACCTGATGGCGCGCCTCGCGGGGCTCACGCGGCGCGAGCGCTGGAGCGACTGGCTCCGGTCGCCGTTCACGGCCGACAGCACGTCGCACGTCTCGGTGTGGGAGAAGTCCTGATTCCTGCGGGCGACGCCGTGCCGTTACCGTTGTATCGAGTCGTCGAAGAAGGGAGCCGGATGCCGATGGTCCGATCGAGCGATCTCCGGACGAAGCGCGAGACGCTGGCGGTGTACCTGCGGCGGGGGTCCGCCCAGGTGCTGTTGGCGTGCGTCGTCGTGTTCGTCGTCGCCCGCGCGGCGGTTGGCGGGTTCGGCATCGACGGCTTCGGTCGGGGCGATGCCGTCGTGGTCGTCACCACGCTGCTGATCACCGGCACGGTGGAGTGGGTGATCCACAAGTTCCTGTTGCACGCGCCGGCAGATGCGTGGACGACGCGCACGCTCGGCACCGGCATCGGGCACCGTCAGCACCATGTCGACCCGACCGACATCGACTGGCTGATGCTGCGCGGCATCGACGCTGCCGTCTTCGTCGCGGCATTCGGCATCGTCACCGCGGCCTGGAGCGTTCCGCTGCTCACCCTCACCGGGTCGACGGTGCTCGGCCCGTTCCTGACCGCATGGGGGCTCGCCGCGCTGGGCCTCGCCCACTACGAATGGGTCCACCTCCTGGAACACACGCGGTATCGCCCGAAGAGCCGCTACTACAAGCGGCTGGAGCGGCATCACCGGCTGCACCACTTCCGCAACGAGCACTACTGGTTGGGGATCACGTCGACGACCGGTGACGTGCTGCTGCGGACCCGACCCCGTCAGGCGGCGGACGTTCCGATCAGCGACACCGCCCGCACACTCGACTCGCCGACGGCGGTCTGACTCAGCGCGCCGCCTCGGTGTCGGCGACGGTTGCGCCCCGCTGACCCATCGGTTCGTCGGGTCCCTCCGTCGAGTCCTCGCCGGTCTGCCGCTCGAGTTCTGCATTCAACTCGGCACCCAGGAGCACGACCAGCGCCGAGACGAACAGCCACAGCAGCACGATGATCACCGCGCCGAGCGAACCGTACGTCTCGTTGTACTTGCCGAAGTTCGAGACGTAGACGCCGAAGGCGAACGACGAGACGGTCCAGGCGACGACCGTGAAAATCGCGCCGGGCGACACCCACGACCACTCGGGCTCGTCCCGGTCGGCGCTGAAGCGATAGAAGACGGCGAGCACGGCGCCGAAGAGCGTTGCCACCACGAGCCAACCGGCGATCTGGACGGCGATGCCGGCGAACCCGCCGACGCCGCTGATGACCGCGAAGATCGCTGCGGCGGCGCCGAGCAGCGCGAGGAACAACACGGTCAGGCCGACGGCGATGAGGCGCTTCTTCCAGAACGGGCGATCGTCGGCGTCCTCGTCGTAGGCGATGTTGATCCCCTCGACGAGGTGAGACATGCCGCTCGACGCGGACCACAGCCCGCTGGCGAGGCCGATCGCAGCGCCGACGCCGAGTGCCCCGGCGCTGCCGGCGACGATCGTGTCGAGCTGGCTCTGGATCAGGTTCGCCGCGTCCGACGGCAGCGCCGAGCGCATCCGGCCGATCAGGTTGGCGACGTCGGCGGGGTCGGCGACGAGGCCGTAGATCGACACGGCCGCGGCGAGAAGCGGGATCAAGGCGAGGAACCCGTGGAAGGCGATGCCGGACGCGGCCAGGCTGACGTGGTCCTCCGCGAAGCGGTCCTTGATCCGCAACGCGACGTCCTTCCAGCCACGCGGCGGGATCTCGTACGGCTCTCGCGCATCACCGCCCCGATCGTGACCGGCGGCATGGTCGCCGGGCTCGTCGGTGTGCAGGTCGCCGGCGTGGTCGGTCTGCTGGTCGTCTCGCGTCGCGGTCGTGGTCATCGTGCTGCTCCTGTTCGCTGGCGGAGTCGTTCCCGCCACCACCGGCGCTGAAACCTCGCGTGCCGCGGCCTGAGCCGGCGGGGCGCTCCGGTCAGCCCGGCACGATGACGCCGGCCAGTTCGAGGATCTTCGTCGGCGGCAGGTATTGCGTCGTCACCCGGGCCCCGAGCGCATGCTCGATCGCGTTCGTGATCGCGGCCGGAGCGCCGACCATCCCGCCCTCGCCGACGCCGCGGAAGTCGTTCTCTCCCGGTGACAGCGTCTCGAGGTGGTGGACCTCGATTTCGGGGATCTCCATCGCGGTCGGCACGAGATAGTCCATGTACGTCGCTGCCTGGAGGTTGGCGTCCTCGTCGTATGTCGTGCGCTCGTACAGCACGGCGCCGATGCCCTGGGCGACGCCACCGCGGACCTGTCCGTCGACCACCGCCGGGTGGATGATCGGTCCGCAGTCCTCGACGACGAGATAGCGCGGGAAGGTCACCAACCCGGTGCCGAGGTCGATGTCGACGATGCAGACGTGTGTCGCGACCGACCAGCCCCCGTCACCCGCGCCGTTGTAGACGTCGGCGACTTCGAACGGAGCGCCGTGGAGATCGCCCGACGCGCCGTCGTCGGCCGCCCGACGGGCGACCTCGGCGACCGTGACGCCTCGGGCGGGCACGCCGGCGACGTGGATGTTGCCGTCGACGATTTCGATGTCGTCCGGCGACGCCTCCAGCATTCCTGCGGCGGACTCGATCAGTTGACGCCGGACCTCGCGTGCGGTCGTCCGGACGGCTCCGGCCCCGATCGGGCCGCCCCGGCTGCCGCCGGTGCCGGCGAAGCCGAACGGCGTGCGGTCGGTGTCGCCGGACACGATCGTCACGTCGTCGATCCGTACGCCGAGTTCGTCGGCGGCGACCTGGGCGTAGGTCGTCTCGTGGCTCTGACCGTGCGGCATCTGCTGGGTGTAGACCAGAACCGACCCGTCCGCTTCGACGGTCGTGTGCGCTTCTTCCGGGGTGAGCATCCCCGTACCGGGATGGATGCAGTCCCAGAACTCGGGCGGTCCCGGCGCCGCTTCGTGGTAGCAGGCGATGCCCAGCCCGAGCCGGCGACCGGATGCGGCGGCCGCGACACGGTCGCGCTCGAACTGGTCCATGTCGATCAGCTCGAGGGCCCGTTCGAGCGTCTGCTTCGTCGACATCGTCTCGTCGATCGACGGCCCGGTGACCATCGACGTCGGCAGGTCGTCGGCGCCGATCATGTTGTGCAGGCGGATCTCGGCGGGCGTCATCCCCAGCGCGTCGGCGACGACGTCGATCATCCGCTCACGCGCCCACGTCTCGTTGGCCCACGGCCCGCGGTACGGGATGTACCGGCCCTTGTTCGTCGCGACGACGCGCGACCTGATCTCGAATGCGTCCCAGCGGTATGCGCCGGGGAACATCACCTTCATCATCTTCGTGATCAGCGGCGCACCGATCGGGAAGCCGGGGTACGCGCCCTGGTCGATGATCAGGTCGACGCGCATCGCGCGGAACGTCCCGTCGCTGTCGACGGCGATCGACACCGTCAGCGACTCTTCGCGTGCCTGTCCGCCGTCCATCAGGTTCTCGGTGCGGTCCTCGATCCACTTCACGGACCGGCCGAGCGAGGTCGCGGCAGCAGCGAGTGCGATGTCCTCGCGGGCGACCGGGCCCTTCGAACCGAACCCGCCGCCGATGTCCTGGGCCTTGACCGTCGGGTAGTCGTCCTTGCCGAGCAGCCCGACCGCGATCTTGTTCATGTGGCCGAGGAACGACCGGTCCTTCTTGAGCTGCGCCAGCGGCCCTGCGTTGTCCTGCTCCTTGAGCCCATCACGGTTGGTGCCGACGAACTGCTTCGCACCGGCGAAGAACGCGCGCCGCCGCTGCTTGTTCGTGATGAAGCGTTTGAGCGCCGTCGTCGTGCGTTGCTTGCCGGTCAGCGCGGCGACCGCCCAGCGCAGCAGGTGACTCGACTGCGTCGCGTTGTGGATCGTCAGGTGGCCGGTCGCGGCGTCGACTTCGACCAGGCTGCCGCGAGTTTCCATCGGCTGGTTCGACTGACGCGGGCAGTCGAATCGCTCGGTGATCACCCGGTCGGCTGCGGCGAAGACGGCATCGACGTCGCCGAACGTGTCGGTGTGGTCCATCATCACGTTGCCGCCGGCCTTCGCCCACAGCGGCTCGGACGTCGGGGACAGCGCCTCGGCGATCGACGCCACGGTCGGCAGCGGCTCGTAGTCGACGTCGACGAGATCGGCCGCGTCCTCGGCCAGATACCGCGATTCCGCGATCACGACCGCCACCGGATCGCCGACGAGACGCACCTTGTCGGCGCTGAGCGCGTGGAACAGCGGCGTGTACAGACCCGGCAACATCAGGAACGGCGGGAACGGGTGGGTCATCTCCGCCATCTCGGCGCCGGTGATGACGGCGACGACGCCGGGCGCCCGGCGTGCCGCGGCGACGTCGATCGACGTGATCCGGGCGTGGGCGAGCGGGCTGCGGACGAACACGGCGTGGAGCACGCCGTCCGGATTGCGGTCCGCGACGAATACGCCTGCGCCCGTCAGCAGACGGTCGTCCTCGACGCGACGCACGCTCTGACCGACCAGTCCGCTGCGGTTCTCCCGGGCTTGCGGGTGGCCGGGAGCCGTCATGACGACCCTCCTGACGAGTCGCCGTTCATCCGGCGTACTGCGATCTCCACCCCGTCGACGATCGACTGGTAGCCGGTGCAGCGACAGAGGTTGCCGGCCAGTTCCTCGCGGATCTCGCTCCTCGTCGGCTGGGGGTTGTCCGCCAGCAGCGCGACGGCGCTCATCAGGAAACCCGGCGCGCAGAAGGCGCACTGGAAACCGTGGGCCTGCATCATCGCCTGCTGGATCGGGTGGAGTGTCCCGTCGGGTTCGGCGAGTCCCTCGATCGTGGTGATCTCGGCGCCGTCGACCTGGGCGGCGAGCAGCAGGCACGACCGCGCCGGCTGCCCGTCGATCAGCACGGTGCAGGCACCGCAGACGCCGTGTTCGCAACCGAGATGCGTACCGGTCAGTCCGACGTCTTCGCGGAGCACGTCGCTCAGCGTGCGGCGCGCCTCGACGCGCACTGGCGCAGACCGGCCGTTGACCGTGAGGGCGACATCGACGATGCTGCCGCCCGCTGATTCCTCCGCCGCGAGGCGATCTGCGGTCATGCGTCGGCTCCGATCTCCGCGGTGGCGGCGGACAGTCCCCGCACGGTCAACACGCCGGCGAGGTGCCGGCGGTATGCCGCGCTGGCGTGGATGTCCGGGGGCGGCGAGAGTTCGGCCGACACGATGGCCGCCGCCGCATCGAACGTGTCGGCGGACACCGTCGCACCGACGAGTGCCTGCTCGGCGTCGGGCACCCTGATCGCCGTGGAGGCCGCGCCGAAGTAGGCGAGTGCAGCGCTGCTGATCGTGTCGCCGTCGACGGTGAGCATGGCGGCCATGCCGACGAGCGCGTAGTCGCCGTGGCGGCGGGCGACCTCGACCACCGCACCCACGGCATTCGGCGACCATGCGGGGAACCGCACCTCGGTCAGGATCTCGTCGGCGCGCAGCGCGGTGTCGAGATACCCGTGGAAGAAGTCGGCGGCGGCGATCTCCCGGACGCCGCTCGACGAGCGGGCGATCAGCGTCGGCTCCGTCGCCAGCACGACGGCCGGCATCTCAGCCGCCGGATCACCGTGCGCGATGCTGCCCAGCACCGTGCCGCGGCTGCGGATCGCCCGGTGGGCGACCCACGGCATCGCCGTGGCGATCAGCGGGGCGTGCGTGGCGACATCGGTTGACGTGCGGGTCTGCTCGTGCCGCACGAGCGCGCCGATGGTCACGTCACCGTCGGCGCCGACGGTGATCGAGTCGAGGCCCGCAATCCGACCGATGTCGACGACGTGCCCCGGGCGGCCCATCCGCAGCGCCATCAACGGGATCAGGCTCTGTCCGCCGGCGAGCACCTTGGCGTCGTCGCCGTGCGTTGCGAGCAGATCGAGCGCGTCGTCGAGCGTCTCGGGCCGGTGGTAGGTGAACGGTGCCGGTTTCACGATCCGTCGCGCTTCAGACGCAGAACTCGTTGCCCTCGGGGTCCGCCAGCGTCACCCAGGTGTGGGGGCCCTGCCGGCCCTCGTGCAGCACGGTCGCGCCGCGTGCGACGAGGGCGTCGCGGATGGCCGCGGTGTCCTCGTCACCCGTCCTGACGTCGAGGTGGAGGCGGTTCTTGGCCGACTTCGACTCGGGGACCTGCTGGAAGTAGATGCGGGGCGAGCCGTCGCCCTCCGCGGCGTTGATCGCGGCGCCCTCGCGCCATACGAGCTTGCCCTCGTGGCGCCGGGTGTCGGCGTCGGTGGCGAACCCCTGGTCGATCATCGACCGGATGAACGCCTCGTCCTGCGGCTCGACCGTCCACCGCAAGGTCTCGGCCCACCAGTCGGCCAGCACGTGGGGGTCCTGACAATCGATCACGACCTGCACCGAGAATCCGCTCATGCGGTGACGGTACTCGCCCGCCGCGCATGACACCCCGTTGGGCGTCTCGTGGGGATCGGTCAGGTGGCGCCGGGTGCGAGCGCCTGCGTGAGATCGTCCCAGGCGGCCGGCGGCAGCGTCGTGTGCAGGAGTTCGGCGCCACGGAAGCGTGCGGCCTCGTCGTTGAGCGCGCGCAGGTCGACGTCGTCGAGCAGGACGACGACGGTCGACGTACCGGGCCGGACCGCCTGCTTGAACCAGGCGACCCACTCGTCAGGGATGCCGAGGTCGATCACCTTCGCGGCGATCGCCCCGCCACCCGCGCCGACGCCGACGCCGGCGAGCCAGCCGACCGGTCCGCCCAGAAGGAGGCCGAGCAGACCCGTCCACACCGCGCCGGAGAACGCGCTGCGCGCCGGTGTCGGGTCCATCGTCTCGACGACGCGCGTGTCGCCGGCCTCGTCCTTCGTGACGATCACCGCGTCGGTGAGCGCCAGTGATCCGTTCTGCTTCAGACGGCTCATCGCGAGCAGGAACTCCTGGGCGCGGATCACCGAATCGAGCGACACGGCGACGATCGCCGCACCCTCGGTGGTGCCGTCGGTGGCCTGCGTCGCAGGGCGATTCTCCGGCCCGGTCGGCGGCGGGAAGTCAGTCGTCATCCCCCCAGGATGCCCCGGCGCGGTGCCGACAAACGCACCAGGCGGCGCGCCGTCAGTCGGACAAGACGTCGACCTGGTGCAGTTGCCCGTCGTGGACGTCGTAGACGAAGCCGCTGACGCGGTCCTTGTGCTGCAGGAACGGGGTCAGGTGGAGCCGTTGGATCGACTGCCGGACGTCCTGCACCGGGTCGGTGAACGCTTCCAGCGACCACCACGGCTTGATCCCGATCTCTGCCTCGAGCTCGGAGCGGAACGCGGCTTCGTCGAGATTGTGCAGGCCGCAGTCGGTGTGATGGACGAGGACGATCTCGCGGGTGCCGAGCGCACGCTGCGACAGGCACAGCGAGCGGATCACGTCGTCGGTGATGACGCCGCCGGCGTTGCGGATGATGTGGGCCTCGCCGTTCTGCAGGCCGAGCAGCTTGAAGATGTCCATCCGCGAGTCCATGCATGCGACGACGGCGAGGCGGCGGCGGGGGGCGACCTGCAGATCGCCCTCGTCGAACTGACTCGCGTACGCAGCGTTACGCGCGACGAGCTCGGTGACGTTCGGTTCGAAATCGTCGGTGGTGTCGTGTGCGGCGCCCATCATCAACCCGAGGCGCGAGCATAGCGATGACCAGGGACCTTCGACCTTGACCGTCCCGCCGAGCGACTGCGATGATGTCAGCAAGACATCGGCACGAGGGTCGGCAACGGCCACCGATCCGACGTCGACAGATCTGGCGTCTCGGCCTCTACAGCTGAATCCGACCCGGCTTCGGGAACCGACCTCGTGTCGGCGCATCGAGCGAGCTCGGCCGAGACGCCGTTTCTCTGTCCGGGTTCCGGTTGCGGCGCCGGTGCCGCGGCACGGTCGTTCCCGAGAGCCGCGCCCCAGGGGTCGTCACGAGCCACACTGGGAGCGTGAAGCTGACTGCACTCCACGTCGTGGACGGCCGGTTCGAGCTGTACGACCGGTTCGAACGGCTCCCGGCGGGTGGCTGGGTCTGGGTCGACGTCGAGTTGGCCGAGCCGGGTGAAGCCCCGCACGAGCTGTTCGCCGCACTCGACCTGGACGAACTCGCCGTGCACGACGCGTTCAACGAGTTCAACTTGCCCAAGTTCGACGACTTCGGGGATCATCTGCTGCTCGTGCTGCACGGGTTGCGCGACGACGAGCGCGTGACCACGTACGAGATCGACTGCTTCATCAGCGAACGGGCCCTCGTCACCGTGCACCTCGACGCCTCGCCGGCGGTCGAGGCACTGTGGACCGCGGCGCGTTCGCATCCGCAACTCCTGGCCGGTGGCTGCGGCGAGGTCGCGGCACGCCTCGCCGACGGCCTCACCCGGAGGCTGCTCGCGGTCGTCGACGCGTTCGACGTCGGCATCGACGACTTGATCGCCCGCGCGCTCGTCGCGGACCGGCGGCTGCTGAACGACGTGGCGGCCGCGCGTGCCGACGTCGCGGCGGTCAGACGCGTCGTCCACCCGCAGCGTGAGACGCTCGATCTCGTCCGGACCAGTGAGACCGCGCTGCTGTCCGACCGGGCGCGGCGCCGTTTCTCCGACGTGTTCGACGTGGCGTCGCGGACGGCGTACGGGTTGGACGCGTCACGCTCGGCGCTCGCCGAGACGGTTGATGCCTACCGCGGCGCCGAAGCGCGGTCCGCGACCGAGGTGAGCCGCGTGCTGACGATCTACGCAGCGGTGCTGTTGCCGCTGTCGCTGATCGTCGGGTTCTTCGGGATGAACCACGCCAACCTTCCGACGATCGATCGCCGGTGGGGCTGGATCGCAGTCGCCGGTCTGATGGTCGTGCTCACCGCGCTGTCGATCGGCGTGTTCGTCGCCCAGGGGTGGATCACCAGGCCGTCGGGCCGACGCGCCGGCGCGACGCTCGGGCAGGGCCTCGTCGAAGCGGCACGGGCACCCGCTCAGGTCGCAGGGGCGGTCTTCGCGATCTCGACACTGCCACTGAAGGCGGGCAAGTCGCTGCTCGGTCGTCCCGGCGACGACGAAGAACGCATCGATTGACGCGACGGCGATCAGCGGGCGGCGGCGGCGATGGCGATCGCAGTGGCGGACCCGCAGAACACGACGGAGGCGACGCCGACCAACCGGGCCGCCCCGGGATGCACCGGGCTCTCACCGCGCCGCAGCGGGGCGTGGAGATCGTCGTAGTGGCGCCCGGTCCAGATCAACAGCGACGCGCCCGTGAGGAGTTGGGCGATGCCGATGATCGCGAACATCGGGCTGAGTTCCACCGCGTGGCGAGCGAGCAGGGCCCCCGCGACGATCATCGCGATTGCGGTGCGCTCCCACGCCAGCGCGGTTCGTTCGTGCTGGAGTCGGCGGTCGAAGACGGTGTCGGGTCTCACGAGGCGTCGATCACGAACAGAACAGCCGCGACGAGTGAGACGACGGCGACCCCGATCGCCATGTACAGCGGCAGGCGGGACGGCGGGAGCGGTTCGTCCAGACGGATCGCCCGCTCGTTGAGCGCCCACCGCCGATACGCGGTGGCCGACGTCGCGAAGCTCAGTGCGAGCAGCCCGATGCCGAGCAGTTCGGCGCCCCCGAAGTCGTCCAGCACGGTCAGCGCGCCCAGCCCGCCCGCGGCCAGGGCGAGCGCGGTGCGCACCCATGCCAGGAACGTCCGCTCGTTGGCGAGTGTGAATCGGTAGTCGGGGTCGACACCGAACGTGGTCGGGTCGGCCGGAAACCAGTTGGCGCCGCGCCGTCTGGTGGTGCGATCTGCCGGCTCGCTCATCGCCGTTCGGACGCGACGAGCGCCGGCACGACACCGAGGCCGAAGTTCGAGACGAAGCGGTAGCGGTCGCCCCTGATGGTGGTCGTGCGCCATTCGAGTACCTCACCGGCGGCGGTGCTGAGTCGCTCGAGGAAGAACGCCGCTTCGTCGTCGCGCATCCCGAGCAGCTCGCGCTCGTGCGGGTCCGGCAGGACCGGCGAGATCCGTTCCCATCCGGCGTCCGGGCGCACGCCGCACCGCTGCTCGAGCTGCTCGTAGAGCGCAGTGTGTTCGAAGTCGGCGTCGATCAGCGCGCCGGCGATCGACATCGGGAGCCACGCCCGGTCGATGGCGAGCGGCTCGCCGTCGGCGAGACGGAGGCGTTCAAGGAACAGCAGCGGTTCGTCGACCGGGACGCCGAGTTGCTCGGCGACCTCGCCGTTGCGCTCGTCACGGAGCGCGAGGACGTGGCTGCGCTGCTCGACGCCCGACGACTCGATCGACGCGAACAAGCTGTACAGCGCACCGAGCGGCTGGTCGAACGAGCGGGTGACGACGGTGCCGCGGCCGCGCTCGCGCCGGAGGATGCCGTTGGTGTTGAGGTGGCGGATCGCCTCGCGCACCGTGTGTCGGCTGACGTCGTACTCGTCGACGAGGTCGCCGTCGGTGGGGAAGCGCTCGTCGAACTCACCCGCCTCGAGCCGCTCACGGAGCGCGGCCTCGAGTTGGGCCCACAGTGGCATCGGGCTCGTGCGGTCGAGTGGCATCGTGCGGATCGATTCGTTTCGGATCGGAGGGGTTGCGATCGTCGACGGTTCGACGTCGGCGATCGCGTTGCGCGAACATCCGGTCATTGGTCGCGCCCAGCAGAATAGCAGCGAACGGGCGACGTGGTTGCGTTATTGTCCAAATGTACGTATATTCGGTGCAACCGCACCAGCGACCCGTTCATCACCCCCCGCCTCATCACCCGATCCGGCCTCATCCGCCCGCCTCATCAGCAAGGACCGCCCAATGACCATGACGCCCACCCCCATCACCACGACGTCGACCAACGGAGCCGGCCGCGCCCCGGTGGCGGACGTCATCGACGTCGCCACCGTCCAGCAACTGCTCCACGCCGACCCCACCGTCCGCCTGATCGACGTCCGCACGGCCGGCGAGTACGAGAGTGCGCACATCCCGGGGTCGTACAACGTTCCGCTCGACTCGCTCGGCGAGCACGCGGCCGAGTTCGCTGCGCTCGATCACCCGGTCGTGCTGCTGTGCCAGACCGGTGCTCGCTCGACCCAGGCCCACGGAGCACTGACGAGCGCCGGCAAGCAGCAGCTGCACATGCTCGAGGGCGGCATGGCCGCATGGCAGGCCGCAGGCGGCGACGTCGTCCACGGCACGTCCGAGAAGTGGGCGCTCGATCGCCAGGTCCGCTTCGTCGCAGGGTCGCTGTCGCTCGTCGGAATCCTCGCGAGCATCGCCGTCCCGAAGGCGAAGTGGCTCGCCGGCGGTGTCGCCAGTGGCCTCGTGTTCTCCGCCGTGTCCAACACGTGCGCAATGGGCAACGTGTTGATGAAGCTGCCGTACAACCGGTCGAACTGCGACATCGAAGGCGTGCTCTCCGAGATGCGTCTCGCGGCCTGAGGCGCTTGCGCCACCCCGGCCCGGAGCCGACCGACCCGACGACCCGACTACCGTCGTTTGCCGAGGAGGCAAGATGAAATTCGCCCAGTACTACCTCGACTGCCTGTCGCAGGCCTCGTACCTCATCGGTGACGAGTCGACCGGCCGTGCCGTCGTTGTCGACCCTCGCCGCGATGTCGCCGAATACATCCGTGACGCCGCCGCAGACGGGCTGACGATCGAGCTCGTCATCGAGACGCACTTCCATGCCGACTTCCTGTCGGGTCACCTCGAACTCGCGGCCGCGACCGGCGCCGAGATCGGGTTCTCCGACGTCGCCGAGACCGAGTTCCCATCGCGACGTCTCGCCGACGGCGAGCGGATCGTGCTCGGCGATGTCGTGCTCGAGATCCGCCACACGCCGGGCCACACCCCCGAGTCGATCAGCGTCGTCGTCTGGGAGCATGCCGATGATGAGACGCCCTACGGTGTACTGACCGGTGACACGATGTTCATCGGCGATGTCGGTCGCCCCGACCTGCTGTCGTCGGTCGGCCACACCCGCGAGGAACTCGCGGCGAAGCTGTATGACAGCCTCCACGGCCAACTGCTCACCCTGCCGGACGAGACGCGCGTCTACCCCGCGCACGGCGCAGGGTCCGCCTGCGGCAAGAACCTCTCGACCGACACCTGGTCGACGATCGGCGACCAGCGCGCCACGAACTACGCGCTCCAGGCGGCCGACAAGCAAGCGTTCTTCGATCTCGTCACCGAGGGCCAGCCACCGGCACCGAGCTACTTCCCGTACGACGCGGTGCTCAACCGTTCGGCCCACGATCTGCTCGACGAGTTCGAGCCGCCCACGCCGCTCGACCTCGCGCGCTTCGACGAACTCGTCGCAGGTGGCGCGATGATCGTCGACGGCCGCGACCCCGAAGAGTTCGCGCACGGCCATCTCGCCGGGTCGATCAACATCGGGCTGAACGGCCGCTACGCCGAGTTCGCCGGGTCGGTGCTGCCGACCGACACCGACATCGTGCTCGTCACGAGCCCCGGGTCCGAGCTCGAAGCCAAGAACCGTCTCGGGCGGATCGGCTTCGACCGCGTCGTCGGGCACCTGGAGAACGCACTCGACGTGATGCGCGAGCACCCGGACCGGGTGCGGCGGGCCTCGCGGATGAGCGCAGTCGAGTTCGATTCCCGGCGCGACGACATCGACGGCCTCCAGCTCGTCGACATCCGCAATCCGGGTGAGGTCAAGCTCGGCGTCATCGACGGCGCGATCACGATCCCCGTCGGCCAGCTCCCGACTCGCGTCGGCGAGCTCGACCCGGCAGCACCGACGGTCGTGTACTGCGCCGGCGGCTATCGCTCGTCGGTTGCGGCGAGCACGCTGCGCCAGGCCGGCTTCGGCGACGTCACCGACATCCTCGGCGGCTACAACGCGTGGAGCGAACTCCGCGCCCACGCAGGCTGACCAGGGCCGCAGCGGCAGATCCTGCCGCCGCCGACGCCCCTCGCCGACCCGTCGTCATCGCCGCTGGTGCGATTGTGATTCGATAGGGGTCACGATGGACGAGTTCGACGGGTCGCGTCGCGCGGCCGGCCACTGATGTTGGTCGAGTCGCTGCTGCCGCTCGGCAAGCTCGACCCCGGATTGCGACGTCCGGATGTGCCCCTCGACATTCGTGAGTTCGCGGCCGGGGCGAGGCTGGCCGAGGAGGTCGGACTGGACGCGGTCCTCGTCGAGGAGACGAAGGACGATCCGTTCCAGCTGCTGGCGCTCGGGGCGTCGGCGACGTCGACGATCGGGCTCGGATCGTCGGTGGCGATCGCATTCCCCCGCAGCCCCACGGTCACGGCGATGTCGGCATGGTCGCTGCAGAAGCTGTCTGCCGGCCGCTTCGTGCTCGGGCTCGGCACGCAGGTGCGCGCCCACATCCAACGACGGTTCGGCTTCGACTGGTCGCCGCCGGCACCGTGGATGCGCGACTACATCGGTGCAGTGCGCGCGATCTGGGCGTGCTGGCAGGACGGCACCGCGCTCGACCACCACAGCGACCACTACGACCTCGACCTGATGGTGCCGCTGTTCAACCCGGGTCCGATCGATCATCCGGACATCCCGATCCATGTCAGCGCGATCGGGCCCAACATGTGCGCCGTCGCGGGCGAGGTCGCGGACGGTGTGCGTCTGCACCCGGTGTGCACCACCAAGTTCATCGATGAGCAGGTCGTTCCGGCCGTCGAACGTGGAGCGGCTCGCGTCGGCCGCAGCCGTGCCGACATCGAGATCTGCATGAAGCCGCTCGTCGGAACCGCTGCCGACGCGGCCGACCTGATCGATGTCGTGCAGACCGTGCGCGAGCGCGTCGGGTTCTATCTCTCGACGCCGTCGTACCGACGGACGTTCGCGGCGCACGGGTGGGACGACATCGCGCTGCGCGCGTCGACGCTGGCACGCAAACAGCAGTGGGACGACCTCGCCGGCCTCGTCGACGACGAAATCCTGCACACGGTCGCGGCGATCGGCACGTACGACGAGATCGGCGCGATCCTCAACGCGCGGTATGCGGGGCGCGTCGACCGGATCGAGTTCTCGATCCCCGTGATTTCGGCGTCCGACGCCGATCAGCTGCGGGAGATCCTCGCCGGCATCGACTGACGCCTCGGCTACATCGGTTCGTCGTCGATCATGCCGGCGGCCGCACCGGCGCGATCCTCGACGAAGTCGACACACGCCACCTTGTTGTCGAGAAACTCGGCGGGATGGACGACGAGCGCCTGGGCGTCGACCCCGGCGATCGCATCGTTCTCCGCGGTCATGAACCCGACACCGTCGTCGTCGCTGGTGAACGCGAGATGGATCTCGTTCGGCGGCACGGTCGACCCGCCGACGTCGAACTGGTAGTGCGGGCCGCCGTTGTCGGGAGCGCACGGCTCGGCGTGGACGTGGGCGATGTAGTCGACGTTCGGCGGGAGACCGTTCAGCTCCACCGTCACCGTGGTGCCGGCAGGGCTGCGCGCGATCACCGCCGAGCCCGCAGCGTCGTCGTAGCCCTGCGGGCGGGTGTCGAGCAACACGAACGTTCCGCGGGCCAACGCGGCGTCGTCGACATCGTCGGCCGGGGTGGCATCCGGGTCGCCCATGTTCATCGCCATCTCCGGGTCCATGTCCATGTCCATGTCCATGTCCGGTTCCATCTCGTCGACCGTCTGAGCCGCCGTTTCCGCAGGCACAGCATCGGCACCGTCGGAGCCGCACGCACCTGCGAACAGGACGAGCCCGCAGCACGCCGCGGTGATCTGCCGGACATGGGAACGATGTGTGCTGTGCATGACGCCATCGAGATTATCGGCGCGCGGTGCGGTGGCCCCGGCGCTTCCGACCGTCACACGTCACATCACCGTGCGTCGCAATCGTCAGCGGAAGCGGGAGGGGAGCGGGATGCCGATCGCGTCACCGATCGCGAGCCGCGAGGCGGGCGGGCCGATCCCCACGGCATCGAGCAGACGATTCATCATCTCGAAGTTCGCGGTGACCGCAATCGCCCGTACCGCACCCGCACTGCCGAGCGCCTGGACCGCCCGCTCGCGAGCGATGTCCATCTCGTCCGCATCTCGCAGCACTGCCGCTTCGACCACGGCGCCGAGCACATGTCCGTGCCTGACGCCGGAGTCGACCGAGACGTCGCCGACGCCGCGTAGGTCGATCGTCTCGTCGTTCGCTTCGGCGCTCGCACGGAGCATGCCGGCGTGGGCATACAGTCAAAAGAAGCAGTCGTTGAGCTGCGACGTGCGCGCCGCGATGAACTCCATCTGCGGCCGGGTGATGCCGTCGCGCGCAGCCCGCAGGTTGCCCATCGAGTGTCCGTCGGTGGCGGGCGTCGGCGCCAGATACAGCACGGAGTGCACATCGTGCATCGCCTCGTTCTCGGCGGGCACCGATGACAGCACCGTCGGGGGGAACGCAATGCCGACCGTCGGAACCCATGCGCCGTTGATCGTGGCGTCGACCCGGACCCGCGTCGGGGGCGCCTCGGAGCGTGCGGGAGGCAACGGACGAACGGCCGAGCCGAGCCCGAACAGCAACGTGTCGAACGCGCGCAGGCGGGCCACGATGCCGAGCACCTCGACGTACTCGGCCAGCGTCAGCCCGTCCGCTTCGAGGTCGGCCAGCCAGTCCCTGCGAATCGCCGCGGGATCCGTGTAGATCTGCCGAGCCGCGATCTGTGCGGGGCTCGTGGTCTCGCCGCCGCGCGCCGCGGCTGCGATCTCGACGCGTTGCGTCGCCGTGAACCACGTGCCCGGCCGTCCCAGCCGAGCCCACTCGCGATCGTGCACGCCACCGATGTCGCCGGACGGCTCGAGCGATCCCATCGCGCCGAGGCTATGACGCGAGGTCGAGTTCGTAGGTCGCGACCGTGCAACCGACGGAGAAGATCGGGATCGGGGCGTAGAAGTGGACGGTGCCGGGGGCGCCGCCGGCCGCCGCGCTGACGGCGACGAACGTGCGGATCTCGAACCCGCCCTGGCCGGCCTGGGCGTAGACGTCGAGGTCGTCGTAGTCGAGCAGCCGGTCGCGGTCGTTGCGGGCCCAGCGATCGAGGAACTCCCGGTCCCATTCGACGTTGATCTTCCCCGAGTCGGGTGTCGCCGGCCAGTGCGAGATCCCGCCCGTACCGACGAGCGCGATCCGTTCGGGCAGTGCGTCGGCCGCGGTGCGGATCGACTCGCCGAACGCCCAGGCGCGGTGCAATGGCGTCAGCGGCGGGCCCTGGCAGTTGATGTTGGCGGGGATGATCGGCAGGTCGTAGCGCGGCGTGAGGAAGTGCAGCGGCACCATGATTCCGTGGTCGAACAGCCACTCCTGTGCGTATGCGACGTCGGTCGACCGCATCACCTGCGTGATGAACCGTTCGGACAGTTCGGCGTTGCCCGGCACGTCGACGCGTGGGATGCCCAACCAGTCCGGGTCCTCGATCGGGCCGCGGTAGCTGTCGGCCATCCCGATCGCGAACGAGGGCATGTTGTTCATGAAGAAGTTGGCGAAGTGCTCGGCCGCGATCACGACCAGTGCATCGGGTTCGGTCGCTTCCAGCGCGGCGCGCATGTCGTCGTACGCGGAATAGAACTCGTCGCGAACGGCCGGGTCGGCCTGGTCGGCGCGCCCGGTGATGCCGGGGGCGTGGCTGCAGACGCCGGCGAAGACGAGTGGCATCAGCCGTGCGCCTCCCCGGTCGGGGCGCCTCCGGTGGCGCGGCTCTGCTGGCCGAGCTCGGCGGCGTGGGCGTCGACACCCTCGTAGCCGGTCATCGCATACACGCCCTCACGGACCGGGCCGTGCTCGGCGACGCCGTCACGCATCAGCTGCAGGTAGTCGGCCCATTCGATCTGGTGGAACGCGGCGAAGTGCATCAGGATCTGACCGTTCACACCGAGGTGGAACAGCAGCCCGATGTCGGGCTGGACCAGCGCCCTCCGCTCCTCGTCGGAGAGGTCGTACGGGCCGACGGCCGCCGTCCGATCGGCGAGGTACGCGGCCTGCAACGACTCGCCCCGGTTGAGCTCGTACAGGAACTTCTGGACGGCGTACAGGCTCACGCCTCGTCCCATTCGAGGTGCAGTTGGTCGGGCCCCCGGAACGTGATGTTCGGGAAGAACGACAGCGTCTGGTCCGGCACGAGTTGCAGGCTCGGCAGCCGCTGCGACAGCAGCTCGAGCGCGAGGCGCGCCTCCATCCGCGCCAGGCCGGCGCCGAGGCAGAAGTGGATGCCCTTGCCGAACGAGATGTGGCGGTTGGCGTTGTCGCGGTGGATGTCGAACGTGTCGGGGTCGCCGAACATGTCGGGTTCGTGGTTGGCGGCGGCGAAGTTGAGCAGCAGGCGGGTCCCGGCCGGCAGGTCGATCCCGCCGAGCGTCGTCGGCTGCGTCGTGATCCGCCGCCACGACACCTGGCTGGATTCGTACCGCAGCGTCTCGTCGACGGCAGCGGCTGCCAGCGACGGGTCGGCGCACAGCGCATCCCACTGGTCGCGACGGGGGAGGAGGCACCGCAGCGTGTTGCACAGCAGCGCGGTGACCGGGTCGTGGCCGGCGAACGAGATGCCGTACACGACCGACTCGACCTCGCGGTAGCTGATGCCGGTGCCGTTCGACGGGTCGGGGTCGGCATCGTGGGCGTCCAGCAGCTCGGACGTGAAGTCGTCGGCCCGCTCATCGCGCCGCGAGGCGACGAAGTCGCGACAGTAACGCCAGTAGTCGAGCATCCCGCGGGCGATGTCGGCCTGCTCCGCCGCGGACGGCTTGCCCCAGGAGAACGCCTTGCGATTGCCACACCACGACTTGATCATCGCGTCGTCTTCCGGCGGAAACCCGAGCAACCGGAACACGATCTCGGCCGGCAGCGGGAACGCGAGCGCCTGCACGTACTCCGCAGGCGACCCGGCGTCGATCATGTGGTCGAGCAGGATCGTGGCGCGCTCGCGCATGTAGTCCTCCAGCGCCTTCAACCGGCGGTTGGAGAACCCTCGGCGGGTGTAGACGCGGATCCGGGCGTGGTCGGGCTCCGGCCGGTTCGACATCACCGCGACCGGGTCGAAGTCGTCGGCGCCGAGGATCGCCGCAGCCTCGGGCGCGAGTGGGAAGATCGGGTCCTGCACGTTCGTGGAGGCGAAGACGTCGGGGTGCATGAAGACGTGCTCGATGTCCTCCATTCGCGTCACGACGACATGGCCCATCTCCGGGGCGTAGAAGACCGGGTGCTCGTCTCGCAGTGCGGACGCGATCGGGTACGGGTCGGCGAGGTAGTCGTCGTCGAGCGGCGACCACTGCGCGTGCATCGGGCAGCCGGGCGGCGCCGCCGCGACCGTTGCCGGTGCCTGGTGGTAGGTGTTGCTCGTCATCGGTCCGATCCGGATTTTCTCACAGCTGCGACAGCTTCGCGAGCAGTTCGTAGAGCCGGCCGAGTTCGCCGTCGTCGAGCGCGGCGTCGATGCGACGATACGCCGCTTCGCTGCGCGGCGCGATCCGGGCGACGAGGTCGACGCCGGCGGCCGCGATCGTGATCTCGGCGCGCCGGCCGTCGCCGACGAACGAGGCCCGCTCGATCAGCCCACGCTCGTCCAGCGAGACCAGCATCCGCGACAAGCTCGGCCCGAGCAGGAACGTCTGCGTCGCAAGCTCGCCGACGCTGACCGGCGCGTCTGCGTCGACCAGCGCCCGCAGCACCCGCCACTGCTGCTCGGTCAGGTCGTGTTCCGCGAGGAGCGGACGGAAGTGACGCATCACCGCTTCCCGGGCGCGCATCAGCGCCATCGGCAGCGACTGCTCGAACGTCCGCATGTCGACGCGATCGGGGGCGGCGCGCGGAGCCATCACTCGTCCCGCACGCCGTTGCGCAGCGTGCCGATCTCCGGGACACGCACCTCGACGGTGTCGCCGGGCACGAGGAAGCGCGGCGGGTCGAACCGCGCCCCCGCTCCGGTGGGCGTGCCGGTGAAGATGATGTCGCCGGGCTCGAGCGTACAGAACGTGGAGAGGTAGGCGACCTGCTCCTCGATCGGGTACGCCATCGTGGCCGGCGTGTCGTCCTGACGGAGTTCGTCGTTGACGTGCGTCGTCAGGTGCAGGTCCTCGAAGTCGCCGATCTCGTCGAGCGTGACCATCCAGGGGCCGATCGAGCCCGAGCGGTCCCAGTTCTTGCCCTGCGTCACGTTGAACTTGGCGTGGCGCACCCAATCGCGGATCGTGCCCTCGTTGCCGAGCGTGAGACCGGCGATGTGCTGGCGCGCCACGTCCGTCGCGATCCGCCGGCCCCCGGTGCCGATGACCGCGACGATCTCGCCCTCGTAGTCGAGCTGGTCGCTCTCCGGTGGGCGCACGAGCGGTTGCTCGTGGCCGGTGAACGAGCTCGGGAAGCGGACGAACACGCTCGGTCTCGCGACCGTCGTGGCGGCGCCCTCGTCGGGCCGGTACTCGGCGTTGCGGCCGCCGTAGTTGACGCCGATGCAGAAGATCTTCCCCGGGTGGGGCAACGTCGGTTCGTACGTGATCGAGTCGAGCGGGATCGTCGGGGTGCGGCCGGATGCAGCCGCCCGGGCCTCGTCGACACGCCGCTGGGCGAGGAGGTCGGACAGGTCGCGCACACCGTCGAGCGCCTCCCCGAGGTCGATCACACCGGGCTCGGGCCCGTCGGTGACGGCGACGCCGAACGAGGCGTGGCCGCCGTGGGAGTAGCTCAGGAATTTCATCTTGCACTAATAGATAACATGTTAGATAATCGAGTGCAATGCCCCATCTGATCATCGAGTACTCCGCCAACGTCACCGCACGGGTCGACGCGCACGCGCTCGTCGACGCGTTGCACGACGCCGCGCTGGCCACCGGGGTGGCGCCGGTCGATGCGTTGCGCACGCGTGCAGCCGCTCGCGACGTCTACGCCGTCGGCGATCGCCATCCGGACAACGCGTTCGTCGCGGTCACGGCCCGCTTCGGCGCCGGCCGCAGCGACAGCGACAGACGACGGGTGGTCGACGCGTTGATGGCGGCACTCGACGACGCGCTCGGCGACGCCCGCGAGACGATGATGCTCAGCGTCGAGTACCAGGACATCGACCCGGCACAGCGCGTCAACCAGAACAACCTCCGCCCGCTGATCGCCGCCCGAGGACGCGATGGCAGCTGACAGGACATTTTCCGAGTACGAGGCGATCGCCCGCGATCAACTGCGCCGGTTCGCAGACGCGCCGCTGCTGCACTTCATCGGTGGCCGGCCGACCGCGAGCGTCAGCGGCGACACGTTCGACAACAACTCGCCCGTCGACGCACTGCGGCTCGGCGCAGTCGCGGCGGGTGACGTCGCCGATGTCGATGCCGCAGCCACGGCGGCCGCAGACGCGTTCGCGGACTGGTCCGGCCGGACGGGCAAAGACCGGAAGGCGATCCTGCACCGCGTCGCCGACCTGATCGTGGAACGGGCGGACGACATCGCCGCGGTCGAGTGCGTCGACACCGGCCAGACGATTCGCTTCATGAGCGCGGCCGCGATTCGCGGCGCCGAGAACTTCCGGTTCTTCGCCGACCACGCGCCCGACGCAGTCAATGGCCGGTCGCTGCCCGACGAGCACCATGTCAACTTCAGCTCACGGCGGGCGATCGGCCCGGTCGGCGTGATCACGCCGTGGAACACGCCGTTCATGCTGTCCACGTGGAAGATCGCACCGGCGCTGGCTGCCGGATGCACCGTCGTGCACAAGCCGGCCGAGTGGAGCCCGTACACCGCAGCCATGTTGTCGCAGATCGCCGTCGAGGCCGGTCTGCCGCCGGGCGTGCTCAACACGGTGCACGGGTTCGGCGAAACCGCCGGCAAGGCGCTCACCGAGCACCCGGCGATCACGGCGATCGCGTTCGTCGGCGAGTCCGCCACCGGGTCGTTGATCCCGGCGCAGGGTGCGCCCACGCTGAAGCGAGTGCACTTCGAGTTGGGTGGCAAGAACCCGGTCGTCGTGTTCGACGACGCCGACCTCGACCGGGCCCTCGACGCGGTCGTGTTCATGATCTTCAGCCTCAACGGAGAGCGGTGCACATCGTCGAGTCGCCTGCTCGTCCAGCGGTCG
>JABDKP010000153.1 GCA_013002175.1 Ilumatobacter sp.
CGCGGGCCGCTGGAGAACTATCCCGATCGCAACCGCGGCGCCATGCTCGGTACATGGCGGTCGGCGATCGACGACCCGCCGTACCTCGTGCCGCAGGAGTTCGGGCTGCGCACCGATTGTCGGTGGATCGAGTTCACCCGGTCGGCGACCGGCGAGGTCGTGCGCCTCGATGTGCTCGAGCCGACATCGCTCCATGTGTCGGCCACGCGCTTCACCTCGCAGGACCTGTATGCGGCGGCACACGAGACCGACCTCCGGCAGCGCAAGTCCCTGGTGGTGCATGCCGACGTCGCCCATCGTGGCATCGGCACGGCCAGCTGCGGCCCCGACATCCTCGACGCCTACCGCGTCCCGACCGGCCGCCACTCCTTCAGCTACCGCCTGTCGCTCCTGGAGGGGTCAGGCAGGTGTCAGGCAGGTGTCTGACCCCACGGCTAGGGGGCGAGGGTGTTCTGGTTGTCGGTGAGGTTGTCGATGCGGTCGCCGATCCACTCGAACAGGCTCGCCTGGAAGATCACCTGGAACACGAACCATCCGACGAGCAGGATCGTCGCGATGATCATCGCGATCCGCACCCATCGCAGCAGCTTGCTCGTGTACTCGGTGATCAGTGGCTGGAAGCTGCGGGCTGCATGGGTGGCCCGCTGCGAGAACACGTCGGCGGCCCGGTCGATCTCCGCACGGGCCACGTTGCGCACCTCGGCGATGATCTGATCGGCGTCGCGTCGGGTCAGCGCGTCGCCCGGCACGATCTGACGGCCGGACTGCGTCATCTGCGGCATCGCCGTGGGATGGGCGTCCTCGTAGTGCTCGAGTTCGCTCTCGCTGGGCTGCGCCCGCCGGATGTCGGTCCAGTCCTCGCCGTCCCACCACCGCAGGCGCGTGCGGTGGCCCGGGTCGGGATACCACCCGGGTCGAGGGGCATCGACGCGGCGCATGGGTCAGCCCCGGAACTCGTCGCGGTCCGGCGCGTTGAGGTCGACGCGATCTTCGTTGTCGGGGATCGGCAGGCCGTCCTTGGGGCGCACCTCGTCGTCGGGGTCTTCCGGACGCACTGCTTCGGCCAGCGCCGCGACCGTGCCGAGCAACCCGGAGAACTCCGCCGGGATGACAAGCTTCGTCGCCCGGCCGTCGCCGATCCGTTCGAGCGCCTGGAGGTACTCCACCGTCAGCACGTTCTTGTCGGCCTGCGCCTCCTTGATGCCGACCAGCCGGGCCTTGGCGGCCGAGCCCTCGCCCTCACCGATCAACTGCAGCCGCAGCTTGTTCGCCTGTGCCCGCAACTCGATCGCCTGGGCCTCGCCCTCGGCATCGAGGATCGCGGCCTGGCGGCGACCCTGCGCCGACAGCACCGCGGCCTGCTGTTCGCCGTCGGCTCGGGCGATCGCCGCCTCCTGGTAGCCCTTCGCCTCGGTGACCGTTGCGCGACGGTCGCGCTCGGCGCGCATCTGGGCGTGCATCGCCGACACGATGTCCGGCGGCGGGTCGATCCGCTGGATCTCGACGCGTACGACCTGGACACCCCACTTGTCGGTGGCGTCGTCGAGCACCTCGCGGAGTTGCGTGTTGATCGTGTCGCGCGACGTCAACGCCTTGTCGAGTTCGAGGTCGCCGATCAGGTTACGGAGGTTGGTCTGGGCGAGCTTGGTGATCGCGGTGAAGAAGTCGGCCACGTTGTAGACGAGTCGCTGCGGATCGGTCGCCTCGTAGTACACGACGGCGTCGACGGACACGACGACGTTGTCCTGCGTGATCACTTCCTGCGGCGGCACGTCGACGACCTGCTCACGCATGTCGATCAGCTGCATCGTCTCGATGAACGGCAGGATCAGGTTGAGGCCCGGCTCGCGCGTCGTCTTGTACTTGCCCAGCCGCTCGACGAGGCCGCGCTGGTACGGACGGACGATCTTGACCGCCCCGACGAGCACCGCGATGCCGATCAGGGCGACGACGCCGACGACGATGGCAATGGGATTCATGAGGCCTCCGGGGGCTGGTGGTTCGATGGTGGGCTGAGCGGTGGCGACGTCGGCGGGATCGGCGCGCTGACCGGCGTGACCATCACGCGCGTGCCGACCATCTCGTCGATGTGGACCTTCGCTCCGACAGGAATCGTGTGCTCGTGGTGGGTGAGCGCGTTCCACACCTCGCTCTCGATCTTCACGCGGCCGCGGCGCTCGGTGTCGTCCGGGTCGATCTCGGCGGTGACGATCGCGGTGAGCCCGACCAGACGGTTCGCGCCGACCCCGGGGGCCGTCTCGTTGTCGCCGGCGAACTTCATCAGCCGCTTGTAGAGCAGGATCCAGATCGCGCCCCCGCCGAAGATGAACACGCCCCACTGGATCTCGATCGGCACGTCGTAGAAGCCGAGCAGCGCCGCGATGAACGCGGAGATGGCGAACGGCAGCAGAACGAACGAGCCGGCCAGGAGGGTGAGCTCGATCAGGGCGAAGAAGATCCCGATGGACAGCCAGACCCATGGCCAGACGTTGAGGTCGATCCCCAGTTCGAGCGGCGCCGCGATCACGAAATCCACCCTAGGCGATCCGGTCAGCAGGCGTTCGGCCGTCCCCGCCCCCTCGCTGCGCCTGATCGAGTCGTCGCCGTGCCTGGCACAACTGCGACTGGAGTCGTCGCCGTGCCTGGCACGACTACGACTCGGCGCGGCGGATGCGGAGGGGTGCCTCGGAGGGGGACGTCAAGCAGGCACCGGTCTCGCAGTCGAATCGCCAACCGTGCAGGGTGCACACGAACTCGTCACCCTGGATCTCGCCGAACGCTTCGAGGTCGGCATTGCGGTGGGGACAGCGGCGCGGCACGATGTACGGCCCGATCCGGATGTCGTCCTCGGCGGGCAGGTCGGTGCCGGTGGCGAGCGCCAGCTTGCGTACGACCTCGGCCTCGGCCCGCTTCATCCGCTCGCGCGACAGCGACTTCAAGAAGTTGTACACGTACTCGTTGAACTCGCCGTCGCGCCACGTCGTGAAGCGCAGCGACAGCAGCAACGAGTTCGACCAGTCGACCGCCCGCTCGGCCGCGACGGTCTCCACCAACTCGCGGGCGATGTCGAACCGGAAGGAGTAGTCCTCGCCGTCGTGGCGGCGGACCTCGCCGTTGGGGAAGTCGACCAGCACCGGCAGGTCACCGGCATTGATCAGCATGTTCGCGCCGACCATCGCACGCAGCGTCGGCGCGATCTCCAGCAGCGGCTCCCACCATGCCTCGAGCGTCGCCAGCAGGTCGGTCGACGGCGGGTTCCAGCTCGCCTTCATCTCGTCGATCCACGGCAGCCAGTCGGCCTGATACCGCTCGAGGTAGGCCCGCTTGTCGGTGAAGATCGCGGCGACGTCGTCCTCGGGCAGCGGGTGGGTGACGTCGATGCCGCCCGGCGTGACTTCGATCGTCGTGCCCGGGATGTTCAGAACTCCCCGGCGGTCGGCTGCGTCGAGCAGGTCGAGGAACGCGGTCTGGTCGGGGAAGATCGACATCTCGTCGCCGTCGATCACGTTCAGCCCGAACAGGTCAGGGTCGAGGAAGCATGGTGGACCGGCGCTCGGCACGATCGCCGCCGCGTCGATCTTCTCGACGTAGCGCATCGCGCGGGCGAACTGCGCGGCGACCTTCGCGTCGCACTGGGCCCGCTTGGCCTCGGTGGCGATGTCGTAGACCATCGGATACCAGATCGCGCCGGAGAACTGCAGCCAGTGGAGGTCGACCGGGCCGTGCGCCGCGAGCTGCCCGAGGTCGTTCGTACGGCAGTCGTTCTGATCGACGAGAATCGTGTCGCCGTGCATCACCACCAGGGCGGAGTCGCCGCCGGGGCCATCGGTGATCGACGACTCGATGTGGATCGCGACACGCAGCCCGGGTGCGATCTCCAACTCCTCGGTGTCGGTGGTCTGCACGAACTCGGTGAAGCCGTGCGACTGCAGCGTGCGGCGCTGCTCGCGGGTCGGGAAGTCGGGCAGCAGGATCGGGATGTCCCGGCGGAGGTGCGCCTCCAGCCACGGATGGTCGTGGTGGTCACCGTGGAGGTGTGAGACGTACAGGAAGTCGGCCGCTTCGATCCGCGCCAGGAGGTCGTCGTCGAGTTGGTCGTTGCGCGGGAACGGGAACCACGACCCGAAGAAGGCGGGGACGAACCACGGGTCGCAGAGGATCGATCCCGCGTCGGTCTCGACGAGGATCCCTGCGTGCCCGATCGATGTCGCCTTCACGCCGATCAGGCTACGTGCACGACGCCGCGGGCAGGCAGACCGCGCATGATGGACCAGACGACGAGCCAACCGTTGGTGTCAGACACGTGTCTGACACCAACGGAGCGCAGGATCAGGCGACCGGCGGGTCGGTGAACTGCTGGCCGGCGCGGCTGACGTGCTCGGTCCAGGCGGTGGCGTCCCAGTAGCGCAGTTCGTAGCGGCCCGACGGGTCGGCGTACCAGCCGGCCGGCACCGTGGATTCGACCGCGGCAGCTTCCTGGACCGCAGCGGTCTGGGCGGCAGCGGCCGCATCGGCGGCGGCAGCATCCGCAGCGGCGGTGTCGGCGGCAGCGGTCGGCGCCGCTTCGGCCACCGCGGTGGTGACGGC
>JABDKP010000164.1 GCA_013002175.1 Ilumatobacter sp.
GCGAGTTGGACGATGCCCGTCGAGGAGGAGTACCGCGGCACGACGATCCTGATCAGCGCCGGCTCGTGCGCGAGCGCGAACACGCCGCCGACCGCCGATGCGAACGGGCCGTACAACGTCGACGAGGGCGGCTCGGTGATGCTCGACGCAACTGGCTCCACTGACCCCGACGAACCGGCCGCCGGCCTGACCTACGAGTGGGCATTCGACGGCGATTCGGTCTTCGACGACGCCGTCGGCTCGACCCCGATGTTCTCCGCCGCCGGCCTCGACGGCCCGGACTCGGTGACGGTGGAAGTCCGCGTCACCGATGCCGAGGGCGAGTCCGACTCCGACACCGCGACGGTGAACGTCGCCAACGTGGGGCCGACGATCGACTCGCTCCTCGTCGACCCGAGCGTCGACGAGAACGGCACCGTCACACTCGACGGCGCGTTCATCGACCCGGGCACGCTCGACAGCCACACCATCGACATCGACTGGGGCGACGGCACCACCGACCAACTCACCCCACCCGTCGGCGACCGCGCCTTCACGATCGACCACCAGTACCTCGACGACGACCCCACCGGAACACCGGCGGACGTCACCGGGATCAGCGTCACCGTCACCGACGACGACACCGGCTCGGACACCGGGAGTGTGGACACCCTCGTCGAAAACGTCGACCCGACGATCGACTCGCTCCTCGTCGACCCGAGCGTCGACGAGAACGGCACCGTCTCCCTCGACGGCGTGTTCATCGACCCGGGCACGCTCGACAGCCACACCATCGACATCGACTGGGGCGACGGCACCACCGACCAACTCACCCCACCCGTCGGCGACCGTACCTTCACGATCGACCACCAGTACCTCGACGACGACCCCACCAACACACCGGCGGACGTCCACACGATCAACGTCACGGTCACCGACGACGACACCGGCACCGACAGCGACAGCGTCGACACCCTCGTCGAAAACGTCGACCCGGTCATCACGGCACTGGCGAGTTCGGCGACGTTCGACGACAAGGCCGGCGAGGGCGAACCCGTCACCATCACGGGGGCGTTCAGCGACGTCGGCACGCTCGACATTCACACCGTCGACGTCGACTGGGGCGACGGCTCCTCGTCCGCCGCAGTCGTCACCGAGGCCGGCGGCAGCGGGACGTTCGACGCCGACCACACCTACGCGACTGGCGGCGTGTTCACCGTTGTCGTCACCGTGACCGACGACGACACCGGTTCGGCGTCGTCCACGACGACGGCCGTCGTCACCGGCGTCGGCATCAACGGCGGCGTCCTCCAGGTCGTCGGCACCGACGGCGACGACAACGTCCACGTCAAGCTCGTCCGCGACGAGATCGACGTGTTCGCGTCCTACCGGTCACCGAAGC
The DNA here is from genome assembly GCA_013002175.1 of Ilumatobacter sp. Lineage (GTDB taxonomy): Bacteria > Actinomycetota > Acidimicrobiia > Acidimicrobiales > Ilumatobacteraceae > Ilumatobacter_A. Next base: position 1,382 of record JABDKP010000164.1, read on the forward strand.
ACGAGCGCTTCGACGCCGCCGACGTGAGCTCGATCGAGATCTGGCTGTGCGACGGCGACGACTCCGGCAATGTCCACCAGTCGATCGACGTGGCGGCGACAGTCCACGGCGGCGACGGCAAGGACAAGCTGTGGGGCGGCAGCGGGCCCGACGAGCTCAACGGCAATGACGGCAACGACAAGCTGTGGGGTCGCGACGGCGACGACGCCCTCGACGGCGGCCCCGGCAACGACAAACTCTGGGGCGGCAGCGGCACCAACACCCTCGTCAACTGACCCCCGCCGTCAGACCGAGTCAAAGTTGTGCCTGGCACAACTTTGACTCGGTCGGCGGCGATGCGGGCTTCAGGGGAGATGTTGCCGGAGACGGTCGGCGACGAGCAGGTGCTCGGCGCGCTGCAGTTCCGGCGCGAGGAAGCGGTCGGGGCCGGGTCCGGCGACGACCTCGCGCAGCAAGCCCACCAGCGCGCCAGTCGCGGCTGCGGGCTCGAGCGGCGCGCGCAGGTCGATCGCGCGTGACGCGATCACGTACTCGACGGCGAGGATCCGGCGGACGTTGGCGATCACGGTGCGCAGCTTGCGGGCTGCGTTCCACGCCATCGACACGTGGTCCTCCTGCATCCCCGATGTCGGATAGGAGTCGACCGAGGCGGGCACGGCGAGCCGCTTGTTCTCGGCGACCATCGACGCCGCCGTGTAGTGGCCGATCATCAGGCCGCTGTCGACGCCGGCCTCGTCAGCGAGGAACGGAGTCAGGCCGTGGGACCGCGTGCGGTCGAGCATGCGATCCATCCGCCGCTCGGCGATCGAGCCGATCTCCGCGAGCGCGATCGCGAGAAAATCCGCGGCGAAGCCGACCGGCGCGCCGTGGAAGTTGCCGCACGATTCGACCCGTCCGTCCGGCAGCACCATCGGGTTGTCGATCGCCGCCGCCAGCTCGTTGCCGACGACGCCGCGAACGTGGTCGAGCGTGTCGCGCACCGCCCCGTGCACGGACGGCGTGCAGCGGATCGAGTACGCGTCCTGCACACGCGGGTCATCGGTGGCGTGACTGGCGACGACCGGCGATCCGGCGAGCATCGCCCGCAGGTTCGCGGCGGACGTGGCCTGGCCCGGATGGGGCCGGAGATCCTGCAGGTCGGCGGCGAACGGCTGGTCGGTTGCGAGCAGCGCCTCGACGGTCATCGCCGCGATCATGTCCGCCTCGTCGACGAGCTGCGCGGCGTCGTGCACGGCGAGGCACAGCATCCCGAGGATCCCGTCGGTGCCGTTGGTGAGCGAGAGACCCTCCTTCTCGGCGAGCTCGATCGGCGCCAGGCCGGCGGCGCGCAGCGCGTCCGCCGCAGGCATGCGCTCGCCCGCGACGTGGACGTCGCCCTCGCCGAGCAGCGCCAGCGCGCAGTGCGCGAGCGGGGCGAGGTCGCCGCTGGCCCCCAGCGAACCGTACTCGTGCACCACCGGCGAGATGTGGGCGTTGAGCATCGCCACCATCGCCTCCGCGACCAGTGGCCGTGCGCCACTGTTGCCGAGCGCGAGCGTGCGGACCCGCAGCATCACCATCGCCCGGACGACTTCGTCCTCGACCGGCTCGCCCATCCCCGCTGCATGCGAGCGGATCAGCGCGTGTTGCAGCGCCTGCCGCCGCTCGGGCGGGATCGACACCGTCGCGAGGGCCCCGAACCCGGTGGAGATGCCGTACTTCGGCTCGCCCTCCGCCAGCTCATCGACGATCGCCCGCGCCGCGCGCATCCGCTCGACCGCCGCGTCGGTCAGCTCGACTGCGTCGCCATGACGCGCGACGGCGACCACGTCGGCGACCGTCACCCCGGGTCCGTCCAGCCAGATCGTCACGCCGACGCCTCCATGTCCCCGATCCCCACGTCCGCCGCCAACCGGTCGATCACGTCACCGAGCGCCTTGACCACCTCGCGGCGCCGCTCGGCGCCGAGCCGGTGCCGTGGCCCGATCACCGAGATCGCGATGCCCGGCCCGCCGTCGGTCGGGAGCGCCTGCGAGATGGCGGTGATGTCCGGTTCGACCGCGCCGGTCCGCACCGCGGCGCGGGTCGGGTCGTCGAGTGCCTCGCCCACCGCGGTGCCCGTGAGCGGCACGGTCTGGCCGACCCAACCGACGTGGCGGATGGCATGGCCGCTGACGGCAGCGGCGACGTAGGTGGCCCGCGTGCCGTCGCTGACCGCCAGATAGGTCGACTCGCCGGTCGTGGCGGCGAGCTCGTCCAGGAACGGTTGCGCCGTCGTCGCCAGCCGGGCCAGCGGGCCGGTGTCGTGGAGCGAGGCGGCGATGCGCATCACGGTCGGACCGGCGGAGAAGTTGCCGCCGTCGTCGCGCCGCACGTACCCCCGCGCCTCGAGTGCACGGAGGTGGCGCAGTGCGGTGGTCGGCGTCAGCTCGGCGGCGGCCGCCGCCGCGGACAGGTTGCACGCACCCGCGGCGAGCACGATCTCGAGCAGGTCGAGCACGCGCCCCACCGCTCGGGGCACCGGATCGGACGTTACGGACTGGCTCATCGAGTTGTCACCCCATGACATCGGATTGTCGTCGGTTGACATCGTACGGAACTTCCGCGCACACTGCAAGCCATGAGCAGCGGGACGTTCGACATCGGTCCACCCGTGCGCAACATCAGCGCACCCCGCGGCACGGAACTCTCGTGCCTCGGCTGGCAGCAGGAAGCGGCGTACCGCATGCTGCAGAACAACCTCGACCCCGAGGTCGCCGAGAACCCCGACGAGCTCGTCGTCTACGGCGGCACCGGCCGCGCGGCACGGTCGTGGGGTGCGTACCGGGCGATGCTCGACACGCTGACGACCCTGCGCGAGGACGAGACGATGCTGGTGCAGTCCGGCAAGCCCGTCGGCGTGCTGCGCACCCACGAGTGGGCGCCCCGGGTGCTGATCGCCAACTCGAACCTCGTGCCCGACTGGGCGAACTGGGACGAGTTCCGCCGGCTCGAGGACGCCGGCCTGACGATGTACGGCCAGATGACCGCAGGGTCGTGGATCTACATCGGCACGCAGGGCATCCTGCAGGGCACCTACGAGTGCTTTGCGGCGATCGCCCGCAAGCGCTTCGGAGGGTCGCTCGCCGGCACGCTGACGATCACCGCGGGCGCGGGCGGGATGGGCGGGGCGCAGCCGCTCGCCGTCACGATGAACGACGGCGTCGTGCTGATCGTCGACGTCAACCAGGACATGCTGCAGCGCCGCGTCGACCATCGGTACCTCGACGAGATCGCCCCCGACTACGCGACTGCGGTGCGCCGCGTGCAGGAGGCGAAGGCGAGTCGCACGCCGCTGTCGGTCGGCCTGCTCGGCAATGCCGCCGACGTGTTGCCACGGCTGCTCGCCGACGGCGTCGATGCCGACATCGTCACCGACCAGACGAGTGCGCACGACCCGCTCAGCTACCTGCCGAACGACTTGTCGCCCGACGCGGCGGACGAGCTGCGACGCACCGATCCGGGCGAGTTCACCCGGCGCGCCCAGCTCGCGATGGCGACGCACTGCGAGGCGATGGTCGGCTTCATGGACGCCGGCGCGGAGGTGTTCGACTACGGCAACAGCCTGCGCGCCGAGGCGAAGCTGGGCGGGTTCGACCGGGCGTTCGACTATCCCGGGTTCCTTCCGGCGTACATCCGTCCGCTGTTCTGCGAGGGGGTCGGTCCGTTCCGCTGGGTGGCGCTGTCCGGCGATCCGGCCGACATCGCGGCGACCGACCGGGCGGTGCTCGAAGAGTTCCCGGACAACGAGGCGCTGGCGCGGTGGATCCGCCTCGCCGGCGAGCGCGTGGCATTCCAGGGTCTGCCGGCGCGGATCTGCTGGCTCGGCTACGGCGAGCGGCATCGCCTCGGGCTGCGATTCAACGACATGGTCAAGTCGGGTGAGCTGCGGGCGCCGGTCGTGATCGGTCGCGACCATCTCGACTCGGGGTCGGTCGCGTCGCCGTACCGAGAGACCGAGGCGATGCTCGACGGCTCCGACGCGATCGCCGACTGGCCATTGCTCAACGGGCTCGTCAACACGTGCTCGGGGGCCACCTGGGTCAGCGTCCACCACGGTGGCGGTGTCGGCATCGGCCGGTCGATCCATGCCGGCCAGGTCAGCGTCGCCGACGGCACCGACCTGGCGGCGCAGAAGCTCGAGCGGGTGCTGACGAACGACCCGGCGATGGGCGTGATCCGCCACGTCGACGCCGGCTACGAATAGGCCAGGGACGTCGCGAGCGAGCGCGGCGTGCGCGTGCCGATGCCGACCCGCGAAGATGGTGGGTGATGCACAACCACACCGCGTCCGCCGACAAAGTTGTGCCAGGCACAACTTTGTCGATTGCTGATCCCGGGTACGTGGCGACGTGCCGCGAGCGGCTCGACGCTGACGGTGTGCTCGTGCTGCGCGGGTTCCTGCCCCGAAAGGTGGTCGACCGGGTTGTCGCCGAGTCATCGGGACGCGAGCGCGAGGCGCACTACACGCGCTCGACGCACAACGTGTACCTCACGCCGGCCGACCCCGAGCTGGCGCCCGACCACCCGTTCAACCGACAGGTGGCGAGCAGCAAGGGCCTGCTCGCCGACGACCAGATCCCGGCCGACTCACCGCTCCGTGACGTGTACGCGGACCCGACGCTGCGCGGGTTCCTGTGCGCAGTGCTCGGTATCGACGGGATCCACCCGTACGACGACGACCTGTCGTCGATCAACGTCCACTTCGCGGCGGCCGGCCAGGAGCTCGGGTGGCATTTCGACAACTCGTCGTTCGCAGTCACGATGCTGCTGCGCGCACCGGATGCGGGCGGCGTGTTCGAGTACGTGCCGGACGTGCGTGACGCCGACGCCGGCGACATGGGCTTCGACCGGGTCGGCGCGGTCCTCGACGGGACGACGCCGGTCGCCACATTGGACCACGCACCCGGCGATCTCGTCCTGTTCCGCGGACGAAATGCGCTCCATCGCGTCACCCCCACCGAGGGGACGACGACGCGGATGCTCGTCGTGTTCGCGTACAACGCCGAGCCGGACGTCGGCCTCTCCGAGTCGGCCCTCCAGACGTTCTACGGGCGGACCGCATGAGCGTCAAAGTTGTGCCTGGCACAACTTTGACGTCGCAGGTGGCGACGTGAGTGTGCGGCCGATCCTGTCGATCGGCGACCCGGAGTTGCGGGTGCCGGCGGGCGAGGTCGACCCGGACGACATCGCCGGCGAACGGGTACAGGGCGTGATCGACGACTTGATCGACACGATGCGCGATGCCAACGGCGCCGGTCTCGCGGCGACACAGATCGGCGAGCGGCTGCGGATCGCGGTGATGGAGGTCACCGACAACCCGCGGTACCCGTACAAGCCGCGCATCCCGCTGACGGTCGCGATCAACCCGGTGATCGACTTCCTCGACGACGAACTGGTCGAGATCAACGAGGGGTGCCTCTCGGTCCCCCTGCGGGGCAACGTCGAACGGCACGTCAACATCCGGGTCCGCTACCTGGACCGCGATGGCATCCCGCACGACGAGACGATGCGCGGCCTCACAGCAGGCACATGGCAGCACGAGTGCGACCATCTCGACGGCGTGCTGTTCATCGACCGCGTCGGCGACCGCACGACGCTGTCGACGTGGGACGAGTTCGAGCAGCACCACCGCGACGCGTTCATCGAGCGGATCACCGCGTTCGTCGAGCGGGTCGGGTCGTGACCGCGCCGTGATGGACCGGACGTGAGCACCGCCGCCTTCTGGTGCGAGCGGGCGATGGTCGACGGTGCGGCCGCGGACGGCGTGGCGTTGACGATCGCTGACGGACGGTTCGCCGATGTCGAAGTCGGCGTGCCGGCACCGGCTGGCGCGACCGTCCTGCACGGTCTGACACTGCCCGGCTTCGCCAACGCGCACAGCCATGCGTTCCACCGGGCACTGCGCTCCCACACCCAGGCGGGCGACGGCTCGTTCTGGACGTGGCGCGACGTGATGTACACGGTCGCCTCCCGTCTCGAACCCGACAGCTACCACCGTCTCGCCCGCGCGGTCTTCGCGGAGATGGCGATGGCCGGCATCACGTGTGTCGGCGAGTTCCACTATCTCCACCACCGACCCGACGGCCGCCCGTACGACGACGCCAACGAGATGGGGACCGCCGTGATCGCCGCGGCCGCGGATGCAGGCATTCGGATCACACTGCTCGACACGCTGTACCTCCACGGCGGGCTCAGCCCGGACGGGTACGCCATGATCGACGGTGCCCAACGCCGGTTCAGCGACGGCTCCGCCGACACGTGGGCCGAGCGCGTCGAGCAGCTGCGGCCGGAACCGCATGTGCGGATCGGTGCCGCGATCCACTCGATCCGCGCCGTCGATCCCGTGTCGATGGAGGCGGTACGGGCCTGGGCGACGGCGCACGATGCCCCGGTGCACGCGCACGTGTCCGAGCAGCGCGTGGAGAACGAGCAGTGCATCGCCCACCACGGCCGCACACCGACCGGGTTGCTCGCCGGCGCGGGCGTGCTCGACACGCGCTTCAGTGCCGTGCACGGCACGCACCTCGGCAGCGGCGACATCGCCCGCCTCGGGGATGCAACGGCCGGCGTGTGCTTCTGCCCGACGACCGAGCGCGATCTCGGCGACGGCATCGGCCCGAGCACCGAGCTCGCCGCGGCCGGCGTGGCGCTGACGCTGGGCACGGATTCGCACGCGGTCATCGACATGTTCGAGGAGGCCCGCGGGGTCGAACTCGACGACCGGCTGCGTTCCGAACATCGCGGCCGGCACGCCACCTCTGCGCTCCTTGCGATGATGACGACCAACGGCCACGCCAGCCTCGGCTGGGACGACGCCGGCACGATCGCAGTCGGGCAACGCGCCGACCTCGTGACCGTCGCGCTCGACTCGGTCCGCACCGCCGGAGCGGCCGCCGGCGCGGAACTGCCGGCCGCAGTGTTCGCCGCCACGGCGGCCGACGTCAGCCACGTGGTGGTCGACGGGATGCCGGTGGTCGTGGACGGACGGCACGTCCGGGTCGACGCCGCTGACGAGTTGGGCGTCACGATCGCCGAGATCATGGAACGCTGAGGCAATGGCATCGTTGGTGATCGACAACATCGGGTCGCTCGTCACCAACGACGAGTCGCTCGGCCGCGGACCGCTGGGCCTCGTCGAAGACGCATCGATCGTGATCACCGACGACGTCGTGGAGTGGATCGGACCGGCCGGTGCGATCGCCGACCGCCGCATCGACGCCGACGGAGCCTGTGTACTGCCGGGTTTCGTCGACTCGCACACCCATCTCGTGTTTGCGGGCGACCGCTCCGCGGAGTTCGTGGCCCGCATGGCGGGGCAGTCGTACGACGGCGGGGGCATCCGCACGACGACGGACGCGACGCGGGCAGCATCGTCCGACGACCTGCACGCGCTCGTTGCCCACCGTCTTGCCGAGGCCCACCGTGCGGGCACGACGACGGTCGAGATCAAGTCCGGCTACGGCTTGAACGTCGATGACGAGGCTCGCTCGCTGTCGATCGCCGGGAGGTACACCGACGAGACGACGTTCCTCGGCGCGCACCTGCTGCCGGCGGAGTTCGACGGCCGGCCAGACGACTACATCGACCTGGTGTGCGGTGAGATGCTCCGCGCCGCGACTCCGGAGGCGCGCTGGGTCGACGCGTTCTGCGAGACCGGAGCGTTCGATGCCGACCAGTGCCGGGCGGTGCTGGATGCGGGCCGCGAGGCCGGGCTGGGCCTACGGCTGCACGGCAATCAACTCGGGCATGGGCCGGGTGTGCAGCTCGCGGTGGAGTGCGGTTGTGCCTCGGTCGACCACTGCACGTACCTCACCGACGACGACATCGCCGCACTCGCGGCCAGCGACACGGTCGCCACGTTCCTGCCGGCGACCGACTTCTCGACGCGCCAGCCGTACCCGGATGCCCGCCGAGTCATCGACGCAGGCGCGACGGTCGCGCTCGCGTCGAACTGCAACCCTGGGTCGAGCTACACGACGTCGATCTCGTTCTGCATCGCACTGGCCGTTCGAGACATGCACATGACGATCGACGAGGCCGTGCAGGCCGTCACGCTCGGCGGCGCAGCCGCGTTGCGGCGAGACGACGTCGGCCGCCTCACGCCGGGCTCGGCCGGTCACGCCGTCGTCCTCGACGCCCCGACGCATCACCACCTCGCCTACCGGCCCGGCGTCCCGCTCATCCGTCAGACAATCGGCCCGCTCGGCGAGTCGTAGTCGTGCCTGGTACGGCGACGACTTCCGGGCGACCGTCCTGCGGCGCTCCTGGCACGTTCATCCTCACCACCGGACGGTCCGGGTCGACGATGCTCGCGCGCGCATTGCACACGCACCCCGAGGTCGTCGTCGTCTCGGACCTGCTGGAGCCGGCTCTCTCGGAGATCTACTTCGACCCGCTCATTCGCCTCGACGGGGTTGCGTTCTGGGATGTCCTGAGCCGGCCGTCGCTGCCCGAACGGATCCGGTACTGGCGGACCCGGCCGACCGACGAACTGCTCCTGCTGCCGGACGAGGACGACGACGTCTCGCTGCTGATGGCCTACACGCTGCCGTTTCTCACCGCTGAACCGTGGGAACTGCACGACGAACTCCGGACTGCGCTCGGCACCCGACCCGAGCGACCCGCCACCGACCACTTCGCGTTCGTCCTCGACTTCCTTCGCGATCGGTTCGGTGGCACGACCTGGATCGAACGCACCGGCGGGAGCCTGCCGCATGCGGCGTCGATCGTGGCGCAGTGGCCAACCGCGAGATTCCTCGTGCTCCGCCGTGATCCTGTCGAGACGGCGTTGTCGATGCGTTCGGGTTCGTTCTTCCGTCTGTACCTGGCGATGAAGAGCGGCGAGACGTCGGCGTGGCTCGACGAACGCTTCGCCGATCCCGCCGCGCTCGCCGCGATGATCGAGCACTGGACGGTCGACGCCGAACCGGCGCTGGCTGCGGTGCCGGCAGACCGGTTGCACCACCTGACCTACGAGCGGCTCCTCTCGGAGCCGGTGGCGGCGCTCGCCGACGTCGTCCGCTTCGTCCTCGATCGGGACCTCACGGCCGCCGACACCGACTGGGCAACCGACCGGGCGTGCGGCATCGACCCACCCCCACGACGTGCCGAGGCGCTTTCGGCGGCAGACGTCACGCGCATCCGCGCCGCATGTCCGACAGCGATCCGCCGCTGGGACGAGTCGCGATCGAACGGCTCGTGACCGCCACGCAGCCGGAGGTCAGCAACTCACGGCCAGCGTGACCGTCAGCGTTCGCCGAGCCAGTGGACGATCGCCTGCAACTCTTCGTCGGAGCCCTTGAAGTTGCGGTCGCCGCGCAGTATCCCGTCGCTGTTCTTGAACCCGTCGGTGGTGCGCGGGCCGAAGCCGAGCGACCCGACGTCGAAGCCGAACCCGGTCACTTCGGGCTCGGCGTCGCGAGCACGCAGCAGGATCGCCGCGAGCGCAACGACCTCCGGCGGATCGAGGTCGAGCCCGCGGAGCTTGTCGCCGAGCGACCGCGATGCGTCGCTCATGGCCGCATGTCCGTCCACACGCCGAGCTGTGACATGTCCAGACCCGTGGCCCGACCGACTCTGGCGACCCAGTCGAAGTCGGCCCTGCCGTCGATGCCCATCGGCTGACCGCTCTTGACGACGGTCGTCTCGACCTCGAAGACGACGCCGTAGCCCTCGACGTCGACGTCGGCCTCCGCCGCGCGATCGAGCAGGGCATCGAGCACCTGCCGCTCCTCGTCGGTGAGCGCGAGGCCGCCGAGCTTCGTCGCCAGTGAAGCGACGGCCTCCGGCGTGATCGTGTCACTCATCGCGTCTTCCTCCGATCGTGGTTCACCGACCATCGTGTCACATCGCGGACGCCGGCCGTCCCGGTGTCGTCTCACCGATTCATCGCGCGGGTCAGCTTCCCGGCGACCGGCGGCGGCGATGCGTCACGCACGTTCGCCGCGGTCGCCCACAGCACGGTCTTCAACTGGAACGGACGGAGGCCAGGGTGCTTCGAGCGGATCAACGCGGCGATACCGGCGATGTGCGGGGCGGCGTAGGAGTTGCCGGTCGTGCGGATCGTCTGCCCGTCGAGCCATGCCACCTCGACATCGATGCCGCGGGCGAGGAACTCGGTCGGTGGGTCAGGGTTGACGTGGAATCGCAGCGGATCGTCGTCGAGATTGCACGCGACGCTGGTCACCGAGGCATAGAGCGACGGGAAGCTCCGCCGCTGGACGTTGTTCGCCGCGGTGACGATGAACGAGTTGCCGAAGTAGCCGCGGTCGCACACGTCGTAAAACGCGAGCGCCCAGTCGCGCTTGCGGGTGCCGAGCGACAGGTTGATCACGTCGAAGCCCGCATCGATCGCATGCGCCAAGCCGGCATGGAACGCGGCGGCTTTGCCCTGCAGGCCACTGCCGAGCACCTTGATGCTCGTGACACGCGCGGCCGGCGCGATCGAGTGGATGATGCCGGCGCACGCCGTGCCGTGGCCGAACGAGTCGTCGTGCGCGCCGTCGGTACGCACGACCTCACCGTCGCGGACGGAGAACGACACGGCCGCGTCGCGGTCGACACAGTTGCCGAGGCGTGGATGGTCCACGTCGATCCCGCTGTCGATCACCGCGACGCGCACGCCGGCGCCATCCGACCCTGCCCATGCCCACTCGGGCGTCAGCTCCTCCAGCTGCGGCGCATCACCGACGCCGAGCTCCGCACCCTCGCGCGTCCAGGCCGGTCGTGGCCGGTCGGTCACCGGTCCACGTCCAACAGC
>JABDKP010000172.1 GCA_013002175.1 Ilumatobacter sp.
CTCCGCGGGCGTCCCGACCAGCGAGCGCCCACACGTTCAGGTTGTGTCTGACACAAGTCGCACGCCGTCGGAGGGCGATTCGTGCCCAGACGAGGCGAAAGGAATCCAGGAGGGTCGACAGGTGCGGCCTGGCAAGGCGCGACGAGCACCGAGCTGCCTTGGGGCAGCGAGCGTCGAGGCGGAACGCAGCCAGGGCGTGGCCGGCGGCCCTACTGGTGGGTCTTGACGAGGGTGCCGAGGTACAACTCGATCACCTTCGGGTCGGTCAAGAGTTCGCGCCCGGTGCCCGTGTAGGCGTTCTGGCCCTGGTCGAGCACGTACCCGCGGTCACAGATCTGCAGGCAGCGGCTGGCGTTCTGCTCGACCATCACGATCGACACACCGGCCTTGTTGATCTGGTGACAGCGGATGAACACCTCGTCCTGCAGCGCCGGCGAGAGGCCGGCCGACGGCTCGTCGAGCAGCAGCACCGAGGGGTCCATCATCAGGGCCCGGCCCATCGCCAGCATCTGGCGCTCGCCGCCGGACAGCGATCCGGCCCGCACCGTCGAGCGCTCGAGCAGGCGTGGGAACATCTCCCCCACCACCTCGAACCGCTCGTCGAAGATCTTCGGGTTGAGAAACGTCCCCATCTCCAGGTTCTCGATCACCGTCAGCGCCGGGAACACGTTGTCGTTCTGCGGGACGTAGCCGATGCCGCGGCTGACCAGGCCGTGCGCTTTCAGGTTGGTGATGTCCTCGCCGCGCAGGCGGACCTTGCCGGCGCGCACGCCGACGAGACCGAACATCGCCTTGACGAGCGTCGACTTGCCGGCCCCGTTCGGGCCGATGATGCCGACCAATTCACCCTCGGCGAGTTCGAGGCTGCATCCGTTGAGGATGTTGACGCCCGGTACGTACCCCGCGGTCAGGTCGTCGGCGATCAGCAGCGGCTCAGACATGGGACCCTCTCACCATCAGCTTGCTCACAGTTCCGTGTCGAGGTCGAGCGCACTGTCGTGGTGCGAACCGAGGTATGCGTCGACGACGGCCTGGTTCTCGCCGATCGACGCCGGTGGGCCCTCGGCGATGATGCGGCCCTCGGCCATGACGATCACCCAGTCGCTGATCTCCTGCACCATGTCCATGTCGTGCTCGACGAACAGCACCGTCATCCCCTGCTCGCTGAGGCCGGTCACGTGGCCGAGCAGCGACTGCGTCAACGCCGGATTGACGCCGGCCATCGGCTCGTCGAGCATCACCATCGTCGGCTCGACCATCAGCGCCCGCGCCATCTCCAGCAACTTGCGCTGCCCGCCGGACAGCGTGCCGGCGAACTCGTCGCGCATGTGGCTCATCTTGAAGCGCTCGAGCAGCGCATCGGCGCGGGCCTCGATGTCGCGCTCCTGGGCCTTCCACGTGAACGGCAGGATCGACCGCCACAACTTCTCGCCGCGCTGGCCCGTCGCGCCGAGCTTCATGTTCTCGATCACGGTCATCTTCGACAGCGCCTTGGTCAACTGGAACGTTCGGACCATGCCGTAGTTGGCGATCTTGTGTGCCGGCACGTCGTCGATGTTGTGCCCGTCGAACACGCGCGTGCCCGAGTCCGGCTTGTCGAAGTTCGTCAGGAGGTTGAACAGCGTCGTCTTGCCCGCGCCGTTCGGCCCGATCAGCGCGGTGATCACGCCACGCTGCACCTCGACGTGATCGGCATCGACGGCCGTGAGACCGCCGAACCGCCGAACGACGTGGTCGGCGACGAGAATCGGATCGGGCTTCTTCGCACCCGGTTCCCACGGCACGTCGGCGAGTGCGGCACGGGCAGCCTCGTGGTCGACCTCGCGCAGGGCTTCGGCGAGCGGGACGGCAACCGGCTCCGGATCGGCGGCCTCGGGACCGGCGTCGGGGACACCCGGCACGTCCATGTCGTCAGCGGTCATCGAGCGCCATCTCTTCCTTGTTGCCGATGATGCCCTGCGGCCGGAACGCCGCGAGCAGCACGAGCCCGAGCCCCATCAGCATGAACCGCACCTGACCGACCTGCGTACCCGTCATGATCGACTCGGGGATGTTGCCGTTCGCCACGCCCTGACGCAGGAAGATGTCGGTGAAGTCGAGGATTCCGTAGAGGATCGCTGCGCCGATGAGCGGCCCCATGATCTTGCCGGCGCCACCGAGGATCAGCGCCACCCACACGAAGAACGTGACGTCGGTGATGAAGTTGTCGGGCTGTGCGAGGGAGAAGCCGATCGCCCGCAGCATGCCACCGATCGCACCGAAGATGCCGCCCAACATCAGTGCCTGCATCTTGTACCAGTACGCGTTCTTGCCGAGGCTGCGCGCCGCGTCCTCGTCCTCGCGGATCGCCTTCAGCACGCGGCCCCACGGACTGCGGATGATCAGCCAGCAGGTGAACGCACTGAGTGCGAGCACGACCCACCCCACGAGGACCAGGAACATCTGGTTCCCGATGAACAGGTCGAACAGGTACCGCCCGCCGGGGTCGAACGGGCTCATGTCGTAGAACGTCTTGGAGAACCCGCTGAGGCCGTCGGACGAACCGGTGAGCCAGTCGAACCGTGGCGAGCGGGCGATCAGGCGGAAGATCTCGGCGGCCGCGATCGTCACGATCGCGAGGTAGTCCGCGCGTAGTCGCAGCGTGGGGATACCCATGATCAACGCCATGATCAGCGGGAAGACGACGACCGCGACGAACACACCGAGCCAGAACAACGTCGTGGTGCTCAACCCGAGGTCGAGACCGTCCGGGTCGTTGAGGCGCGGCCCGATCGTGACGACGGTGATCGCCAGGCCGTATGCACCGGCGGCCATGAAAACCGCCTGACCGAAGTTCAGCAGGCCGGTGTAGCCGAAGTGCAGGTTGAGCCCGATCGCGGCCAGCGCGAAGACGATGAACCGCTCGCCGATCAGGCCGCGGATCGTGTTCTCGAGAATTGCCCCCCAGTCCATGTGTGTCTCCGATCCGTCCCTATCCGATTCGTTCCGCTCGGCCGAGCAGGCCCTGAGGTCGGACCAGCAAGATGACGATCAACGTGATCAGCGCGCCGACGTTCTTCATGTCGCTCGGGATCACCAGCGTCGACATCTGGATGAAGATGCCGGCGATGATGCTGCCGAACAACGCGCCGTACGCCGTACCCAGGCCGCCGAGCGTCACGCCGGCGAACATCAGCAGCAGCAGGCGGAAGCCCATCTCCCAGTTGATGTTCTCCGTCAAGCCGAACAGCACGCCGCCCAGGCCGGCGAGCGCACTGCCGACGATCCACACCCAGCGGATCACCTTCTCGACGTCGATGCCCGAGGACTCGGCCAGGTCGCGGTTGTCGGCGACCGCGCGCATCGCCTTGCCGATCCGTGTGCGTTGGAGTGCGACGCCGACGGCGACGAGCACGGCGAGTGCGAAGACGATGATGAAGATGTCCTTGCGCAGCAGCGAGAAGACGCCGAAGTCGACCTGCTGGCCGATGCGGTAGTCACGGTAGAAGCCGGCGCGGCCGCCGAACTGGTACAGCAGGACATACCGCGCCAGGATCGAGAAGCCGATCGACACGACGAGTGCGGCGATGAGACTTGCGCCCCGATTGCGCAACCGTTTCCAGACGTACTCGTTGAACAGCCACCCGGCGACGCCGGTGATGACGATCGCGACGACGCCGGCGAACACGAGCGAACTCATCCAGCTGCCGAGCCACGACACCTGCCACGTCACATGGAAGACGAACGCGACCATCGCCCCGAACGTCACCATCTCGCCGTGGGCGAAGTTCGTCAGGCCGGTTGTGCCGTAGATCAGCGACAGGCCGATCGCGCACATCGCGATGATCATGCCGAGCTTGATGCCGTCGACGAACAACTGCACCGAACGGATCGTGTTGTCCTCGGTCGTCACCCGCTCGCCGAGCGGGAACAGCGTGTTGCGTGTCGTACCGGGTTGGACCTCGATGCCGGTCAACGGGTTGCTGGCACCCTCGCGCAGCGAGACGCCCTCGGCGAGCGTCGACTCGTCGAGTTCGACCGAGTAGAAACCAGGACCCGGCAGCGGGACGAGCCAGGCCCCCTCGGCGTCGGTCGTCGACGACCCGACCTCGTTGCCGTCGGCGTCGAACACGGTGAACGTCGCACCCTCGACGAAGATGTTCTCGCCCGCTTCGTCTCGTGTCCGCAGCGTGCCACCGAGCGTTTCGTCGGCGCCGGAATCGTCCTGTGCGAGCGCCGGCGCACCGATCGCCAGTGCGATGAGCAGCGCACCGATCGCCGTCAGGACCGCCCTCGCGCCGCCGGAGCGGCGGTCGGGCCGGAGCACATTTCGAGACGCCTGGGGCACGAGCGGTAACTCTAGGCCGCGCCGGCCACCCGAGCGGTAATCGCGGAGCGCTCACCGGACATCGAGCCGGTGAACGCCGCGTCGGTGAGGCTGACCGTGGCCGCCCAGAGCAACGTCGCGAGGGCGATGTGCGCACCGACGAGCAGTTCCGGCACCCCGTTGAGGTACTGCACATAGCCGACACCGCCCTGGACGATGCCGAGGAAGATCCACGCCGACAGCGTCGAGCCGAGCAACTGACGAGCCGCCGCATCGCGCCGCAATTGCCAGGCGAGCGCGAGCGCAGCCACGATCGCGATCAGCACCGTGATGCTGTGGACCCGCGCGACCATCGAGATGTCGAAACCGAACCGGCGAGCGTCTTCGTCGCCGGCGTGCGGGCCGGTCCCGGTGACGACCGTCCCGGTGATCAGCGCAAGCGTCGTGAGTGCCGCCACCACCGCCGCCCCGTCGCGAGACCGCGACCCGATCGAGCCGGCGACGGCGTGGGGCGAGGTCGGCTGCCGTGAGGTCGGGCGCGATGAGCTCCGGTTGATCGCGACGACGCCGAACGCGATCGACGCCATCGCCAGCAGGAAGTGCGATTGCACGAGCACCGGGTGCAGGTCGCCGCGAACCGCCAAGCCGCCGACGACGGCATTCGCCATGACGGTGACCAGCACCCCGACGGCGGGCCACCGCACGGCCGGCATCGGCGGTCTGACCCGCCATGCGGCGACGACGAGCAGCACCGTGGGGAGGCCGATCAGCCCGCTGAAGATCCGGTTGATCTGCTCGATCGCGGCGTGGCCGGACGACACGTCGACGAACCGCTCGCTGTTGCAGTTCGGCCAGTCGTCGCACCCGAGGCCGCTCCCGGTGAGCCGGACGACGCCGCCCGCGACGACCAGCAACCCGATGCCGACCGTGGTGATCATCGCGAGCCGGCGGACGCTCGATGGGCCGACGGTCCAGCGTTCCATACTCGGGCCAGGCTACGGCTAGCGTCCCGGCGGTGCTCAGCTCGTTCGACGACTTCCCCATCCATCAGACGACGCGGCCGGTCGCACACACGGCGACATCGGACATCAACCACTACGACCGGTACTTCTTCAACGGCTACACCCGCGACACGCGCCTGTTCTTCGCGGCAGCGATGGGCCTGTACCCCAACCGCCACGTCGCCGACGCCCACTTCAGCGTCGTCCTCGACGGCGGCACGCCCGACGCCCGGCAGATCAACGTGCACGCATCACGCCGCGCACCGGTGGAACGGCGCGACGCCAACACGGTCGGCCCGATCGAGGTCTCGGTGCTCGATCCCCTGCACGCGCTGCGGATCGCCGTCGAGGCACCCGAGCAGGGGCTGCGGGCCGACCTCACGTTCGTCCGGCGTTGCGCCGCCGTCGAGGAACCGCACTTCTTCCTCCAGGTCGGCCAGCGCGTCGTGATGGACTCGACGCGCCTCACGCAGTTCGGCGGGTGGGAGGGCTGGATCGAGATCGACGGCGAGATGATCGACCTCGCACCGGGCGAGCAGGTCGGATCGCGCGATCGCTCGTGGGGTGTCCGTCCCGTCGGCGAGCCGTCCAGCACCGGCGCGCCGGTCGCCGACCCGCAGTTCTACTGGCTGTGGGCGCCGATCAACTTCGACACGTTCGCGACCCACTTCGACGTCAACGAGTTGTACGACGGCAAGCGCTGGCACGAAACCGGGTTCGTGTGCCCCGTGATCACCGGCGATGGCATCGTGGCGGGCGAGGCGATGCGCGATGTCGACTACCGGGTCGGCTGGAAGCCGGGCACGCGCTGGGCCGACTGGTTCGAGATCGACCTCGTGCCATGGGACGGCGAACCGACGACGATCCAACTGGAGCCGCTGTTCGACTTCCCGATGCGGGGCATCGGGTACGGCCATCCCGAGTGGCGCCACGGCGCATGGAAGGGCGAGTCGGTCGTCGGCGGCGATCGTTGGGACCTGCCGGTCGACGACCCGACTGCGATCGAGAACCTCCATGTACAGACCGTCGTCCGCGCAACGGCGTCGGGCGGCCTCGGCGAGCACGTCGGGATCGGCGTCCTCGAGCAGCTCGTGATCGGACGCCACGACCCGAGCGGCTTCACCGGCCTCACGACCGGCTCCGCGTCCTGAGCGTCAGGTGTGGCGGATCGACATCCCGCCGTCGACCGGGATGATCGCCCCGTTGACGTAGCTCGCAGCCGGCAAACAGAGGCTCAGCGTCATCTGCGCGACCTCCTCGGGGGTGCCGTAGCGTCGCAACGGCACCCGTCGACGGGCGTACGTCTCCTTGGCGGCGGCGTCGATGTCGGCGGTCATCGCGGTCTCGATCGGGCCGGGGCAGATGCAGTTGACCGTGACGCCATACCGCCCCAGCTCGACCGCGAAGCTCTTCGTCAGGCCGACGACGCCCGCCTTCGTCGCGGCATACGCCGCCAGTCCCGCAGTCGTGACGATCGCCTCGGTCGAGGCGATGTTGACGACCCGGCCGCCACCGGGTGCGGCACGGAGGTGCTCGACGGCGAGGCGGATCAGCCGCGCATGCGCGGTGAGGTTGACGTCCAATGTGCGGGCCCAGTGGTCCTCGAACTCCGCGGTCGGCTGGAACGCCGACGTGGCGAGCGAGACACCGGCGTTGTTGACGACGATGTCGATCGCTCCGGACCAGTCGGTCGCGGCCTCGACCATCGCTTCGAGCTGGGCGTGGTCCGCGACATCGCAGACGACGCCCAGCGACGCGTCGTCGCCGTGTACCGACCGGATCTCATCGACGACCGCACCGACGCGATCGCCGCCGAGGTCGGCGATCACCACCCGGGCTCCCTCGTCGGCGAGCAGATGCGAAATCGCCCGGCCCATCCCGCTCGCCGCGCCGGTGACGACCGCCGTCCTCCCCGCGATCGATCTGGACAGTGCGGTGAGACGGGCTGCTCCGGTCACGGACGCACTTCGTAGAAGGCGTTCACACTGTGATCGACATCGAGCCGGGCGAAGCGGGTGAACCCGGCGGCCCTGCTCATCTCCCGTGCCCTGGACTCGGGCAGCCCGAGCGTACCCAAGCCGGCGCCGTCCGGTGCCGACAGCGCCGACGACATGCACGACAGCACGCTGATCCCGTACATCAAGGCGGCCATCGGGTTCTTCTCGACGTTCTCGGCGAACGAGTCCCGACCCTTGATGTCGACGAGCAACCAGGTGCCGTCCGGCGCGAGCGCGTCGTAGATCGCGCCGATCATCTCGTCCGGATGGGTCATGTCATGGATGCAGTCCATGGTGGTGACGAAGTCGACCGAGCGGTCCGCGGGCAACGGTTCGTCGCGGGGGTCGACGAACCGGGCGTTCGTGAGGCCGGCCTCGTCCCGACGTTCCTCGGCGCGATCCAGCGCGTGGCGCGAGATGTCGTAACCGACGAACGAGCTCTCGGGGAACGCGGCGGCCATCAGCAGGACCCCTCCCCCGGCACCGCAGCCGATGTCGGCGACGGTCGCACCTCGCTCCAGGCGCTCGACGACACCGTCGAGTGCCGGCAACACCGTCGGCAGCAGGTGGTGCTGGTTCCACGGTTCGAAGCTCCGCTCGATGCCGACTGCGCCCTCGGCGCCGTGGCTGTCGTAGTCGTGGCCGATGCCCGACCGGAAGCTGTCCGGCATCCGCTCGAGCGCCTGCATCGTCTGCGGAAACCGGTGGAACATCCCGGTCCCCGACGCCGGGTGATCGGGCGACGCGAGCACCGCCACGCCTTCCGGCGTCAGACCGAACCGCTCGGTACCGTCGTCGTCGAACGCGACGGTCAGCAGCTTCGCGGCGGCCTGGTTGTACGCCCACTCGCGCACCCACCGCTCGTGCAGCGACGCGCGTTCGGCGATCTCGGCCGTCGTCAGCGGATCGCCTGCGGCGGCGATGACCGTGTACAACCCGAGCTTGTCGCCGAGATGGATCATCCCCGCCGTCACGGCACCACTGAGCTGAGTGAACACGTTGAACGAGAAGTACTTGAGCCGTTCGGGATCGGTGTCCACCAGTTGGTCCGCGTCGCGTTGCATTCCCACGACCGTAGGCGGCTCGGCGGGCGCCGACCTCAGCGGGTGCGTTCGCCGTCGCCGAGGTGTTCGGCGTTGCCGAGCCGGGTCAGACCGAAGGCGTGGCCATCGCCCAGTTCGAACGTCTCGAGCCGGGTGATCGACGCATGGAACAACTGGAACCGTTCCCACTGCCACGGCACCGGATCGACACCGAGCAGGTGGCCGATCGTCATCGAGTTGGTGCCGGCATGCGCGACGATCGCGATCCGCATGTCCGGCGATCCGAGCTTCCACACCGGCAGTTCGCCGTCGGCACGCATCGCGCCCCGCCGGTCCATGAAGTCGCCGACTCCGACGCCGATCCGGTCGGCGAAGTCGCGAACGCTCTCGCCGCCCTCCAACCCGCTCCAGCGCTCCAGCGACGGGCGGGCGAGGAGCTCGCGATAGGCCTCCTGGGCGGCTTCCGCCGGCGTGCCGTGCCAGCTCGGGTCGCCGATCTCACGCAACCACGGCTCGATCTCCTCTTCTCGGCCGAGCGCCTCCAACAGCGGCTCGGCGGTCTGGCGAGCCCGCAGCAGCGGCGACACGAGCACCTCGTCGAAGTGCTCGTCGGCGAGCACCTCCGCCGTCCGCTGCGCCTGGCGGCGGCCGAGGTCGGTGAGGGGCGGATTCTCGACGTTGAGCCCGCCGCGGACCCACTCCGGTTGCCCGTGACGGACGAGGACGATCTCCATGGACCCCGACTGTACGGCACGGCGGTGTCCGCACCAGTGCCGCTTCGCGCCACTCCCGGCCGCCCGACGCGCCCGGGTCGCCGGCGGTCGACGGCGCTAGCTTGCGGCACGTGAACGACTCCGCACCGGGCTGGCACCCCGACCCCACACTGCGGTTCGAGCTGCGGTATCACAATGGGCGGGCATGGACGGCCGACGTGTCGACCGGCGGCCGCCGCTACGTCGACCCGGAGGGCACTCGCCCGTCCACGCCACCGACGGAGGCGACGAATCGTCCGGCCACGGCCGCCTTGACGCTGGGCATCGTCGCGGTGGCGATCGGCTGGATGCCGTTCGTCGTCGTGCTCGGCGTGATTGCGGCCGTCCTCGCGCTGGTGCTCGGCGCGGCCGGGCGGAAACGGGCTCGGCAGTCGGGCGTCGGCGGCGGGTTTGCGCTGACCGGGCTGATCACAGGCCTCGTCGGCCTGGTCGTCTGCGTGGGCGGCGTGTTCCTCACCGCCGCAGTGCTCGACGCCGTCGACCGCTTCCAGCATCCGGCGGATCATTCGGCGTCGATCACGTCGTGCGTCCGCGATGGCGACGAGGTGACCGCGCGGGGCACGTTGACGAACCGTGCTTTCCGCGAGTCGAGCTTCGTCGTGCGGGTGTTCTACGTCAGGCCCGGCACCGACAACCCCCGCCGGGTCGCGCTCGTCGATGTCGGTCGTGTCGACGGTGGCGCGACCGTCGGTTTCGAGACGACCCGCGCGGTCGGCCCCGACGACGTCGACTGCATCGTCGGCGCCGTACGGGGCCCGCTGCCCTACGGCGTCGATCCCGGATCCTGAGCCGCACGTTTCCGCAGGCGTGACGCCGCCATAGCGTCGAGACCGTGGAGACCCGACCTGGCGCATCCGAGCCGCGTGAACATGCCGACGTCGAGCGGACCGCCGCCCGCATCGGCCTGACGCCGTTCCGGGTGCTGTTCCCGATCGGGTTCGCGCTGTTCGTCGCGTTCTGGGTGTGGGCGCTGTTCTTCGCGTCGAAGACGGCAGTCAACAAGATCGAGGATCGCGCCTGGGCCGAGCGCGCGGAGACGATCTGCGCTCCGGTCAAGGCCCAGCTGCGGCAGTTGGAACTGCTCGCCGACCCGGATCTCACCGTCCGCGCGGACCTCGTCGTCGAGTCGACCGACCTCCTCGCGGCGATGCTCGACGATCTGGACGCGGTCGAGCCGAGCGATGCGAAGGGCCAGGCGATCGTGCCGCAGTGGCTCGCCGACTGGCGGCAACTCGTGCGCGACCGGTACGCCTACGCCGATCGGTTGCGGGCCGGCACCGACGGCCCGTTCACCGAGACCGCGGTCGCCGGTGTCCCGATCACCGAGCGCATCGAGACGTTCGCCGGCGACAACGAGATGCCGAGCTGCGCGCCCCCGCACGGTTCGGTCGTCTGAGCCCCGGCCACGCTGCGTCAGCGCGTGGGTGCCTCGAGGGACTTGATGACGCGTGCCGGTACGCCGGCCGCGATCGAGTAGTCGGGGATCACCCCGGTGACGACGCTGTTGGCGCCGATCACGACGTGCCGCCCGATGTCGGCGCCCGGCAGGACGACCGTCCCGTGCCCCAGCCACGAGCCGTCGCCGATCGTGACCGGCCGTTCCGGCATCACCTGCTGCGAAATCGGCAGTTCGACGTCGGCGTACCCGTGATTCTGATCGGTGATGTACACGTGGTGACCGGTCCACACGTCGTTGCCGATCGTGATCTGGAGATGGCCGACGATGCCGCTCCCCTTGCCGATCAGGCAGCGATCGCCGACGGTGATCACCGGGTCGGAGACCATCTCCTGGCCGGGCACCATGCCCGCCGACAGCGTCAGCTGCGGGCCGAAGAGCGTGCCACTGCCGATGTGCACGTACTGCTCGTTGAACAGCGCGTTCGCCGGAAAGCAGATCACGCTGTCCGGCCCGAAGGCGCCGAACCGTCTGCCCCTCCGGGAGTGGGGCCCGATCGCGCCGAGTTCGGTGATCAGGTCCCACCCGGCATGCACGAGTTCGGTGGACGCACGCTTGCCTGCGGTCAGCACGCGCTGCCGGAAGGTGTCGGGGACGGCGTCACGATCCAGCACGAATCCCGACGCTACCCACGCAGCATCTAGCTTGGCTCCATGGCGCGCTCCGCGACACCCTCCTCCGACGGGCCGCGACCGCCACGTGTTCCGACGCCTGCCACGACCGCGGTGGTGGCGTGTCCCGCCGGCGATGTCATCGGCGTCGATCGCGGGGGGACCGCGGCATTCACCGGGATCAGATATGCCGGCGTCGACCGCTTCCGTCCCCCGCAGGACATCACGAGCTGGACGGGACGGGTGATGGCGACCGGGTTCGGTGCGCAGGCGCCGCAGAACGGCGGCGTGCTCGAACGGCTGCTCGGCGGATCCTCGTTCCCGATGGCCGAGGACTGCCTCTTCCTCAATGTCTTCACACCGGGATGTGACGACGTCCGACGACCCGTGCTGGTGTGGGTCCACGGCGGCGCCTATGTCACCGGAACCGGGGCGATGCCCTGGTACGACGGGTCGGCGCTCGCCGCCCGCGGTGACGTCGTCGTCGTCACGATCAATTACCGCCTCGGTGCGCTCGGGTTCCTCGACGATCACAACAGCGGCACGCTCGACCAGGTGGCGGCGCTGCGCTGGGTCGCCCGCAACATCGAAGCGTTCGGCGGCGACGCCGACAACGTGACCGTGTTCGGCGAGTCCGCCGGCGGGTCGGCCCTGATGGCGTTGATGGCCACCCCGGCCGCAGACCGGCTGTTCCATCGCGCCATCGCGATGAGCCCGTCGATCCTCCAGCTGCGCGACGCCGACCAGGGTGCGCGACTTGCCGCGACGTTCCTCGATCTGCTCGGCGTCGACAGCATCGACGATGCCCGGATGGCGCCGGTCGACGCGATCCTGGAGGCGCAGGCCCGGTTCCCGGCGTCGACGGCGGGTCTCAAGAACTTCAGCCCGACGAGCGGGACGGACGTGATCCCCGAGCCGATCCTCGACGTCGCCGCCGCCGACCCGCGCCCGCTCGTGATCGGCACGAACCGCGACGAGATGTTGCTGTTCACGGCGTACGACCACAGCCGCAGCGACTGGACCGACGCCGACGTCGGGCGCGAGTTCGAGCGGCGCTTCGGCGACGATGCCGCGGCGGCGATCACCGCGTATCGCTCCCACCGTCCCGACACGTCGCCGAGCCAATTGGTCTCCGCGATGCAGACCGACGAGGTCTTCCGCGTCCCGGCCCAGCGGGTCGGGGAACAACGGTCGGACCGCGGCAACGCCACCTGGATGTACTCGTTCGACTTCGCGTCCCGCGCGTTCGGAGGCGTGATGGGTGCCTGCCACGGGCTCGACATCCCGTTCGCGTTCGACAACCTGTCGCGTCAGGGCGCCGAGATGTTCACCGGTCCCGGCGACGATCGGCAGCGAGTCGCCGACCAGTTCGCGCAGGCGATCGTCGACTTTGCCCACACCGGCGATCCGGGCTGGCCCGAGTTCGAGCGGGACGGCCGCGCCACCCAGCGGATCGGGCTCGAACCGGCGGTCGACGCAGACCCCGACGCCGAGCTGCGTGCGCTGTGGCGGTGACCTCCACCCCGGCCGGCTCGATCACCGATGTGACCGGCGTCGCAGTCGGTCATCACCAGCGCACGGGTCGGGCGTGGCAGACCGGGACGACCGTGGTCCTCGTGACCGATGGCGCGACGCCCGCGGTGGCGGTCCGCGGCGGGGGCCCCGGCACCCGCGAAACGGATGCCCTCGCCCCCGAGAACCTCGTCCACGAGGTCCATGCCGTGTGTCTCACCGGCGGGAGCGCCTACGGGCTCGCCGCTGCAGACGGCGTGATGGCGTGGCTGGAGCAGCACGGTCTCGGGTACCCGGTCGGGCCCGATGTCGGTGGTCACCAGCCGGTCGTGCCGGTCGTGCCGACGGCGGTGATCTTCGACCTGGGACGCAGTGGTGCATTCGCGAACCGGCCGGACTCGTCGTTCGGCGAGCGCGCAGCCCGCAACGCCCGTTCGGCGCAGACGAACTGGGGCTCCGTCGGCGCCGGCACCGGAGCGACCGCCGGCGGGCTGCAGGGCGGCGTCGGCACGGCGTCGACGCGGGTTCGCCTCCCCCTCGCTCGCCCCGTCAGCACCGAGCATGCGACCACGAGTGCCGACTCGGAGGCGGGCGCCGTCGAGGTGGTCGTCGGCGCGCTCGCGGTCGTGAACGCGAACGGGAGCGTGATCGACCGGTCGACCGGCCTGCCGTGGGAGACCGGCGGGCTGCGTCTCCGGCGGCCCGACCGAGCGCAACGGAGCGCACTGGCCGATGCGCTGTCCGGTTCGGCAGCGCTGAACACGACGATCGGCGTGGTGGCCACCTCGGCGAGGCTCTCGAAGGCCGAGGCATCGAAGATGGCGTCGGTCGCCCACGACGGGCTCGCCCGGGCGATCCGACCGGCCCACTCGATGTTCGACGGTGACACGATCTTCGGACTGGCAACCGGGCACGCCGAGTTGCCGGCCGGACCGCACCGACTGCGCGCCGAGGGCTCGCGCCAACATGCGCTCAACGCGATCCTCGTCGCCGCCGCGGACACCTTCGCTGCGGCGTGCACCCACGCCGTGGTCGCGGCTGCCGCGATCGGCGATGCACCGGCCTACCGCGACCTGTGCTCGTCAGCGCTACGTTGACGCCGATGTTGACGATCACGACGCCGGCGGAGATGCGCGCCTGGGCTCGTGTGCAGCACGCCGCCGGCCGGTCGATCGGGCTCGTCCCGACGATGGGCGCACTGCACCGCGGTCACCGTGAGTTGATCGCCGATGCTGCTCGCCGAGCCGACGCCGTGGTCGTGTCGATCTTCGTCAATCCGCTGCAGTTCAACGAACCGGCCGACTTCGACCGCTACCCCCGTCCGATCGACGACGATGTCGACGTGTGCGCGGCCGCCGGTGTCGCGGCGGTGTTCGCGCCGACGGCTGCCACGATGTATCCCACCGGCTTCCAGACCCGCGTGCTGCCGGGCGCGCTCGGCGACGTGATGGAGGGCCCGGGCCGGCCGGGCCATTTCGAAGGCGTCCTGACGGTGGTGGCGAAGCTGTTCGGGGCGACCGCCGCCGACATCGCACTGTTCGGGCAGAAGGACTACCAGCAGCTCCGACTGGTGACGCAGATGGCGTCCGACCTCGACCTCGGTGTGGAGATCGTCGGCCATCCGATCGTGCGCGACGACGACGACGTCGCGATGTCCAGCCGCAACGTCCGTCTCGACGACGAGCAGCGGGCGGCAGCGGTGTGCATCCCTCGAGCGCTCGCCGCCGCGGCCACGACGGCCGCCTCGGCACATGATGCAGATGCGGTCGTCGATGCGGCCCGGGCCGTTCTCGACGACGAGCCGCTGGCGGCGGTGGAGTACGTCACCGTCTTCGAGGCCGAGACGCTGGAGCCCGTCGAGTCGATCGAGGTCGGGCAGCGGCGGCCCGGTGCCGTGCGGATCGCGGCCGCCGTGTGGTTCGGCGACGTGCGCCTGATCGACAACCGGGACCTCTTCGACGGCGGCTGACGGCGCCCGGCCGCTAGTCCTGCAGCCGCTCGGCGACGCGCGTCAGGACGAGCAGCAGCACGACACCATTGAAGATCGCATGGGCGACGATCGTCGGCCCGATCCGCCGCAGCAGGTACGCCGCGCCGCCGAATGCTGCACCGACCCCGGTGAGCACGAGCGCGAGGCCGATGTTGCCGACGCCGCGGACCGGGTCGATGTGGGCAACCCCGAACAGCACCGCCTGCAGCCCGATCGTCGGGAGCACCGGGAGCCGGCTGAGCAACCCCCGCATCACCACGCCGCGGAACACGACCTCCTCGACGAACGGCGCGGCGACCACCGCGGTGATCACGATCGACACGACATAGGTGCGGTCCTGGGTGAGTTCGCTGATGCCGTCGGTGTTGCTGGTGAGCGGCACGTCGAAGGCGAGCACGAGTGCACCGACGAACACCTGCGTGCCGACCGCCGCCAACCACGCGACCGGACCCCACCCGAGATCGGACCATCGGGGCACGATGCCGACATCGGCGAGGAACGCCCCACTGCCCCACCGGCGGCTGACGTACGTGCACCACATCAGCGACGGCGCGTATCCGACGACGCCGAGCAGCGCCACGTACGCGACGACCGGCCATTCGTAACGCAGGACGGCGTCGAGCAACACCTTCGAACCGAACAGCGAACCGATCAAGACGGCGAGCGCCCCGCCCGCTGCGGAGATCGGAAGCGTCGGATGGGGCTGGCGAGGCGGCGCGAACGTCGGACGCGGCCGGCCGGCGGGACCCGGCACGGGTGGGGCCCACCGCGCCGGGGAGACGGGGGGCGGCGGGCCCGGCGGTGGTGGCAGCGAAGTCATGGGGCGTCTGCCGGCGGTTCCGGCGGCGCCCAGGCTAGGGCGGCGTTGGTCGGAGGCGGGCTCGACGGGTCTACGGTGGGTGCGGTGACCGACGAACAACGACCCTACGGAAGCACCCCCAGCGACCCGACGCTGAAACGCGTCAGGACACGTCACTTCAAGCGGGCGAAGGAGGACGGCATCAAGATCACCGGCCTCACCAGCTACGACTTCATGTCTGCGTCGATCTTCGACGAAGCCGGCGTCGACTTCCTGCTGGTCGGCGACTCGGCCGGCAACACCGTGTTCGGGTACGACACCACGATCCCCGTGACGCTCGACGAGCTGATCCCGCTGACCGCCGCAGTGGTTCGTGGCGCGAACCGCGCGCTCGTGATCGCCGACATGCCGTTCGGCTCGTACGAGAACGGACCGAAACAAGCGCTCGAAACGGCGATGCGGTTCATGAAGGAGACCGGCTGCCAGGCAGTCAAGCTGGAGGGCGGCCGACGCAGCGCCGACCAGATCGAGCGGATCGTCGGCGCAGGCATCCCGGTGATGGGTCACATCGGCTTCACGCCGCAGAGCGAGCACGGGCTGGGAGGGCACATCATCCAGGGCCGCGGGGAAGACGCCGACCGACTGCTCGCCGACGCACACGCGGTCGAGCGGGCCGGCGCGTTCGCCGTCGTGCTGGAGATGGTGCCGTCGGAGATCGCCGGCCGCTGCACCGAGGAGTTGTCGATCCCGACGATCTCGGTCGGAGCAGGCCCGCACTGCGACGGGCAGTTGATGGTGTGGACCGACTGGGCCGGCTTCGGGGCGGGGCGCATCCCGCGCTTCGTCAAGCAGTACGCGAACATCCGCGAGGTGCTGCTCGACGCGACGAAGACGTACCGGCAGGAAGTCGAGTCCGGGATCTACCCCGGACCCGAGCACGAGTACAGCGAATGACGCTCAGCGCGACGTCCATCGCGCGGCGCTGAGCACTGCGTCGTCGCACACGAGCCAGGCCGAGCACGCCGACGAGGCCGCGTCGATGCGGATCCCGACATCCGCGTCCGGTTCGACCGGCGCGACGAACTCCATCTCGGCGACGCCTCGTCGATCACCGAACGAGTCGACCGATTCCTCGAGAAACGCCCAGTTCGCCGCGTTGTTGACGTGGTTGAACTGGTCGAGGTCGGTCCGCCGGACGAGCCACCGTCGGCGGGCCGCACCGCCTGGTGGGCCGCCGAGCGACAACCGTGCCGAGACGCTGCGCCCGGCGCAGGCCTCGCCGTAGATGTCGGTGAACTGTCCGGTCAACCGTGTCGGCCGGCCGGTCGTTCCGTCGACCTGGACCCACACGCTGACTGCGTCGACCGCCGCCCCTGCGGCCCCCGCGATCGCCGTCCGGCGTTCGGCCCAGCTCGGACCGGCACCGGTGCACCACGTCGTGAGGCTCAACGACTCGCCGAGGAGGGCAGGCCTCGCCACGTCGATCAACGTGCGGCGGACGAGCCACCCGAAACGACCGTCGAGCGCCGCGTCGGTGGCGTCGTCGGTGGCAACGTCCTGGAGGTAGCGCGCCGTGGCGTCCAGCCGCAACGACCCGGCCGGGTCGACGTCGCCCAGGCGCACGACCCGATCGGCGACGAAGCGGCGTCCCGATGTGGGGGGCGGGAGCAGTTCGGTCGCTCCGGGAACAGCCGCGCGCGCCATCGCGGCAACCTACCCGGTCCGATCGGTCAGGCCGGGTAGTCGTCGGGGAGATCGGTGGCGTAGAGCCACTCGTCGAAGAACGTCTGCAGGTCGACGCCGGCGACCTCCTCGGCGAGCTCGATGAATTCCGCTGTCGCCTGCGAGGTGCCGACGTTGTCGAAGATCCACCGTCGGAGCAAGTCGAAGAACGCGTCCTCACCGATCGTCAACCGCAGCGCGTGGACGATCACGGCACCACCGTCGTAGCTCTCGAACCCGAACAGGTTCTCGACCACCGGATCACCGGTCGAGTGAACGCCGTTCTGCCGTTGCGACAGGGCGTCGCCGGCGAGCCGGTCCAGCGTGTCGACGCCCACCTCGTCGAGCCACAACCACTGGCTGTACGTGGCGAAACTCTCGTTCAACCAGATGTCCGACCAGGTCGCCGGGCTGACGGCATTGCCGAACCACTGGTGGGCCAACTCGTGGGCGAGGAGCAGACGTTGGAGGTATCCGAGCTGCTCGCGACGGAAATCCCCGGCATCGAACATCGACCGGCCCTGCGTCTCCATCGCCAACCCGGGCGTGCTGTCGACGAACGCGAGCCCGTACCCCGCGAGCGGGTACGGACCGAAACGCTCTTCGAAGAACGCGACCTGACGCGCGGTCTCCTCCAGCATCGGCGGCAGGTCGTCGACGAGGTCGGTCGGCGCGAGGTTGAGCATCGGGATCGTGCCGCCGTCGATGGAGGGGATCGGCTCCGAGTCGACGAGTTCGTAGTCACCGATCACCAGCTGGACGAGATACGTGCTCATCGGCTCGTCCATCTCCCAGATCCACGGCGTCCCGGCCGAGCCCCGTTGGGTGAGCTCGCCATTCGCAGACACCGTCTCATCGCCAGGCACGGTGATCTCGAACCGCCATGTCGCCTTGTCCGACGGGTGGTCGTTGGCAGGCATCCAGCGACGGGCGCCGTCCGGCTCGTTCAACACGTAGGAGCCGCTGCTCGTCTGGAACCACCCCGCCGGCAGCCCGGCCTCGGAGTAGACGTCGTTGGGCGCCGCGGCGTACGCGATCGATGCCGTCACCCGCTCATCGCGTTCCTCTGGCAGGCCGATCACCAGCTCGTCGCCGATCAGCTCGAACTCGGCCGCATCGGCGCCGACGTCCACCGAAGCGATGTCGAGTTGCTGTGCGTCGAGCGCGAGGAACCGCACCCCGAGCTCGACGTCGGCGACGACACCGACGACCCCTTCGAACGCGCCGGCGTCGGCGTCGACGTCGAGTCGCACGTCGTAGGAGACGACATCGACCGCGGGCGCACCGAGTTCGGGGAACATCTCGTCGCCGAGGCCGAGCTCCGAGTCGACGTCCGGCGGGTCGGTCGTCGACACGTTCGGCACCGTCGTCGACGGCGGTGCCGTCGGTTCGGTCGGTTCGGTCGGAGGCTCGGTACCGCTGGACTCGGTGCCGTCGGGGTCGGTCTGGGGCAACGTCGGCACCGGGGCGCCCGGCAAACGCCCGATCGCCTCGGTCTCGACCGAGTGGTCAGCGGCGCAGCCGGACTGCGCCACGACGAGCGCCATGATCATCCATCGCCCCGGTCGCCGCACGGCGTCAGCGTAATCAGCCCATCGTGGAGGCGGGTCGCGCGCTCAGCGATGGGTGGAGTGGTCGGCGACGACCGCCCGGTACCGCACGGTGTGGACGCTGTCGCCCGACAGCACCGCACCCCGACCGAGCATCCGGCCGCCCTGCCAGTTCGACAGGCCCAGCTCGGGCGCGCCCAGTGCATACTGGCCGTCGACCCAGCGGGTGAACCCGTTGCCGACGAATGGAGCATCGACGCCGGCGTAGAACCGGTCGTGCTCGGCGTCATCATCGCTGACCAGCGATGCCGTGAAGTGCGGGCTGTACGTGTTGCACAACCGCACGGCGTGGGCCACATCGTCGACGACGACGAGGGTCATCTCCGGCGAGTGCTCCCACTCCCACTCGGTTGCGAGCCCGGCCTCGGGCAGCGTCGAGGCGAATCGTTCCTGATGCGCACCGTCCGCCCGCTCGACCGAGACCTCGCGGTCGAAGCACTCGGCAGGGACGAACTCCTCGGATCCGGCGACGACGTGCAGCCGTGGCGACGCCGACCGCCCCTCGGCCGCGGCCTCCAGGCCGGCCAGGACCGACGGGATCAGCTCGGCCGCGCGACGGGCGGGCACGGCGCAGACATTGAGCGTGTTGCACACCTTGCGATCCAGCGAGTGCCGCACGACCCGTTCGAGTGTGGCCGGCGCAGCTGTCTCCCCTGCCACGACCCATGCCCCGCCGGTGCCGTGCAGGCTGACGGGCACGCCGGATTGGGCAGCCACCGCGCCGAGCTGCGCGACCGCTGCGCCGGACCCGCGGGCGACTGCGAGGGCGAGCCGCGCATCGCTGAACAGTGCGTGGCCGGCACTGTGCGCGGGCGAGTCGACGAGCTGGACCACACCCTCGGGCAACCCCGCTGCGTGGAGCGCAGGGCGCAGCGCGTGCTCGACGATCGCCCGCGCCGTCCCGAGCGCGTCTGACCCGATGCGGAACACGACCGAGTTGCCGGTGCGGACGACGCCGCATGCGTCGGCGAACACATTCGGCCGCCCCTCGAAGACGAACCCGACGATGCCGAGCGGCGCACGCCGCGCCTCGACCCGCCAGCCGGGATGAGCGATCTCGCCGACGACGACGTCGCGCGTCGCGCTGGTGTCGCGCCAGCCGTGCAGTCCTGCGATCATGTCGGCGCGCATCGTCGCCGACAGTTCGAGCCGAGTCGTCGAGCGGCCGCGGTCACGAGCCTGCTCGACATCACCGCGGTTCGCCGCGGCGATCGGCTCGAACGCGCCGTCGTCGGCCAGCAACGTGGCGAAGCGATCGAAGAACTCGCTGATCGCCTCGTCGGAACATCCGGCGAGCCCGGCGAAACCGTCGGCCGCTGCCGTGACGGCGGCGTCGACCAGCGCGTGTTCTGCGGCGGCGATGTGCAGCAGTGCGCCATCGGACTGCACGACGACGAGCCTGTCGCCCTCGCGGAAGGCCCCAGCGAGCTCTGCATCGACCGTCGCCACCCGGTCGCCGCCGAACACGATCTGCTGCCCGGCCGTCAGCGACGTCAGGTGCCCGATCTCGCTCACCCGGAGGACTCCAGCCCGTCGAGCTCGGCCAGATCCGACATCTGCACCGGGTCGCCCGTGTCGAGCGACCGGTGGGCCGCAAAGCCGATGGCAGCGGCCCAGAGCCCGTCGAGCACGGTGACCGCCGCCGGCTCACCTGCACGGATCGCAGCGGCGAAGTCGACATGTTCCAGGTAGCTCGCACCGTGGTGCAGGCCGACGTGCTTGATGTCACCGTCGTAGATCGTCTCCTCGACCACCGCGTGGACACCGCTGAAGATGTCCGGTGTCCGCCGGCCGACCCGGAGCACACTCTCGGTGTCCAGCGCCTCGACCTTGCCGAGCGGGCCGACGACGGAGATCTCCCGCTCGTTCTTGCTCGCCTCCGCGAACATGCAGAGGTCGAGCAGCCCACGGCTGCCGTCGGCGAAGTCGACGACGACGAATGCGTTGTCCAAGATGTCGGGCGTCTCGCCGTCGTACCGCTCGTCGAGATGGTTGACGTCCTGGTTGCCCGATGCGAACACCCGGACCGGTCGGCTCTGCGTGATCTGCAGCATCAGGTCGAAGAAGTGGCAGGTCTTCTCCACGAGCGTGCCGCCGGTGTTGCGGTTGAAGCGATTCCAGTCGCCGACCTTCTCCAGGAACGGGAAGCGGTGCTCGCGGACGGCGACCATCTTGACGTCGCCGACAACCCCCGCACGCACCTCCTCGAGCAGCCGTCGGACCGGCGGCATGTAGCGGTACTCCAGGCCCATCCAGACGACCTGGCCCGGCGGGCGGGCAGCGACACGGTCGACGATGTCGCGACAGTCCTCCATCGTCGTGCACAGCGGCTTCTCGATCAGCAGGTGCATGCCGGACTCGATCGCAGGCACGAGCACCTCGTGGTGGGTGAAATTGGGCGACGCGACCACCACGGCGTCGCACAGCCCGGCGTCGAGCAACTCCTCGACTGTGGTGAACGTGGCAAGTGGCACGTCGCCGCCGACGACGGCGCGCGCCCGGTCGAGCGACGGCTGGTGCGGATCGGCCACCGCGGCGACCTCGCAGCCGTCCATCGCCCGGATGTTCTCGATGTGCTCGATGCCCATCATCCCGGTACCGATCACGCCGTAGCGGATGACGTCGGTCTCGACCTGGGTTCGCTCTGGCACGACGGTTAGCGTACGCGTGTGACCGGACTTCCCGACAACAGCCACGACAACCCATCCGACGTCTCTGACCGCCTCTACTTCCGGCAGCTGCTGTCCGGGAAGGACTTCGCCGCCGACGATCAGCTCGCCGCCCAGATGGTCAACTTCGTGTACGCCATCGGCGACCGCCAGACGGGCGAATGCGTGCTCGTCGACCCCGCGTACGCGCCGGGCGAACTGGTCGACATCGTCGAGGCCGACGGCATGACGGTGGGCGGCGTGCTCGCCACCCACTACCACCCGGACCACGTCGGCGGATCGATGATGGGGTTGTCGATCGCCGGAATCTCCGCGCTCCTCGAACGGGTCGACTGTCCGATCCACGTGCAGGCCGACGAGTCCGAATGGGTCGCCAAGACCACCGCCGTGGGCGACGACCATCTCGTCTCGCACTCGTCAGGTGACGTGCTGACCGTCGGCGCGGTCGACATCACGCTGTTGCACACGCCAGGTCACACACCGGGCAGCCAGTGCTTCCTCGTCGACGGCCGACTCGTCGCCGGCGACACGCTGTTCCTCGACGGGTGCGGGCGGACCGACCTGCCCGGGTCGAACCCGGCTCAGATGGTCGAGAGTCTGCGCACGCTCGCCACCGTGCCCGGCGACACGATCCTCTACCCCGGCCACCGGTACTCCCCCGCCGCCAGCGCGCCGATGGAGCACGTCGTCGCCGAGAACTGGGTGTTCCAGGGCCTCTGACCCGCTGCTGTTGAGGACTCCGAGCCGGAGGCGAGTCGGGCGTCAGCCCGAGCACCGCCGGCAGCGGCGGAGCCGCTGGAGTCGACGAAGTCGACCGGTGTCGACGTCGCCGACCGGCGTCAGCAGTCGGCTTTGGCGGGGATGACGATCTGCAGGCCGGGGTAGAACGAGTTGTACCCGTCCGTTCCGGCGTTGGCCGCGTCCATCGCGTCGACGGTGACGTCGAACTTGTTGGCGACCTTGACCCGGCTCGTGTCGCCGGCCTCGATCGTGTAGCTGCCGGCCTCGCAGTTCGAGCCGGCCTCGGGGATCGTGTCGCCGACCGGCGCGTCGCCGGCGGGCGCGGCCGCCGGGTCGTCGGCAGCCGCGGGGCTCGCGCCCTGGACGGCACCGCCGGGCGGGATGCGAACCTCCTGGCCGGGGAACGGGAACTCAGCGCCGCTGGCCCAGCCGTTGTACGCGAGCAGGTCATCGAGCGGGACCTCGAAGAGATCGGCGACCTTGATCGCGTAGTCACCCGACTGGACGACGTAGACCTGTTCGCCCTGCGACGTCGTCTCGTCGATCAGCGGGGCGATCGTGGTGGTCACCGGGTCCTTGACGATGTAGTTCGTTGCTTCGGTGTCGAGGTTGAGTGTGCTCGCCGTGGCTCCGGCGCCGGTGCCGTCACTGCCGCACGACGCGAGCACGAGCGCACCGACGGCGATCGGCCACGCCAGTACCCCGACTCGACGAAGGTTGTTCAAGCGCATCGGTGCAATCGTAGGGGCTGCGAACCGATCACCGGTGTCAGCGCTCACATCAACGGGCGTTCGGTCGGCGCGATCGGACGGGGCAGTCGCGACTCGCCCATCAGATACGCGTCGACGCCCGCCGCGGCGGCGCGCCCCTCGGCGATCGCCCACACGATCAGGCTCTGCCCCCGACCCATGTCACCGGCCACGAACAATCCCCGCTGGCTGGACATGTAGTCGCCGTCGCGGGCGACGTTGCCACGCGCGTCGAACTCGACGCCGAGGTTCTCCAGCCACGAACCCTTCTCCGGACCGACGAACCCCATCGCGAGGAACACGAAGTCGGCGGCGATCTCCTGGTCGGTGCCCTCGACGCGGGTGAACCTGCCGTCGACCATCTCGACCTCGTGCAGCCGCAACGCCCGGACGCGACCGTTGCCGTCGTCGATGAACTCCTCGGTGTTGACGCTGTAGATCCGCTCGCCGCCCTCCTCGTGGGCCGACGTGATCTTGTAGACCTGAGCGAACTGAGGCCACGGGTTGCGGTCGGCTGCCCGTTCCGCCGGCGGCATCGGCATGATCTCCAACTGCGTCACCGATGCCGCTCCCTGGCGGTGAGCCGTGCCGAGACAGTCGGCGCCGGTGTCGCCACCGCCGATGATCACGACGTGGCGGCCCTCGACGTCGATCGGCGATCGCTCCTGGTCGCCGAGTTGCACCCGGTTCGACTCGGGCAGGTACTCCATCGCCTGGTGGATGCCGTCGAGTTCGCGGCCCGGAATCGGCAGGTCACGCCACGCCGTGGCCCCGCAGGCCAGCACGATCGCGTCGTGCGACGCGCGCAGTACCTCGATGTCGACGTTCTCACCGACGACGGCATTCGTACGGAACTCGGTGCCCTCCGCCTCCATCTGGGCGATCCGTCGGTCGATGTGGCGCTTCTCCATCTTGAACTCGGGGATCCCGTAGCGCAGCAACCCGCCGATGCGGTCGGCGCGTTCGAGCACGACGACGTCGTGGCCCGCACGGGTCAACTGCTGGGCCGCGGCGAGGCCCGCCGGCCCCGAGCCGATGACCGCGACGCGCTTGCCGGTGCGCACCGACGGGACATGGGGGGTGACCCACCCCTCGCTCCACGCACGGTCGATGATCTCCACCTCGACCTGCTTGATCGCCACCGGGTCCTGGTTGATGCCGAGCACACACGCCGACTCGCACGGAGCCGGGCACAGCCGACCGGTGAACTCGGGGAAGTTGTTCGTGGCGTGGAGCCGTTCGATCGCGTCCTGCCACTGCTCGCGGTACACGAGGTCGTTCCAGTCCGGGATCAGGTTGCCGAGCGGGCAGCCGTTGTTGCAGAAGGGGATGCCGCAGTCCATGCACCGCCCGGCCTGCTGCTTCAATGCTTCGGCGTCGAACGGCTCGTAGACCTCGTTCCAGTCACGCAGCCGCACCGGCACGGGTCGCCGCGCCGGTGTCTCGCGCTGCCATTCGAGAAATCCTGTTGGTTTGCCCATCAGCCCCTCGCTGCTTCCATGATCTTGTCGACGGTCTCGGCCTCGGTGAGACCGGCGGACGCGGCCTCGTCGATGACCGTGAGCACCCGCTTGTAGTCGGTCGGCATCACCTTGCGGAACTTGGCCACCTCCACCTCCCACGAGGCGAGGATCCCCGACGCGACGGTCGAGTCGGTGACGTCGCGGTGGCGGGCAACGGTCGACCTGACGAAGTCGCGGTCCTCCGCGGTGAGCTGCTCGAGCTGCACCATCTCGTAGTTGACCTTGCTCGCGAAGTCGCCGGTCGGGTCGTAGACGTACGCGATGCCGCCCGACATCCCGGCACCGAAGTTGCGGCCGGTCTCGCCGAGCACGACGACGCGCCCGCCGGTCATGTACTCGCAACCGTGGTCGCCGATGCCCTCGCTGACGGCGAGGGCACCCGAGTTGCGGACGCAGAACCGCTCACCGACGATGCCCCGCAGGAAGATCTCCCCACCGGTCGCGCCATAGGCGATGACGTTGCCGGCGATCACATGGTCTTCGGCGACGAACGTCGCATCCGGGTGCGGGTGCACGATCAGCCGTCCGCCGGACAGTCCCTTGCCCAGATAGTCGTTGGCGTCACCGACGAGACGCATCTGGATGCCACTCGGCACGAACGCCCCGAAGCTCTGTCCGGCCGAACCGGTGAGCGTGATGTCGATCGTGCCGTCCGGCAGGCCGTCGCCCTTCCACTGTTTGGTGACTTCGTGACCGAGCAGCGTGCCGACCGTGCGGTGGACGTTGCGGATCGGAAGTTCGACCGACACGGCGTGACCGTCCTGGATCGCCGGCTGTGAGAGTTCGATCAGCTGCTGGTCGAGTGCGTGCTCGAGGCCGTGGTCCTGGCCGACCGTCTGGTGCCGGGCCTGGTCGTACGGGTTCTGCGGCACGGCCAGGATCGGGCTGATGTCGAGGCCGGATGCCTTCCAGTGGTCGACGGCGGTGCGGGTGTCGAGACAGTCGACGCGGCCGATCAGCTCGTCCATCGTCCGGAATCCGAGTGACGCCATCAACTCCCGCACCTCCTCCGCGATGTACTCGAAGAAGTTGACGACGAACTCGGGGCGACCGTTGAACCGGGTCCGCAGGTCCGGGTTCTGGGTTGCGATCCCGACCGGACAGGTGTCGAGGTGGCAGACGCGCATCATGACGCACCCGGACACGACGAGCGGTGCCGTGGCGAAACCGAACTCCTCGGCGCCGAGCAGCGCCGCGATGACGACGTCTCGGCCGGTCTTGAGTTGTCCGTCGGACTGGACGACGATCCGGTCGCGCAACCCGTTGAGCATCAAGGTCTGCTGCGTCTGGGCCAGGCCCAGTTCCCACGGGCCGCCGGCGTGCTTCAGCGACGTCAGCGGGCTCGCGCCGGTTCCGCCGTCGTGGCCGGAGATCAGCACGACGTCCGCCTTCGCCTTGGCGACGCCCGCGGCCACGGTGCCGACCCCGGTCTCGGCGACCAGCTTGACGTGGATGCGGGCCTGCGGATTGGCGTTCTTGAGGTCGTGGATCAGCTGCTTGAGGTCCTCGATCGAGTAGATGTCGTGGTGCGGCGGCGGCGAGATCAGTCCGACGCCAGGCGTCGAGTGGCGGGTCTTGGCGATCCACGGGTACACCTTGTGGCCGGGCAACTGGCCGCCCTCGCCCGGCTTCGCGCCCTGCGCCATCTTGATCTGGATGTCGTCGGAGTTCGTGAGGTACTCCGCGGTGACGCCGAAGCGGCCGGAGGCGACCTGCTTGATCGCCGAGCGACGCTGCGGGTCGTACAACCGGTCCTCGTCCTCGCCGCCCTCGCCCGTGTTCGACTTGGCGCCGATCCGGTTCATCGCGACCGCCAGCGTCTCGTGTGCCTCGGCCGAGATCGACCCGTAGCTCATCGCCCCCGTCGAGAACCGCTTCATGATCTCACTGATCGGTTCGACCTCGTCGATCGGGACCGGTTGCCGGTCGGGCGAGTCCGCCCACTCGAACAGACCGCGCAGCGTCATCAGCTTCTCGGACTGGTCGTCGACGCGTGCCGTGTACTCCTTGAACACGTCGTAGCGCCCGGCACGAGTCGCGTGCTGCAGCTTGAAGACGGTCTCGGGGTTGAACAAGTGCAGCTCGCCCTCGCGTCGCCACTGGTACTCGCCACCCAGTTCCAGCTTGCGATGGGCCCGGTCCTCGGGCCGCTCGGGGTTGGCCATCCGGTGCCGCGCCGCGACCTCGGCGGCGATCTCGTCGAGCCCGATCCCGCCGAGCTGGCTGATCGTGCCGGTGAAGTAGCGGTCGATGACGTCGTCGCCCAGCCCGATCGCCTCGAAGATCTGGGCGCCGGTGTACGACGCGACCGTCGACACGCCCATCTTCGACATCACCTTGAGGACGCCCTTGTTGCATGCCTTGATGTAGTTGTGCACCGCCACGTTGGGGTCTGCTCCGCCGAGACCGTGCATGCCTTCGGCGATCAGGTCCTCGATCGACTCGAACGCGAGGTAGGGGTTGATCGCGCCGGCGCCGTAGCCGATCAGCAGGGCCATGTGGTGCACTTCGCGGGCGTCGCCCGCCTCGACCAACAGCCCGGTCATCGTGCGCTGCTTCGTCCGCACCAGGTGATGGTGCACTGCGGCGGTCAGCAGCAGCGAGGGGATCGGCGCATCGACCGTGTCCGCATTGCGATCGGACAGCACGATGATGCGCGCCCCGTCGTCGATCGCAGCAGACGCCTCGGCGCAGACCCGGTCGAGTGCCTTCGCCAGACCGGGACCACCGTCCTCCACGCGGTACAGACCCGACAGGACCTTCGCCCCGAGCTCCTCGTGGTTGCCGTCGTCGTTGATGTGGATGATCTTCGCCAACTCGTCGTTGTCGATGATCGGGTTCGGCAGCAACAGCTGCTTGCAACTCTGCGGACCCGGCGCGAGCAGGTTCGCCTCGGGCCCGACCGTCGACGACACGGCGGTGACGACTTCCTCGCGTATCGCGTCCAACGGCGGGTTCGTCACCTGGGCGAACAGCTGCTTGAAGTAGTCGAACAGCAGGCGCGGCCGTTCCGACAGCACGGCGAGCGGCGTGTCGGTCCCCATCGAGCCGAGCGCCTCGTATGCATTCGCCGCCATCGGTGTGAGCAGGATGCGGAGTTCTTCGTGGGTGTAACCGAACATCTGCTGACGCCGCAGGACGCTCTGGTGGCTGAACACGACGTGCTCGCGGGCGGGCAGGTCGGCGAGGCTGACCAGGCCGGCGTCGAGCCACTCGCCGTAGGGGTGTTCGGCGGCGAGCTTCGACTTGATCTCCTCGTCGCCGACGATGCGACCCTCGTTCGTGTCGATCAGGAACATCCGGCCGGGCTGCAGCCGCCCCTTGGCGACGACCCGCGACGGCTCGATGTCGATCACGCCGACCTCCGACGCCATCACCACGAGATCGTCGTCGGTGACCCAGTACCGGCTCGGGCGCAGGCCGTTGCGGTCGAGCACCGCGCCGATCATCTCGCCGTCGGTGAACGTGACCGACGCCGGCCCGTCCCATGGCTCCATCAGGGCGGCGTGGAACCGGTAGAAGTCCCGCTGGCTCTGCGACATCGTCGTGTCGTTCTCCCACGCCTCCGGGATCATCATCAGCACCGCGTGGTGGATCGGATAGCCGCCGAGGTGCAACAGTTCGAGGACCTCGTCGAACCGTGCGGTGTCGGATGCGCCGGGCGTGCAGATCGGGAACGCCCGGTCGATCCCCGGCAGCGCGGGGCTGGCGAGCATCGCCTCGCGGGCGCGCATCCAGTTCTGGTTGCCCTGCACCGTGTTGATCTCGCCGTTGTGCGCGACGAAGCGGTACGGGTGCGCGAGTGGCCACGACGGGAACGTGTTGGTCGAGAAACGGCTGTGCACGAGGAGCAGCGCAGACTCGACCCGCGGGTCGGTCAAGTCCGGGAAGAACTCGCTCAGTTGGGGCGTCGTCAGCATCCCCTTGTAGACGATCGTCCGTGACGACAGCGACGAGAAGTAGCTGTCGAGATCACCGACGAGTTCGCGCCGCGACGTCTTGCGGGCGACGAACGCCTTGCGGTCGAGGTCGATGCCGCTGGCGCCGTCCGGGTCGGCGACGAACAGCTGCTTGAACGTCGGCATCGCGGCCCGCGACGTGGTCCCGAGGCACTCGGGATCGACCGGCAGATCGCGCCAGCCGAGCACCGTCAGGCCGGCATCGGCCACCGTGTTGTCGATCGCCGCGACCGCCTTCTCGGCGAGCCGGGGGTCGGCCGGCAGGAATGCGATCCCGGCGGCGTAGGCGCCGGCGGCCGGAAGCGCGAAGTCCACGACCTCACGGAAGAATCGGTCGGGGATCTGCAGCAGGATGCCGGCACCGTCGCCCGAGTCGGGTTCGGCGCCGGTTGCGCCGCGATGTTCCAGGTTGGTCAATGCGCGCAGGCCGGTGACGACGAGCTCGTTGGAGCGCTCGCCCTTCAGGTTGGCGACGAACGACACGCCACAGGAGTCATGCTCCTGCCGCGGATCGTAGAGGCCACTGGGGCCTGGAGGCTGCTGCATTGTCACATCCACGAGAGGTCGAGTCGGGCTTCGAGATCGCCGAGGGCGAGCGGTCGACACTGACCGGCTGATCGGTCGTCGTCGACCGAACGTGCGCCCTCTCACGAGGATGCTCGAGACAACGCTGGCTCAAGCGGAGATCACATCCTAGGGGCTGATTCGCCGCGTCAGCCAGCTCGTCCGCTCGTGAACCTGTTGCCCACACCGTCGGCAGCGGCGATGATGGATCGATGAAGGCATCGGAGCGCTGGGCCGAGCAGCTCGCCGAGTGGGCGATACCGGACGAGATCCTCGCCCAGGCCGACGAGTCGCCGTGGTCGCACGACACCGCCACGTTCGCAGTGGACGACAACCTCGACCGATCGACGCTCGCATCGGCGATCGCCCGGGCCGAGCTGCCGCCGAGCGGCGGCTCGGTGCTGGACGTCGGCTGTGGGGGCGGGAGGGCCGCACTGTCGCTCGTTCCGCCGGCGGAGTTCGTGATCGGTGTCGACGAGAGCCACGCGATGCTCGCGTCGTTCGCCGGCGCAGCCGATGCGGCCGTGGTCGAGTCACTCGCGATCCCCGGCCGCTGGCCGGACGTTGCTGCCGACACCCCACGCGCCGACGTCGTCACGTGCCACCACGTCGCGTACAACGTCTCGGTGATCGTTCCGTTCATCACCGCCCTCACCGATCACGCCCGCCGCGCCGTCGTGCTCGTCGTGCCCGCACAGCATCCCAGTACGGCCTGGAACGGCGCCTGGAAGCACTTCTGGGGGCTCGACCGCCCGACCGGCCCGACCGCGTCGGACTTCGCCGATGTGCTCACCGAACTCCACATCGACGCCGTCCGGTGGGAGATGCCGCGACCTCAACTCTCGCTCCATGCTGCCGCGCCCGGCACCCTCGTGGCGTCCGCGATGCGTCGGCTCTGCTTGCGTGCGGACCGCCGTGACGAGGTCACCGAGTACTTGGAACGTCACGAGCCGGCGTGGGTCCAGATGCACGACGTGTTCCGCTGGTCGGGCGATGCAGGCTGACGCGATGGCCGGACAGGAGCCCGACGAGGCCCACCCTGCGATCCAGCAGGCGTTCGAACTGCGGGGCGACCCGGAACGCATCGTCGAGTACTACGACGAGTGGGCAGCGACGTACGACTCCGACGTCGCCGGTGAGGTCTACGGCGTGCCGTCGAGTTGTGTCGCCGTGTTACGACGATGCATCGAGATGGTCGAGGGTTTCGACGACCCCGAGATCTCGATCCTCGATGCCGGTTGCGGTACCGGGCTCGTCGGTGCCGCACTCGCCGCCGCAGGGTTCACCAATCTGCACGGTGTCGATCTCTCCCCCGGCATGGTTGCCGCGGCCCGGGCCCGGGGGGTGTACCGCCGGCTGGTGGCCCAGGTCGACCTCGCCGAACCGCCACCCGACGGATGGGCGCACGACTTCGACGTCATGGTCATCGGCGGCGTGTACACGCTGGGCCACCTCCCCCCGACCACGCTCGCCGACATGCCGCGCTGGATCAAGCCCGGCGGGATGATGATCACCAGCGTGCGCGATGCGTACTACGACGCCGAGGACTACCAGACCGTCAGCGACGGACTCGTGGCGGCCGGACGGCTGACCGAGCTGCTCCACGCCGAGAACCTGCCGTACACGATGGACAGCACCGGGCACTACTTCGCCTACCTCGTCGGATGACGCATCCCGCGCTCGCCACGCGGTACGGCCTCAGCCCCAACGCGGACCGATGAGGTGCGCCGCGACTCCTGCCAGGTGCGAGCCGGGCAGTTCGGCGACGAGCGGGGCGAGATCGTCGAACGTGTCCAGATCCCGCACGGTCGGCAGCACGCGGACCACCCGGCCGAGTTCCCGCATGCGGTCGAGCTGAGCCTGCCCGGTGCGGTCGGTGCTCATCGGCACCCCGTCGAAGACCGCCGGGTCGGGATCGGCCAGCGCGATTCCCCAGTAGCCGCCGTCGGCGGTCATCCCGATCGCGTCGTCACCCGCCCGAAGTGCCTCCAATGCCGCATCGAACCAGGGCCCCGCGGACGGCGTGTCCATCCCGATGATCAGCCCGGGCCCGAGATCGACGAACCCGTTGGCCAGCCGCGCGCCGAGGCCGTCGCCGCGCTGGTCGTGCACGCCGTAGCCGGCCGGGATCCACCGCCCGGCGTCGCCGTCGATCAGCGCCACCGCACGCACATCCGGGTGGCGCTCGACCGCCGAGGTGACCGCCGCGAACGTGTCCGCGAGGCAGGCACCTGCGATCCGTGCGGCCTGATCGTGGGACAGTGGCGGCACCAGGCGGGTCTTCACCCGTCCCGCGACCGGCTCCTTGGCGATGACGGTGAGGTGGAACGTCGCACTCATCGGAGTTCGCGCAGGATGTGGCTCATGTCCCTGACGGCACGGGCGGTCCCGCGGGCGGTGCCGGTCACCTTCGATCGTCCGGAGCGTTCGCGGTACTCGACCGGTACGTTGCGCACGGTCAGACCGGCATGCACGGCCCGCAGCACCATCTCCAGTGGCCAGCCGGATCGTCGGTCGGTCATGCCGAGGTCGAGCAGTTGCTGCCGCCCGATCGCCCGCATCGGACCGAGATCGTCGAGTCGCAGCTTCGTCCGGCGGCGAACTTCGAACGCGAGCGCCTTGTTCGCCAGCCGAGCGTGCACCGGCCACGCACCACGGTCGGCGACCCGGCTGCCGATCACCAGATCGGCGTCGCCCCGCTCGACATACGCCGTGACCAGCGGTAATGCCACCGGGTCGAGTGACGCGTCACAGTCCATGAAGCACACGATGTCCGCGGATGCGGCCTCCAGCCCGGCCCAGCAGGCGGCGCCGAATCCGCGCTTCTCCTCGTGCACGACCGTTGCGCCGTGTTCCGCCGCCAACTCCGCGGTGCGATCGGTCGAGCCGTTGTCGACGACGATCGGCCGGTAGCCGTGCGGCATCCTCGACAGGACCCACGGGATCGCGGCGGCCTCGTTCAGCGCAGGCAGGACGACGTCGGGCATCGTCGTGAGGGTAGGTGACCGCGCGTCGATTCGATCGACCTTCTGATCGTTTCGTGAACGAGCCCTGGCCGTTCGGACACGGCAGATAGGTTGCCGCGGGTGAGGATTCTCGTCACGGGCGGCGCCGGATTCATCGGATCCCACGTCGTCGACCAGCTCGTGTCCGGCGATCACGACGTCCACGTCGTCGACGACCTCGACCCGGCGGCGCACGACGGCATCCCGGCCGGCTGCAACGACGGTGCGACCTACCACTGGACCGACATCCGCGAGCCGAGTACCTACGACGGCATC
Source organism: Ilumatobacter sp. (assembly GCA_013002175.1). Taxonomy (GTDB): domain Bacteria; phylum Actinomycetota; class Acidimicrobiia; order Acidimicrobiales; family Ilumatobacteraceae; genus Ilumatobacter_A. The sequence goes on from JABDKP010000172.1 coordinate 32,307, forward strand.
CTCGACCACGTCGATGCGGTGTGCCACCAGGCCGCCAAGGTCGGGCTCGGCGTCGACTTCGCCGATGCCGCCGAGTACGTCTCCCGGAACGAAGGCGGCACGGCCGTGCTGCTGCAACACCTGCACGAACGGGACTTCCGGGGGCGGATCGTCCTCGCGTCGAGCATGGTCGTCTACGGCGAGGGTCGGTACCGGTGCGGTGAGCACGGTCTCGTGCGGCCCGGGCCACGTGCCGTCGACGATCTCGATGCGGGCCGGTTCGAGCCGACCTGTCCGTCGTGCGGTGCCGAGCTCGTGGCGGAGACGGTGCCGGAAGACCACGGGGTCGATCCGCGCAACGTCTACGCCACGACGAAGCTCGCGCAGGAGCACCTCTGCAACGCGTACGTCCGCGAGCACCGGGGTGCGTCGGTGACCTCGCTGCGCTATCACAACGTCTACGGGCCACGGATGCCGCGGGATACGCCGTACGCCGGCGTCGCGAGCATCTTTCGCAGCGCCTACGAGAACGGCACCGCACCGCAGGTCTTCGAGGACGGCGGGCAGACCCGCGACTTCGTGCACGTCCACGACGTCGCGCGGGCGAACGTGCTGGCCGTGACGAACGAGCACCCGGCCGAAGGTGCGTTCAACATCTGCAGCGGGACGCCCAGGACGATCCTCGACATGGCCAACGCGCTCCGGCCCGACGGTGCGCCCTCGCCCGACGTCGTCGGGGACTATCGGCTCGGCGACATCCGCCACGTCTTCGCCTCACCGCACAAGGCTGCGAGCATGCTGGGCTTTTCCGCCGAGATCGACGTCGACTCCGGCCTGCGCGAGTTCGCCACCGCGCCGCTGCGTTCCGCCGTGGCGCCGCGCCCCTGACGCCTCACGTCGAGACGTGATCACCACTTCGTGACGAGTGCCGCCTGCAGCAGGATCGCGGTCGCAGCCTGCGCAGTGACCCAGCCGGCCGCGTGGCTGTTCCGGCCGAGGCGCACGAGGCGGAGGTCGAGCGGTGCCACGAGGGCCGCCGCCGCAATCGCCAGCCACGGATAGAAGATCAGCCAGATCCGTTCGACTTCGCCCTTCGACAGTTGCGACAGGTCGGCGACGACCAGCGCGGCCAGACCGCCCCCGACGAGCGTCCACATGGTGACGCCGCGGAGTCGCGTCAACCCCGCGAGCGTCGCCGGGCCGACGGCGATCAGCGCAGCGGCGATGTTGGCGAAGATGAAGTAGTTCCAGATGCGGAACTGGGCGGACCCCTCCCAGTACTCGACCCGCGTCAACGCCGCGCCTTCGAACCACCAGAACCCGGCCGCCCACCACCCGGTGGTCACCGCGACGGCCGCACCGACTGCCCCGAGGACCACTCGAACGGTTCCGGCCATCCTGTGGCGCCGTCCGACGATCACGATCGTCAGCGGCACGAGGAGGAAGATCGCGCCGCCGTAGGTGAGGAACAGCAGCATTGCCAGCAGTGTCCCGCCCGCGACGCCGAATGCGAGTGCGGCTCGGCCGGAGGACCGGACCCCGAGTGCGACCAGTGCCACGCCGCAGGCGCCCACCGCCGAGAAGAACGCATCCGCCGATGTCACCATCCACAGTGCGTACGGCGCGACGACGAGGAACGGCGCCGATCGGCGGACCCAGACATGACCGGCCAGTGCCCAGACGGCGACGAGCACCGCCGCGGGCACTGCGATCGCGGAGAGCACCGAGAGCGCAGCGACCGGCCAGGCACCGCCCAACCCGACAGCGTCCAGCGCCTGGAGCAGCACGACGAAGCCGGGCGGATGACCGCGGACGTGCACGCTGTAGTCGTCGATGTTGTCGACGAACGTCCGCACGAACGTCCCCGCCGGCGGGGTGATCGCGAGGTTGGCGAGATACTCGTGTTCGTCGGCCGCGCCGAACAGAATGCCGTCACGACCGTCGGTCGCCGCGAGGAGCAGCGCAAATGCGCCGGCCCCGAGCGAGGTCGCACCGACGACGATCCGCAGCCGTGCCCGCTCGAACCAGCCGGTGACGACGCCGGCGACCGTCGCCGCGGCGATGATGCCGGCACCGACCAGCCCCCACCCGAACCGCCAGTCCCAGCCGTCTCGGAAGTTTCGCCCGACGAGCGGGGCTGCGCCGAGGAAGATCTCCGGTGCGGTGCGTTGCAGCTCGCGACCCCAGATGACGCTGACCCAGATCGCGCTCGCTGCGCCCGCCCACAGGGCGAGTACGAGCGACTGTCGGATCCGCTTCGGCACGGCCGCCAGGATGCCAGAGCCGAGTCGGCGGCGTGGCCGGTTCAGCGCGGTGTTGTCGCAGCGTTTCTCAGTCGTCGGCGAACACCGGCGGCCGGCTCTCGAACCCCGACCGCACGGCCTCGGCCTGGTTCGGCGAGCCGATCTGTTCGCCGATCACCTGGCGTTCGGCAGCGAAGTGGTCCGCGGCGCCATCGGTGAAGATCCGGTTGAACAGTGCCTTGGCGCCGCGTACGGCACCGGGGCTGCGGCCCGCGATCTCCGTGGCCATCGCCATCGCGTCGTCGTACGGCGTCTCGCTGAGCCGCGTCGCGAGACCGAGCTCCATCGCCTCGGTGCCGGTGAACACGCGGGCGGTGAACGTCAGCTCCTTCGCGACGTCCGGCCGGACGAGCTTGGACAACACGAACGTGCCGGTCATGTCGGGAACCAGCCCCCAGTGCACCTCGCGCACCGACAACTTCGTGTCCGGGTGCATGATGCGGATGTCGGCGCCGAGTGCGATCTGGATCCCGCCACCGAGCGCGTGACCGTGCACCGCCGCGATCACCGGCACCGGGATCTCCTGCCACACCCAACAGACCTGCTGGCCGAGGTGGGTGATGCGACCGTCGGCCATCTCGCCCGGATTGCCGGACGCTCGTTCGGCGCCGTCGGACTGCCCGACGTCGGCGATCGCCTGCATCGAGGAGAAGTCGAGCCCTGCGCAGAACGACGCGCCTTCACCCGAGAGCACGACCGCCCGCAGGCCGGACTGCTCACGGAGTTGCTCGCCTGCTTCGGCGAGCGCGAGGAACATCGCATTGTCGAGCGCGTTGCGCTTGTCGGCCCGATTCATGCGGACGTCGGCGATGCCGTCGGAGGTGGTGATGGTGACGCGATCGGACATCCGGCGATTGTCGCGCCTGGCTCGTGTTCCGGACGAAGCGGCTGCCCCGGAAACGATCCGCACAATCGATCGGTCAAGACCGCCGGAAGATCTGCCGAAGAAAGGGTCATGACCGAGCAACCCGGCTTCGCGGCACCGACGCTGTCGTCACCGACGGCCTCGTCGGGCTCCCCGTCGATGCCTGCCCCCGCGCCCCCGCCGCCACCGGCTTCGATCGAGCCCGCGGTCGAGCCCCCCGCAGGGCCACTCGATCCGCCGGCGCCGCACACCGTGCCCTCGTCGTCTGCCGCAACTCCTGCGCCGACCGTGCCACTGGTGCCCCCTGCTCAGCCCGCGGACGTGCCGCTCACCCAGACCGCGCCCATGGCGCCGCCGTCGCCTGAGGCCGCGACCACCCTGCCGGAACCGGCGGACGTCGAGGAACGACTTCCCGTCGACGAACCGACTGCGGACGCCATCGACATCGAAACCGAGACCGGCACCGAGACCGGCACCGAGGCGGTGACCGACGCCGCGCCGGCGGATCCGATGGCACCGCTCGTCGGGCCGATCGTGTCGGATCTCCCGGCAACTCCGCCGTTGTCCGAGGCGTTCGCCCCGCCGGCCACGGCCGAGCCGGCGTCCGACGAGGCGATCGTCGTCGACCTCGCCCCTCCGGTGATGTCGGGCCCGGTCGACGTCGACCTCCCCGCCCCGGCGCCCGGGGCCGACGCTGTCGTGACCGAACAGACCGCGGTCGATCCGGCCGAAGTGGCCGAGGTCGAGACCGTCGCTGTCCCCAGCGAACCCGTCGCGCTCGCGGTCGACGAGCCCGACCAGGACGAGCTTGCACCGTTCGACACGGCCGCCGAGATCGACGATGCGGCCGTCGAGGCCGCGACGGTCGAGATCGATCCGCCTGCGCCCGCCCCGGACGACGTCGAGATGGTTGCCGTCGACGCCGACGATGTGGTGCCGGTCGACGACGTCGAGATGTTCGTCACGTCGGACGAGGCGATGGACGCCGTCCCGGCGCCTCCCGCCGCCGACGCCACGGACGCTCCCGCTTCGCTGCCGCCGCTGCCTGAGTCACCGACGGCGGCTCCGACGTTCGCGGCCCCCACCGCGGCGTCTCCCGACGCATCGATTGCACCGCCGTCGCCGGCGGTACCCGCCGTACTCGCCGCGCCGGATGGCGCCCCGGACGACACTGCGATGTCGTCTCCCCCGGCCCCGCCGGTCGTTGCACCGATGCGGGCGCCCGCGTCAGCCGCCGAGCAGTCGCTGTCCGCTCCGACGTCACCGTCGATTCCATCAGCGGTCGCCCCGCCGGTCCCTGCGGCCGAGCTGCTCGACGCACACGCGTCGGCCGACGAAGCCGCAGCACCCACACTCGACGACGCCGCACCACCCACACTCGACGACGCCGCACCATCGTCACTCGACGAAGACGCGCCCGCCGTGCTCGACGACCTCGCAGTACCGTCGCTCGACGCACCGACACCGGACGCGCCCGCAGCACCGTCACTCGACGCACCACTCGTGCCCACGCTCGAGGTTCCGGCGACGCCTGCCACGATGCTGGCGCCGCCGCCGAGCGAGTGGTCGCCGCCGGCCAAGACGAGCGGCAAGCAGCGGCGCACCCCCAGCCCCGGCGTCAAGCAGATCGGCACTGCCATTCTGCTCGGTGCCCTCGGCATCGGTGGCCTCTTCGCCTCGCAACGGATGGCCGGCAATGACGGACCATCCGTCGTCCCCGCCCCGACCACCCCGGTCGACGTCGACGAGCCCGTCGAGGTTCCGGCCGCCCCCGAAGCAGAGACCGACGCCTCGTCGGGCGTCGCGATCATCGACGACACGACTGACCTGGTCGCCGAGATCAACGACAACAGCGAGGAGCTCGAAGCACTCGAGCTGCTCGACCTCGGGACGGACACCGCGTTCGTCGCCGCACCTGACGCCGTGGTCGTCGCCGCCGACGAGATCGCCGCCGGTGCAGCATCGGTGTCCGATGCACAGAGCTACTCATTCAGTTGGTCGTATCCGGCAGGGACATCGATCACTGCCTGGATCGACGCGAGCACGGGAGACTTTCAGATGACGACAGCAGCGAATCATGTCCTCCGCAGCGTGGACGGGCTCTTGTACGAGCAAGCCGCTCCCGGCGGGCAGTGGTCGCTGTCGCCCCTCCAGGAGTTCGCGGACCGCGCATTCGTCGGACGCGACCAGTTGATCACCACGCCGTCGATGCTTCCCGACGAGATGCTCGCCTTCGCAACACTGAGCGAGATCGGCGAAGACGGCTTCGGTACCTACCTGATCGACGATGTCGCATTCCACCGCGACAACCCGCAACTTCGCGCCGATTGGCTGACGATCTGGGGCTTCGACTCCAGTGTGGTCGCCGCCGAGTCGCCGGATCACGGCGGCGTGCTGCCGGATGCGGCCGCACCCGGTCAGATCCTCGTGCACACCGAGGGCGGGCTCGACTCCGTCGTCACGACCGCAACGGTGTCCACGTCGGACGGCACGTCGACGTACGTGCTGCTGGAGGCGTCCCGCGACGAACGGGCGATCGCCGTCCCCGACGTCGGCTGAGCACCTGGGCTGACCGCGTCGGTCAGCGCTTCCACTGGACGAGACCACGTTCGATCTCGTCGATCGTCCGGACTCCCGACAATGCCATCGTCCGTTCCAGCCCGTCGCGCATGAACCGCAACATGTGGTCGACGCCGCGCTCGCCCGCCGCACCGAGCGCATAGAAGTACGGCCGTCCGATCGCCACGCTGTCGGCGCCGAGCGCGAGCGCCTTGACGATGTCACTTCCCCGCCGTACCCCGCCGTCGCAGATGATCGTTGCGTCCGCTCCCACCTCCTGGCGCACCGGCTCGACGAGCGAGATCGGCGTCGGCGCGTCGTCCAGCTGACGGCCACCGTGGTTGGACAGGCCGATCCCGTCGACGCCGGCCGCGACCGCCTGCTTCGCGTCGGCGACGGTCTGGATGCCCTTGAGCACGATCGGCCCGTCCCACAGCGAGCGCAACCAGTCGATGTCGTCCCACGACAGTGCCTGGTCGAATTGGCGTGCCACGTGCTCCGCCAATGAGACGGCCGTGCTGCCGTCCTCGGTGCCGCGACCGACGACGTTCGCGAACGTGATGGGCTCGCTGCGCAGGAAGTCGATCGTCCACGACGGGTGAATCGCGCCGTCGATCAACGTGCCGAGTCCGATCTTCGGTGGCAACGTCATCCCGCGGCGGACATCGCGCTCGCGCCGGCCGAGCACCGCCGTGTCGACGGTGAGCCACAGCGCCGTGTAGCCGGCCGCCCTGGCCCGCTCGACGAGGTCCCGGACCAGCCCGCGGTCCTTCCACGTGTACACCTGGAACCACTTGTCCCCGTCACTGACCGCAGCGACCTCTTCGATCGACCGAGTGCCCATCGTCGACAGCGACCACGGCACCCCGGCGCGCGCCGCGGCTCGAGCCACGGCGAGTTCGCCCTGCGAATGAGCGATCCGGGTGAAACCGGTCGGTGCGAGGATCAGCGGCATCTCCGCGGGCCGTCCGAAGATCGAGGTCGACGTGTCGATGTTGCTGACGTCGCGCAGCACGCGGGGCCGGAACTCGATGTCGGAGAAGTCGGCCGAATTGCGCCGCAGCGTCCGCTCGTCCTCCGCACCGCCGTCGATGTAGTCGAAGACACCGAAGGGGAGGCGCCGCTTGGCGATGCGACGGTAATCCTCGACCGACGCAGCCCGCTTCAACCGTCGCTCGACCGGGTCGAGCGTGATCGAGTCGAACTGCACGACCGACCGGAACGTCTTGATCACACCCATCGCCGCCAGCGTACGCTCCGCTCAGTCGACGAGACGGAGCCCGCTCGGTGTGGTCGACGGCTCGGCCTGCGGCAGGTCGACGACGAACTCCGTGCGATGCGCCGGGAAGAGGTGCTCGCTCACGAGGATCGGCTCGCCCCGCCGGTCGGTCGTCACCCGCTGGCAGCGCAGCAGCGGCGACCCGACGCGGATCCCGAGCAGCCGCGCATCGGCCGGCTCGGCCGAATCGGCGCCGATCGTCTGAGTCGCTCCGCGCAGCTCGATGTCGAGCAACTCGTAGAACGGCCGCGCCTCGACGTCCTGACGCGACAGCTGCGCGCCCAGATCGGACGGGCACCAGACCGTGACGACGGCGAACGGTTCGCCGTCGGCGAAGTTGACGCGCTTGACCCGCAGCACCTGGTCGGTCCGCAGCAGCGCGCGGACGCGGGCGGGCGGTTGCTCGAAGGCGAATTCCTCGACCCGTCGCTCGGACACCTTGCCGACGCCTTCGATCTGGGCCTCGATCGTGCCGAGCGACTCGAGGCGCTGCCGCACCGGCTCGGTCGCGACGAACCATCCGAACCCCTGCCGGGCGGCGATCAACCCGTCGTCACGCACCAACTCGAGCGCGCGGCGGACCGTCACCCGCGACGCCTTGAACTCGGTCGACATCTCGGCCTCGGACGGCAGCAGCGAGCCAGCGGGCGCGGCGTCGGCACGCCGGCGCAGCTCGTCGGCGATCTCCTGGTAGCGGATCCGTCTCACCGCGGTGCCTCCCCCGGCGGGGTGTCGATCGTGTCCGCGTCGACGAGCTCGATCCGGTTCCCGAACGGGTCGGAGACGTGGCACCGCACGAGCCCGGGGATCTCGGTGTTCCACGACGCGTCGAGGTTCGCCGACTCCACGAATGACACCAGTCGGCGGACGGTGATCGCGGGATGGGCCTTGCGTGCGGGCACGAACGAGTCGTCGGCGCCGACGTGCAGCCGCACGGCGCCGGCCTCGAACCATGCCCCGCCGCGGGCCGCCATCACCGGCGGCTTGGGCACCTCGGTCAGCCCGAGCACGCCGCAGTAGAACTCCCGGGCCCGGTCCTCGGCGCCGACGGGGATCGCGAGCTGCACGTGGTCGATGCCAACCCATTCGGGCGCGCCCGACCGTTCGTCGCGTGCGGCGCCGGTGGTGGACCCCGGTCGCCCGGCGTCCGGTCGCTCGGTTGGTGACGTCATGTACTTGTATTATAGTTGTCTACATGGCCTCCGTCAGTGCAACCACCCCCATCGACCTCGTCGAGCGCGTCTACACCAGCCTTCCCGGACGGGTCGCGCTGGGGCGGGAGCGGCTCGGACGGCCCCTGACGCTGACCGAGAAGATCCTCATCAATCACCTCGTCGACCCGGACGACCAGGAGATGGAGCGCGGTTCCAGCTACGCCGACTTCAACCCCGATCGCGTGGCGATGCAGGACGCGACCGCCCAGATGGCGCTCTTGCAGTTCATGACCGCCGGCCTGCCGGAAGCCGCCGTGCCCTCGACGGTCCACTGCGACCACCTGATCCAGGCCAAAGTCGGCGCCACGATCGACCTCGGGGTCGCGATCGACACGAACAAGGAGGTCTACGACTTCCTCAAGTCGGTGTCCGCCAAGTACGGCATCGGGTTCTGGGGACCTGGTTCGGGCATCATCCACCAGGTCGTCCTGGAGAACTACGCGTTCCCCGGCGGGATGATGATCGGCACCGACAGTCACACGCCCAACGCGGGCGGCCTCGGCATGGTCGCGATCGGCGTCGGGGGCGCGGACGCGGTCGACGTGATGACCGGCTTCCCGTTCAATGTCAAGTGGCCGAAGGTGATCGGCGTCAAGCTGACCGGGTCACTGTCGGGCTGGTCCAGCCCGAAGGACGTCATCCTCGAAGTGGCGCGACGGCTCACCGTCGAGGGCGGCACCGGCGCGATCGTGGAGTACCACGGCCCCGGCGCCGACTCGATCTCGGCGACCGGCAAGGCGACGATCTGCAACATGGGCGCCGAAATCGGGGCCACCACGTCGCACTTCCCGTACGACCGCAACATGGCGGTGTACCTCAAGGCGACCGGCCGGGAGGCGATCGCCGATGCCGCGGACAAGGTTGCCGACGACCTGCGCGCCGACGACGGCGCGACGTACGACCAGTTGCTGGAGATCGACCTCGACGAACTCAAGCCGCAGATCAATGGCCCCCACTCGCCCGACCGCGCCCATCTCGTCGGCGCCGCCGGCGTCGGCGCGGCTGCACGTGAGAACGACTGGCCACTCGAGCCGTCGGCGTGCCTGATCGGGTCGTGCACCAACTCCTCGTACGAGGACATCACCCGCGTCGCGTCGATCGCCCGCCAGGCCGCCGCCCGGGGGCTGACGGCCAAGTGCGAGCTGCTCATCACGCCGGGCTCCGAGCAGGTGCGTGCGACGATCGAGCGCGACGGCCTGCTCGCCGACCTCGAGGCGATCGGGGCGACGGTGCTGGCCAACGCATGCGGGCCGTGCATCGGCCAGTGGTCGCGCCCCGAGTCGATCACCGGCCGGCCGAACACGATCGTCAACTCGTTCAACCGCAACTTCCCGAAGCGCAACGACGGCTCGGCGAAGACGCTGAGCTTCGTCACGTCGCCCGACACGGTGCTCGCGATCG
>JABDKP010000051.1 GCA_013002175.1 Ilumatobacter sp.
GTTCGGGCGCGGCGCACACGAGCGGCCGTTCGTGCTGTTTCCCGTGGGCTATCCGGTGCCCGGCTGCCAGGTGCCGTCGCTGCCTCGCAAGCCGCTGGACGACGTGCTGACGTTCTACTGAACGGTCAGCTGAGGTCGCGGATCAGGTCGGCGAGTTCCGGCGGCGGGTAGAACTCGACGCCGTCGTGGGCGAAGTAGGTGGGGATCCACGTCAGCTCGCCGTCGCGCCACCAGTACAGGTGGGCGCTGACCTCGCCGGGCCCGTTGAGGTTGAGCTGGCGGGTGATCGGGATCATCGCGCCGGCGGCGGCGAGCACGGCATCGTCGTAGATCGGGTGGATGATCAGGCTGTGCCGCACGGGGATCGAGACGAGGGCGCCGTGCTCACCGATGCCGTCGACGATGTCGTCGAGGTACGGCACGAAGCTGGAGCAGAAGTAGTGCTCGGACGAGAGGTGCACGAGCACCGCGCCGCCGACATCGACGATGTTGGCCTCCTCGGGCCGGGCGAGCGTGCGGGTCTGCGCCCAGGCACCGGCCCAGCACTTGTCGACGTCCCAGCCGAGCTCTTCGAGTTCGCTCGTCGGCACCGAACGCACCGACTCGTTGAGCTGCACGGCCAGTGTCTGCACGACACCTTCGGCGAACGGCCGGGCGCCGAGCAGTTCGAGGACTTCGTGGTCGGCCTGGTCGTTCGGCAGCAGCCGCACCCGCAGGTCGAGGATCGAGAACGGTTCGGGGACACCACCGACGTGGGCGGAGAGCGTGGTCAGGTGGCGATCGATCAGCGCACCCCAGTCGGAGCGCTCGCTGAGATGGCAGAGCTGGGCGAGGTTGAACACGCTGAGGTGGCGGCCGTCGGCGAGGACCAGTTCACCCGGCTCGATCGTCGCACCCTTGAGTTCAGAGGTGACGATTCCCGCCTGCAGCCGATCGTTGAACGCCGTCCACTCGGCGGTCGGCATGAACTCGAACTCCGTCGGTCGAGTCAACGATTCGTTGCGTTTGGGATTCATTCGAACACCTCACTGTCGGTGATTCACGGGGAACCTCTGACAAAGGGTTCGGCAGACCTTGAGGGGTCCTTGAATGACAAACAGATGACGAACGGAATGTCACAACCGCGCGCACACGGCGGTCGGGCCCGGAACGCGCCTGCTCAGGCCAGCTTTTCGACGAAGCCTTCGAGCTGGCGCAGGTTGCGGCACTCGTACACGCCATCGGTGTACGTGCCGTACTCGCCGACGATCGAATCGCCCGTGTTCCAGTAGCTCTTCGGCTCGGGATTCAGCCAGTAGACGTGCCGCGCCTTGTGCTGGATCTCCTTGACGACCCAGCTCTGGCTGGCGTGATAGTTGTTGCGCGCGTCGCCGAGCAGCAGCACCGTCGTCTTCGGGCCGACGTCCTTGCCGTACCGGTCCCAGAACACCTCGAACGCGTGGCCGTAGTCCGAGTGGCCGTCGACCCACACGACGTCGGCCTCGGTGTTCACCCGGTGGATCGCCTCGGTGATGTCCTCGGTCGCCTTGAAGTAGTCGGTCACCTCGTCGATGCCGTCGATGAACACGAACGAGCGGACCTTCGAGAACTGCCCGGAGATCGCGTAGACGAGCATCAGCGTGAACCGGGCGAACGCAGCGACCGACCCGGAGATGTCGGCGACGACCATCAGCTCGGGTTTCGCCGGCCGGGGATACTTGAACTTCGGCTCGGCGGGTACGCCGCCGTAGCTCAGCGAGTGGCGCACCGTGTTGCGGAAGTCGAGCGGCCCCTTGCGTCCGTGCTTGCGCTTGCGGGCGAGGCGGGCGGCGAGCTTGCGGGTCAGCGGCTGGAGCGCCTTCTTCAACGACGACATCTCGTCGCGGGAAGCGTGCATGAACTCGACGTCCTCGGGCAACGGCTTGCGCAGCGTCTTGGCCATCGCCTCCGCGCCGCGGTCAGCGACGAGGCGGCGACGGATCTCCGCTTCGATCTCGCCCTTGAACTTCTCGATCCGGTCCTGGTACTCCTCGCGTTCGAGCCGCTCTTCCAACGACGTCAGGTCGTCGGGAGCCTCCTCCCGCGAGGCCTCCATCATCTTGTCGAGCATCCCGTCGAGGTCGAGATTGCGCAGCGTGCGATACAGGTAGTACGTGCCGCCGACGGGGCGGCCGGGCTCCATCCCGGCGAACCGCTTCACCGACTGTTTGGCCATCGCCCGCATCATCGCCTGGTCGCCGTTCATCAGCGCCTGCATCAGCATCTGCGCGATCTCCTCGGGCGTCATCCCCTCCATGCCGCCCGCGCCCTGGCCCTCGCCCTGCTGTTGCGCCTCCTGCATCTCGCGCCACATCTCGTCGATGTCGGTGGTGCCGTCCTCGCCGATCTTGTACTCCGGCCCGCGCAGACTGAAGTAGACCTCGAACACCGTTTCGAAGCTGCGCCAGTGGGCGTGGTTCTTGATCAGCGTCGCGCCGAGCGCGTACTTGAACGCGTCGCGGTCCTCGATCGGGATGTGCTGCACGGCCTCCATCGCGTCGAGGTTCTCCGTCAGGCTGACGGGCAGGCCCGCGTTGCGCAGCTCGACGACGAAGCCGTTCAGCAGTTCGAGCATGACGTCATTCGTCGACCGCGAGTTCCTTCGCGGCCTTCGCGATGTCGGTCTGGTACTTGAGCAGGATGTTCAGCGTGTCCTTCGCGGTCTGCTCGTCGATCACGTCGATGTTGAGCAGCATCAGCGTGCGGGCCCAGTCGAGCGTCTCGGACACGCTCGGCGCCTTCTTCAGGTCGAGCTGGCGGATCGAGCGGACGATCCGGGCGACCTGGTCGGCGAGCGTCTCGGTGATGTCCGGCACCTTGGCGAGCACGATCTCGCGTTCGCGTTCCAGTTCCGGGTAGTCGACGTGGAGGTACAGGCAGCGCCGCTTCAGTGCCTCGGACAGCTCGCGGGTGTTGTTCGACGTGAGGAACACGAGCGGGATCTGCGTCGCCGTGATCGTGCCGAGCTCGGGGATCGAGACCTGATAGTCGGACAGGATCTCCAGCAGCAGCGCCTCGGTCTCGACCTCGACGCGGTCGACCTCGTCGATCAGCAGCACGACCGGCTCGTCGGCGGTGATCGCCTCGAGCAGCGGCCGGGTCAGCAGGAACTCGTCGGAGAAGATGTCGTCCTGGATGTCGGTCCAGTCCTCGGTGGCGCCGTCTGTGCCCCGCTCGGTCTGGATCCGCAGGAGCTGCTTCTTGTAGTTCCACTCGTAGAGCGCTTTGGACTCGTCGAGACCCTCGTAGCACTGGAGACGGATCAACTTCGCGCCCGTCATCTCGGCGACCGACTTGGCGAGCTGCGTCTTGCCGGTGCCCGCCGGCCCCTCGACGAGGATCGGCTTGCCGAGCCGGTCGGCGAGGAACGCAACCCCGGCGATACCATCGTCTGCCAGGTAGTTCACGGACTTCAGCGCCTCGCGCACGCTGGCCACGTCAGTGAATCGATTGGTGACGGCGGGCGCGCCGGACTCGGTGGTCGTCATGGTCGCTGACGCTACCGCTCACCTGGCCGAGCACCGGTATCGGAATCATGGTCAGCGGGCACATCCGGCCCGCCGCGACGGGGACATCGTCATCGCGGGGAGGGGTCAGGCGAGGACGGTGACCCGGCCCGCGACGGGGTCGACTTCGATCTCGGCGCCGTCGGGGATCTCGGTCAGCGCGCCGGCGACGCCGACGACGGCGGGGATGCCGAGCTCACGCGCGATCACCGCGGTGTGGCACAGCAGCCCGCCGTACTCGGTGACCACTCCCCCGGCCATCGCGAGCACTGCGTTGTACGTCGGAACGGTCAGGCGGGTGACGATGATGTCGCCGGGCTCGGTGCGGTCGAGTGCCTCGTCGGCAGAGGCAACCACACGCGCGACGCCGCGGTAGGGCACCGACCCGATGCCGGTCCCGGTGAGGTCGTCTGCGCCCCGGCCGCCGGCCTCGACCGCGTCCATGTCGCCGTCGAGCAGGCGCGTCGCCAAGAGGACGCCGCGCATCATCTCCGGCATCCGGCCGGGCAGCACCTCGACCGGGGGTGGCGCGAGCGGTGGCCCGAGCACGGCCACCGGGGTGAGTGCCGTGTTGGCTGCCCGCACGTCCGCCCTCGCCGCCAGTTCATCGGCGGACGGTCCGGAGCCGCCGCGCAGCAGGGCAGCCAGTTCCGCGGCGCCGGCGTCGAAGACATGGTCGGGCTCGGCGATTCGCCCACCCTCCAGGAAGCGGCCGCCGATCTCGAGCACGACTCGGCGCAGCACACCGGCGGGCCACTGATAGGTGAGGGGGCCGTTCTCGTCGCGTAATCCGTACAGCAGCCGGGCATCCTCGACGATGGTGTCGAACTCGTCGAGATGTTCGGACGGGACGTCGGCCCGCACAGCGGCGAGCGCGCCGTCACCGTTCACGATGGCGCGTTCGCGGTCGTCGAGGATCGAGGCGAGCACGATGTCGGGGAGTTCGCCCAGCGTCAGGTCGCGGATGTCGTAACCCGTCGTGAGGCGGTTGCCGTACTCGTCGAGATACGCGTCGAGGAGTTCGCCGGCTCGGACCGACGCCGTGCGCACGTCGTCGAGCGAGTTCGGCGCCACACCGGCGCGGCCGAGTTCGTCGCGGATCGCCGCGAGCGAACGCGTGGGCGCGCTGGTCGACGGCGAGGCTCCGGCCAGTGCGGCCATCGCCGCCCGTTGATCGAGCTGCCAGTCCTCGGCCGCGACCAGCAGCCGGCTGATCGGGCCGAGGTCGCTCGTGTGCAGCCGGAAGTGCATCGTCGTCGACCACCGGAGATGTTCGATCACCGCGTCGAGGTGATCGGCGAGCGCGTCGTCGTCGAGGCTTCGCTCGTCGACCGACCCGAGCCCGCGGTTCGTGCTGACCAGCCGGGGCTTCCACTCCTGCTCCCAGCGCTCGTACTCCGCACGCCAGATCCGCTCGTCGATCGCAACGACCGATCGCTTCGCGCGGCGCCGGAACTCCGGATGGATCCGGGTCATCAGCCACAGCAGCGGCTTCGGCGGCAGCGGCAGGTTGCGATCGGCGCCGACGAGCGGCACGAGTCGCACGTACATTCGCCCGTTGACGAACGCGGCCCGCATCGACGCGAGCGGCGCCCCCAACATCTCCAGCCCGGTCGCGAGGCCGGCGTCCATCGATTCGGAGACGATGTCGCGGACGATCCGAGACGACATCGGGTCGAAGTGGGTGGTGTCGAGCTCCCACGTGCCGGGGCCCGGCGGATCCCACGACACCGTTGGCGCGCCCATCGGACCAGTCTGGCAGAGTCCACGGGGGCGGCTTCACTACGCTCGGCGAGATGGCGGACGTCTTCGAGGAGCGAGCCGACGAGTTCGTCGCGGCGATGAACTCCACGCTCCGCGAGCTGGCGGGCGCCGACCACGTCGTCGAGTGCACGATCGAGGCCGCCAACCTCGTGTCGGCGTGCATCGACGCCGACGGGCGGCACACCGACCGTGAACTCGACAGCTGGACGTCGGCGCTGGGCCGCAAGCTGACCCCACCGATGATCCTGACGGCGAAGCGCCTGCGCGACGACGACACGCTCGGCGGATCGAAGGCATGGCTCACGACACCGAGCACGATGTTCGACCTGCTGGTGAAAGCCGACGCGAAGGACGGCGGGCGGCGCGCCAACACGTACTACACGCACGCGCTGGAACTCGCCCACGCAACTGCGGCGCTCGACCTCGTGCCGTCTGCGGATGAGATCGCCGCAATCGACCGGTACCGCACGATGCTGCTGACGACGATGGACGACCACGGCGTGCCGCGACCCGGGCGGCCTGCCGCGGCAGCGGCGAGCACCGCGGGGGCGGCGGCCCCGCCAACGGAGGTGGAACTGCCACCAGAGCGCTCGATCGAGGACCTGCTCGCCGAGCTCGATGCGCTCGTCGGGCTCGACCACGTGAAGACCGAGGTGCGGCGGCTGACGTCGCTGCTGCGGATCCAGGAGCTGCGCGCGGCTCGGGACCTGCCGACGATGGAGACCAGCAAGCATCTCGTGTTCACCGGCAACCCGGGCACCGGCAAGACGACGGTCGCACGCCTGCTGAGCCAGATCTTCCGCACGCTCGACGTCGTCTCGAAGGGGCACCTCGTCGAGACCGACCGGTCGGCGCTCGTCGCCGGCTACGTCGGGCAGACGGCGACGACGACGCGCAAGGTGCTGGAGTCCGCGCTGGGCGGCACGCTGCTGATCGACGAGGCGTATGCGCTCGCCCGCGGCGGTGAGAACGATTTCGGGTTGGAGGCGGTCGACACGATCGTCAAGTTCATGGAGGACCACCGCGACGATCTCTCGGTCGTCGCTGCCGGCTACCCGGCCGAGATGGTCGAGCTGATCGACTCCAATCCCGGCCTGAAGAGCCGGTTCACCCGCACGATCGAGTTCCCGGACTACGACACCGTGGAGCTGATCGCGATCTTCCGGCTGATCAGCGAACGCAAGGAGTATCACCTCGACGGCGGTGCGGCGGCGAAGCTGGCCGACGTGATCGAGGCGGAGCCGCGGGGGCGCGGGTTCGGCAACGCGCGGTTCGTGCGCAACGTGTTCGAGGGCGCAGTCGGGCTGCACGCGTTGCGTCTCGCCGACGTCGCCGATCCGACCGACGAGCAGCTCACGACACTCACCGCCGCCGACATCGAGCCCGCTTAGGCTGACCGCATGGCGTTCCGCGACCGGTTCTACACACCGCAGACCGCCAAGGCGATCCTGTCGTGGCGGATCGTGCTCGGTGTGGGCGCCACCGCCGCGCTGCTGGCATTCGGCCTCGCGTGGCCGGTCGCGGCGGCCACCGGCGTCGTCGCGTACGGCGGGTCGGTGCTCGCGGCGATGCCACGGGGGCCGCGTCGTCCCCGGATCGACCCCTTCACGGTGCAGGAGCCGTGGCGGCAGTTCGTCCACGCCGCCCAGCGGGCCGCATCGAGGCTGCACCAGACGGTCGACGCCGCAACGGACGGACCGCTCAAGGCACGCGTCGCCGGCATCGTCGACAAGCTCGATCACGGCCTCGACGAGACGTGGCGGATCGCCCGTCGGGGCCACGAGTTGGACGAGGTTGTGAACCGGCTCGATCCCACCGCGTTGCGTTCGAAGTTGGAGTCGCTCCAGCAGCGCACGCATGAGGACGACTCGGCCGAACTCGCCGCCGCGATCGCGTCGGTCGAGGGTCAGCTGGCCGGCACCGAGCGACTGAAGCAGCAGTCGACCCGCGCCGCGAACACGCTGCGGTTGACCCAGACGCGCCTCGACGAGTTGGTGGCCCGCGCCGCGGAGATCACCGTCGGCGCCGGTGACACCGACGCCTACGAGCACGACGTGGAGGATCTCGTCGTCGAACTCGAGGCGTTGCGACTGGCGGTCGAGGAGACCCGCACCGCGTGAGCAACTTGCTGCGCAGCAACGTCACCGTCGCTGCCGGAACCGCCGTCTCCCGGGTGACCGGGCTGCTGCGCCTCACCGCGCTCGGCGCGGTCGTCGGCAACACCGCGCTCGGCGATGCGTACGTGCTCGCCAACGAGACGCCGAACATCGTCTACGAGCTGCTGCTGGGCGGGGTGCTGTCGGCGACGCTGGTGCCGCTGTTCTCGACGTTCGTCGAGGAGGACGACGACGAGTCGTCCAACGTGGTGATCACGATGTCGGTCGTGCTGATCACCGGCATCACCCTCGCCGCGGTGATCGCGGCGCCGTGGATCTTCCGCCTGTTCTCGCTGAACGTCGACGACGGCGTCGACCCCGAATTGTTCCGCTCGGTCGGCACGACGTTGTCGCGGATCTTCCTGATCCAGATCCTGTTCTACGGCCTGACGGGGCTCGCCAACGCGTTCCTCAACAGCCGCCGGCGGTTCTTCGCGGCCGCATGGAGCCCGGTCCTGCCGAACCTGATCATCATCGCCACGCTGCTGTCACTGCCGTCGCCGGGGCCCGGTGGCTGGCAGCTCGGTGACGTCGTCGACGACACCCGCCTGCGGCTGACGCTCGGCCTGGGCGCGACGTTGGGCATCGGTGCGATGGCCGTCGTGCTGATCCCGGCCGTGATCCGGACCGGCGCGCCACTGCGCTTCCGGTGGCAGCCGCGCCACCCGTCGGTGAAGAAGCTGTTCCGCCTGTCGGCGTGGACACTCGGCTTCGTCGCCTCGAACATCGTGGCGCTGATCGTCGTCCGCAACCTCACCGAGCCCGGGTCGTCGGACTCGTTCGCGTACCTCGCGGCGTTCACGTTCTTCGTGCTGCCGCAGGGCCTGCTGGGCGTGTCGATCGCCACGACGTTCCAGCCGGAGATGTCGCGGGCGGTCGCCCGCCGCGATCGCGGCGACTTCATCGCCACCGCCTCGCTCGGTGTGCGGATGACGGCCCTGCTGACCATCCCCGCCGGCGTCGGCCTGTTCGTGCTGCGGCGCCCGCTGATCGGCCTCGCCCTCGAGAATGGCGAGTACGGCCCGGCGGGCGCGCTCGCCGCGTCGCGCGCGCTCGGCGGGTTCGCGCTCGGCCTCGGCGCGTTCTCGATCTACCTGTTCGTGCTGCGCGCGTTCTATGCGCACAAGGACACCAAGACGGCGTTCAAGGTCAACGTCGTCGAGAACTCGATCAACATCGTGCTCGCCTTCGTGCTCGTCGGCACCTACGGCGTGCTCGGCCTCGGTGCCGCGTTCGCGATCGCCTACGTCGTCGCTGCGTTCTGGGCGCTGCAGATCCTCAGCTACAAGGTGCCGGGGTTCGAGCTGCGGCCGATCATGGCCAGCCTGTGGCGGATCGTCGTCGCCAGCGCCGTGATGGGCGAGGCGGTGTGGTTCATCACCCGCAATGTCGGCGGCAACGTCGGCGTCGATGCGCTCGTTCGCCTGCTGGTCGGAGCGCTGACCGGCGTCATCGTGTTCTTCGGCCTGCTGGCCACGATGGCCGCACCCGAACTCGACGCAGTGCGTGCTCGCGTCAGACATTATGCTGCACGCCATGCTCAAGTACCTGAAGAAGCAGTGGAAGTACCTCGTCGCGAAACTGACGGGTCGATTCAACGAGAACGCTGACCCGAAGGTGCAACTCGAGCAGGCGATCGACGCGGCTCGGACCCAGCACCGCCAGCTGAAAGAGCAGGCCGCCAACGTCATCGCCGGGCAGAAGCAGGCCGAGATCCGGCTGAACAAGAAGATGGAAGAGCTCGAGAAGCTCAACGGCAACGCCCGCCAGGCGCTGATCATGGCCTCCGATGCGGACAAGGCCGGCAACGGCGAGAAGGCAGCGCAGTACACGAGCGCCGCCGAGACGATCGCCAATCAGTTGCTCACGGTCGAGGCCGACGTCGAGAGCCTGAAGACGCTCGTGCTCGACTCGGCGCAGGCGTCCGACCAGGCAAAGGCCGCGGTGCAGCAGAACAGCCGGATGCTCCAGGAACGGATCTCCGAGAAGTCGAAGCTGCTCAGCCAGCTCGAGCAGGCGAAGATGCAGGAGGAGATGAACTCCGCGATGTCGCAGCTGACCGAGACGGTCGGCGACGACGTGCCGACGCTGAACGAGGTCACCGAGAAGATCGAGGCCCGCTACGCCAAGGCCAAGGCGTCCGCCGAGCTCAGCGAGGTGTCGGTGGAGAGCCGGGTGCTCGAGATCGAGCAGGCGACCGCCAACGTGGAGGCGCAGAGTCGGCTCTCCGAGCTGCGCGCCGAGCTCGGCCTCGACAGCGCCCCGGCGGCCGTGGAGAGCGGCGGAACCGCGACCTCCGAGGGCTGACCGCGATCAGTCGCCCGCCGGTGCCAGCCTCAGTGAGGCCACTGGCGGCCACGGATGCGCTCGGACTCGATGCGCGACTCGTCCTTGCGCCGGCGGGCGTCGTCCAAAACCCCGTCGGCGAGACGTTGATCGGGATGGGCGTCGGGCCATCGACGACGGCGGACGAGCGTGGCGCCGAGCGACACGACCGGGACGACGATCGCCGCGACGACCAGCGCGACCAGTACGACCATCAGTCGCCGTCGACGATCATCAGCGTCGAGTCGGCGTACTCGTGCCGCAGCGCCGCGACGGCGGCGTATTCCTCGCTGTCGTGGAATGCCCGCGCCGCCGCCCGGTCGGGGAAGCGGACGAGGACGATCCGCGTCGGCGTCCAGAGGTCATCGTCGATCAGATCGATCTCGCCGCCGCGCACGAGGTACTCGCCGCCGTAACGCTCGGCGATCGGCTTCGCCAGCGCCTTGTACTCCTCGTAGCCGTCGGGGTCGTTGATCTTCGTGTCGACGATGACGTAGGCGGGCATCGCTCAGGATCCGGACGAACGTCCTGCACGCTTGCGCTTGATCCACGCGACGAGCGCCTTGATCGCCTTGTTGATCGCCGCAATGATCGCCTCGATGATCTTGCGGATGATCGCGACGATCGCCGCGAGGCAGCCTTCCTGCGCATCGCCGTTGCCGCCACCACCGGCGGACCGGATCGCGACGGTCTGGGCCGCCCACTGGTCGGCCGACGGCAGCGCCCACGCGGCGGTGCCGCTGGCCCCGGCAGCCGCCTGCCCGGCATCGGATGCCGCCACGACGACCGCGTCGCCGGTGTAGCTCGACCCGGGGCCGAACACCGAGGTCGACGCGAGCTCGAAGCGCTTGGTGGCCGGTTCGGTCGTGAAGAGGGACTGCGCGTCGTCCGCGTCGGACGCAACCAGGCGGAGCACGCGGTCGTCGGCGGTCGTGGTGGTGACCGTGGGCGCGGTGGGGCCTGTGGACGTGCCCTTGTCGCAGCCGAACGCGTCGATCGGGTTGGCGCTGTCCGCGCCGGAGTAGCGCAGGACGCCACCGGCGGCCTGGCGGGTGACACCGGCGCCGAAGGACACGGTGACCGAGGTCTCGCTGCCGTCGCTGATCTTCCACCACGAGCTGAGCTGCGCGCGGATGCCGATCTGCGGGTCGGACGCCGAGACGCAGCCGTTGAACCCGGCGATGATCGGTGTCCAGCCGGCGGGGGTGCTGGTCGACGGGTTGACCTTGACGCCGACGACCGCGACCAGCAGGTCGCCGGCCGCCCCTGCGGGTACGGTGAGCGTCAACGAGCCCGAGCCCTCCGGGTCGCCGTTGCGGCCTTCGGTGACTCCGACGAATGTGGGGATGGCCATCTGCGGATCCCTCCTCTCCTGCGGCGATCGTAGATCATCAGTGCGCGGCCGCGCGCGGGGTGCGGTACGGTCGGCGGGACGCGAAGGGAGAACAGATGTCGAAAGTGGCGATGGTGGCGACGTTCAGTTGTGCCGAGGGCAAGGGTGACGAGATGGATGCCGTGCTCACCCGCCAGGTCGAGGCCGCGTCGGCGCTCGACGGCGTGGAGGTGTACTCGTACCACCGCGGCGAGGGGGATTCGTACTCGTTCTTCGCGCTGTTCACCTCGATGGACGCGGTGCAGTCGCACGGCCAGGCGGACTCGCTGCGCGACGTGATGCCCGACTTCATGGCCCTGCTCGCCGGGCCCCCGAACATGGCGATGTACTCCCCGGTCGCCGCCACCGGCCTCGACGTCTGACGCCCTTGCTCGCGGGCTGACGTTCCTGGACAATGGACGTGCGCCACGTTCGGTGGCGGTTGACCCGAAGGAGTGACCATGGGCAAGTACCTGATTCGCGGCAACTACGTCGGTGACGGTGTCAAGGGGTTGATGGCCGAAGGCGGGTCGAAGCGCCGTGACGCCGCCAAGGCGGCCGTCGAGTCGGTCGGCGGGTCGATGGACTGCATGTACTACGCGTTCGGCGACACCGACGTGTACGCCGTCGCCGACATCCCCGACGACGCCACCGCAACGGCGCTCTCGCTGATGATCAATGCCAGCGGCGCGGTGAGTGTCAACCTCACACCGCTGATGACCCCCGAGGACATCGACGCGGCCGCCGCGAAGACCCCGTCGTACCGCCCACCCGGCGGCTGACGCCGGGCTCCGGCCGGGCGCGCCAACTCAGCCCGGGAGCACGACCATGTCGTCGCGGTGGATCACCTCGTGGACCATGCCGTCGGGCAGGTCACGGGTGTGGCGGCCGAGCACCATCCGCAGGCCGTTGGCGTCGACCGCGACCATGCCACGGG
>JABDKP010000054.1 GCA_013002175.1 Ilumatobacter sp.
GTTCGGCATCGCTGCGGTGGCCGGTCTGGCCCTCGCGATCGCGGTCGGCTGGGAGCTGGTGGCGGTCGGCGTAGCGGCCATTGCCGCCGGTTGGTTCTACACGGGTGGAAGCAACCCGTACGGCTACCTGGGCCTCGGCGAGGTGTTCGTGTTCGTGTTCTTCGGGCTCGTGGCGACGGTGGGGTCGGCCTACGTGCAGCCGGCCGGTTGGTCCTCGATTGCCTGGCTCGGTGCAATTGCCGTCGGCGCGCTCGCCACGGCAGGGACGACGTTCGCCGCCATCGAAGACGTCACCGGCCTCGCGATCGTGATGGGCTGCGTCGCGGGTTGTCTGGCCTGTGCGCTGCTCGTGATCAACAACCTGCGCGACATCCCGACCGACCGGGTGGCGGGCAAGCGCACACTGGCGGTCAGGCTCGGCGACCGGTGGACCCGTCGGCTGTACGTGCTGCTGCTCGTTGCGACCGCGGCGCTCGTCGTCGCGGCTGCGGCGTGGCGGCCGTGGGTACTGCTCGGGCTCGTGGCGTTCCCGCTGGCAATCGGTCCGACCCGGGTCGTGCAACGCGGGGCGACCGGCGGTGCGCTCATCGCCGTCCTGGGGGCGACCGGAACGTTGCAGCTCGCGGTCGGCGCGGCGACCACGGTCGGCCTCGCGATCGGTGCCTGAACGGCGCGGGTCAGGCGGCCGGCAACCAGTCGGCGAGCGCCTGCGCGGTGGTCTCGGGTTGCTCGAGGTGCACGCTGTGGCCGGCGCCGGCGATCACCCGGAGTTGGACATCGGGGATCGCGTCGGCCAGACGCCCGCCGATCGCGCGGAACTTCGAGTCGAACTCGCCGACGAGGATCAGGACCGGCATCGCGAGTTCCCCGAGCCGGTGCCACACCGGCTCCTGGGCACCGGCACCGGCGCGGCGCAGGCTCGCGGCGAGCCCGTCGACCGTGTTGCGGTGGCGGTCGGCGCGCTGTGCCCGTGGCTCGTCGAGGCCGGCGAACATCGGTGACGCCAACCATTCGGAGACGAAGTCCTCGACGCCGATCGACTCGATGCGGTGCGCGAGCAACTCGTCCGAGTCGACCCGCGCTGCCCGCTCATCGGGGTCGTCGATGCCGGCGGTGGCGCCGATCAGCACCAGCCGCTCCACCGCATCGGGATGCGCGAGTGCCGCGTGGAGCGCGACTCGCCCGCCCATCGAGTAGCCGACGTAGGTGCCGACCCCGCCGGCGTCGACCAGGTGGTCGGCGCTGCCCCACAGGTCGTGAGCAACCGCGGCCGCCGACCCGTGGCCGGGCAGGTCGACAGCGACCGAGTCGGTGACGCCGTGGTCGGCGAGCAGCTGACGCAGCTGATCCCACGAGCGCGAGGTCTGGGTGAAGCCGTGAGCGAACACGACGTGCGGCGACATGGGGCCTGCGTCAATCGGCGATCGCCGCGGTCAACGTGGTGGCGGCCATCTTGGAGAGCACCCGGCTGAACGTTTCGGCATCCTGTGCCCCCGGCACCGCCCACGCGTCGTTGAAGACGTAGGTCGGCACGGCGGTGATGCCGTGGTCGCGGGCGGTCTGGAGTTCGGCGGTGACCTCGGCGCGTCCGTCGTCGGACGCGAGGAACGCATCGACGGCACCGCGGTCGGCGCCGAGTTCGGCGGCGCACGCGGCGAGCACGTCGGGGTCGCCGATGTGCTGACCGTCGGTGAAATAGGCCTGCATCAGCCGCTCCTTGAGGTCGGCTTGGGCGATCGGCGACGACGGCTGGGCGGCCCACCACAGCAGCCGGTGGGCGAGCAACGTGTTCGCCCGCACGGCCCGATCCATGTTGAACTCGAGGCCGTCCGCCGCCGCGGTGGTGGTGACATGGGCGAGGATCTCGTCGGCCCGCTCCGGACCGCCGAACTTCTTCGAGTACGCGTCGCGTACCGGCCACGCCGGGTGCCGCTGTCGGGTCGAGCTGGTACGGCCGGTACACGACGCGGACGTCGACACCGAGGTCGTCTGCGACCGCCGACAGCCCGTTCTCGAACCGGCGCTTGCCGATGTAGCACCACGGGCACACCACGTCCGAGTAGACGTCGACGGTGAGGGTTGGTCGGGCGCCGCTGTCGGCGTCGGTGAACGTCGTCGCTTCCACGATCTTCACGGTAGGCCCCTATCGTCTGAGAACAATGGTCGGCGCAGGATCATCTTCTGGCTCCTCGGCCTCTGCGCCGATGACTGCCGCCGACGTCCAGTCGACCTTCTGCGCCACGCTCGTCGACGAGTGGATCGCGCTCGGCGTGCGGCACGCGGTCGTGGCCCCGGGTTCGCGCTCGACGCCGATGGCCGTGGCGCTCGCCGCACGGTCCGAGATCGCGCTGCATGTCGTCCACGACGAGCGTTCTGCGGCGTTCGTCGCGCTCGGCCTCGGCCTCGACGGGATCGCGTCGCTGGTGCTGTGCACCAGCGGTACCGCTGCTGCGAACTTCTACCCGGCGGTCGTCGAGGCGGGGCTGTCGGCGGTGCCGCTGATCGTGCTCACGGCGGATCGGCCCGACGAATTGCGCGCCGTCGGTGCACCGCAGACGATCGATCAGGTCGAGCTGTACGGGTCGCACGTGCGCTGGTTCGCCGATCCCGGCGTCCCGACCGAGGTCGGCCGGGATGGATGGCGTCCGCTCGCCGCGACCGCCGTTGCGTTTGCGGCCGACGGCCCGGTGCAACTGAACCTGGCGTTCCGCGAGCCGCTGCTCGGCACCGCACATGCGCTCACCGACCGCACCGCGACCGTTTCCGACCCGCCACCAGCGCCGACCCCGCTCGACCCGGTGCCGGCGGGATTCGACCGCCAGCGGGGCGTGATCCTCGCAGGGGGGCGCAGTGGCGTCGACCCCGGCGACGTGGCCGAGCTCCATGCGCTGACGGCCTGGCCGGTGCTCGCCGACCCGATGTCGGAGATGCGCGGGCTGGCCGGAGCGGTCACCACCGCGGAATCGCTGCTGCGCCACGAGCGCTTCGCAGCCGATCACGTGCCCGAGGTGATCGTGCGGATCGGGCGCCCGGCGACGTCGAAGACGCTGGCGCAGTGGTGCGACCGGGCCGTCGACGAGTTCGGCGCCCTGCTCGTGCAGGTCGGCGGTCCCGGCCGGATCGATCCCGGGCACAACGTGCGCGCCGTCTGCTCGCTCGCGGACCTGATCGCCCAGGAGCCGTCCGGTGCGTCAGGGACGACGTGGCCGGCACGGTGGGCCCACGCCGAACAGCAGGCCGAGCGCGCGATCGCCAGCACGCTCGACGCGTCCGCGGAGTTGAACGAGCCGGGCGTCGCCCGCGTCGTCGCGGAACATGCTGACACGCCGGTGATCGTCGCGTCGTCGATGCCGGTGCGCGACTTCGAGTGGTTCGGCGGCGCACGTGCTGTCGCGCACAGCAATCGCGGGGCGAACGGCATCGACGGGGTGATGTCCACTGCGCTGGGCGTGGCGCTGGGCCGGGGCGCGGCGACCGTCGTGGTCGGCGACATCGCATTCCTCCATGACGCGAACGCGCTCGTCGGGCTCGCCGCGCGCGGTGCCGATCTGCGCGTCGTCGTCGTCGACAACGACGGGGGAGGCATCTTCTCGTTCCTCCCGCAGGCCGCCACGCTGCCGCCCGAGCAGTTCGAGTTGCTGTTCGGCACGCCGCACGGCGCTGACGTCGTCGCGCTGGCGGCCGCGCACGGCATGCCCGCGAGCACGGTGACCGCGCCTGCCGACCTGGAAGCGCAGCTCGCAGTACCGGGGCCGTGGGTCGTGCGCATCGCCTCCGACCGGTCGGACAACGTCGCGGTGCACGCCGACCTCCACGCCGCGGTCGCCGAAGCGCTCGGCTGACGGTCAGGGCCGGACGATGGCGCTGATCATCGCCTGGAACTTCGCCTGCGTCTCAGCCAGCTCGGCATGCGGGTCGCTGCCGGCGACGATGCCGCCACCGGCGACCAGCCGGGCGGAGCGACGATCGACCGAGAGCTCCGCACACCTGATCGTCACTGCCCACGTGCCGTTGCCGTGGCCGTCGACCCAGCCGACCGCACCGCCGTAGCGGCCCCGTTCGAAGCCCTCGACAGCGTCGATCAGTGCCAGTGCCTCCGCTCGGGGGTGGCCACCCAGTGCCGGGGTCGGCGCCAATGCCCGGACGAGCTCGATCACCGAGGGGCCCGGCTGCGAGAGCATCCCCTCCATCCGCGTGCCGAGGTGCTGCACGTTGGCGACGGCGACGATGGACGGCTCGGGTTCCCAGTCGAGGTAGCTCGCCCACGGCAGGAGCGTGTCGTGGACGACGTCGATCACGACCCGATGTTCGATCTGGTTCTTGGCGCTGGCCTGCAGCTCGCGGGCGAGCGCGAAATCGTTGGCGGGGTCGCCGGTGCGGCGGGTGGTGCCGGCGAGGGGGTGCGAGCGCACCGTCGGACCGTCGACTTCGACGAGCAGTTCGGGCGAGGCGCCGACGAGACCGTCGATCGAATAGCGGTAACTCGAACCGAACGATGCCTTCAGGCGTCGCAGGACCGCGTGGACGTCGATCGGCCGGTCCGCCCGGATGTCGATCGGCCGGGCGATCACCGCCTTCGTCAGCTCGTCGCGGCGGACCGCGTCGCGGGCGGCGGCGACCGCCGCGAGGTATGTCTCGATCGGCACCTCGTGACCCAGTGAGTACCTGGTGGCCGTCGGGACGGGATCGGGCCGGAGCGCAAGCGCATCCGCGGGATCGGCGTCGTCGATCGTGGTGAGCCACGCCACGCCGTCGGCCCGCTTGCCGACGACGACCCGAGGGATGATCAATTCGCCGGGGGAGCCGGGCGTGAACGGGACGGTGCCGATCGCGATCGGGTGGATGTCGTCCCGGAACGAGGTGTGGTCGATCGCACGCAGCACCTCGGTCGCCTCGTCGATCGGCACCCGCGTGGCGACACCGCGGCCGGCGACCCCGACCCCGTCACGGACGAACAGTGTGCCGTCGCCCGCGGCCACGTCGTTGAGGTCGGGAAGGGCGGTGGCGTCGGGGGCCAGGTCGGTGAGGGGCCGGGTGACGGCGCGCATCGCGGTCACGACCGCGTCGCGACCATCAGCTGCGTCAACCCGCCGGAGAGTTGGGCGTGCGTTGCGTCGGCGAAGCCCGCGGCACGGAGGCCGGCGAGCATCTCCTCGGGCGACGGCAGGTAGGCGACGCTCTTGGGCAGGTAGCTGTATGCCGCGCCGTCCGACAGCGCCGCACCGATCTTCGGTACGACCTTGCCGAAGTAGATGTTGTTGCCCCACCGCACGACGGGGTTCTTCGGGACACTGACGTCGAGCAGCGCGATGCGCCCGCCGGGGCGGACGACACGGCCGAGCTCGGCGAAGAACGTGTCCAGGTCGACGAGGTTGCGCAGGGCGAAGCCGCACATCACGCCGTCGACTGCGCCATCGGGCACCGGGAGCCGGAGGATGTCGGTCTGCACCCGGGGGCTGCCCGACCGGTCTGCGGAGAGCATGCCGAAGCTGAGGTCCATCGAGATCGGGCGAATGCCGACCGCGGCGAGGTCGATGCACAGGTCGCCCGTGCCGCTGGCGAGGTCGAGGACGCGGCTGCCGGCCGGCAGTGCGAGGTCGCGGACGGCCCGCTTGCGCCAGCGGACGTCGAGGCGGAACGAGATGATCCGGTTCAGCCGGTCGTACTTCGGCGCAATCGCGTCGAACATGTCGCGGACGGCGGCGACCTTGGCGTCGCCCTCGGGGAGTTCGGCGGTGTCCCAGGTCCGACCGCTGCGCGCAGGCTTCGTCACGACGTGCAGGCTACGGGTGCTCAGGACGTTGCTGCGCCGGGCTCGTCCCAGCCGGCATCGATCCGCTCGACCTCCGCCCGTGCTTCGGCGAGTGCTTGCAGGCGGATGTCGGCGTCGGCGACGCTCTGTGCGAGCAGTTCGCGCGAATCGCCGACCGTCGTTCCGGCGAGCAGCGCGGCGACGGCGTCCTCGACCGCGACGACCGACGGCTCGACCGCTGCGACGGCCGCTACCCGGTGGCGCGCGGGAGAGGAGGCTGCGGCGACCAGGCGGGCATCGATCGCCAACGCCTCGCGCTCGATCTGTGAGGCGTGGTCGGCGAGGCCGACTTCGCGGAGGCGGGCATTGTCGTGGATGCCGAGTACTGCCGCGCGCAGGCGCCGGTGCAGCCGGGCCTCGGGAGAGTGCGCGCCGGCCCACGACGCCGGTGCGCCGGACGGCACGCCGGGTACGACCTCGTTGGCGTCGTCGAAGTCGCGCTTCGAGCGCACGGTCAACGCGACCCCGAACGCGACCATCGACGCGAGTGCGCCGACGAGGAGCACCGTGATCAGCATCGCCGGACCCTGGCGGTCATCGCAGCGCTACCCTCCGCCCGCCGCCGAAACCGCGACGGCGATCAGGATCAGCAGGACCAGCGCCACGGCGATGGCGGCGGCGATCTTGGCCTTGCTGTACGGGCGGGCGCCGTGGACTTCGCCGGTGACGCCGTTGATGTACACCTGGAAGGGCCGATCCATGTAGATCACCGTGAGCAGCCACATCGGCAACAGCAGGTGCTTGTACGTCATCCGCTGCCAGTTGATGTCCATCGAACCGATCTGCTGCTGGTCGCCGCCGATGTCCTGGCGCACGGTGGAGCGGATCGTCTGCTCCATTGCATGTGTCGCCTCGCTGAGGCAGTCCTCGACGTCGCGGTCATACGTCCGGCACAGGTGGCCGGCGACGTACTCGGCGGTGTACGGCTGGGCATCGTCGGTCGGCCAGGGTTCGAGTTTCTGCACCCGACCGCGCTCGAAGCCGTCGTTGGCGAACACGGTGATGTCGTCGAAGTTGTTGCGGACCGAACCGCGTACGGGCGTCCAGTTCGTGCGGACCTCGGTGCGGCGGTTCTCGCCGTGGCCGACGGTGACCGTGTAGTTGTCGCCGCGTCGCCCGGTGTAGAGCGTGAACGTGTCGGCGTCATACGTGAAGTACGCGGTGTACACCGACGAGAACGCGCCGGTGCGGTTGTACGTCTTGAACTCGTTCGGCGCGAACCACCGGCCGTTGATCCACTTCTCGATCAGCGCCTTCGCTTCGTCGGCTGACACCGTGAACGGCAGGACACCGTCGACGGGCAGGCGCTCGGGGGCGGCGTGGACGTCGTCGCGCTGGATCGGGGTGGCGCAGTACGGGCAGTTGGTGGCCGTCAGGCTGCCGGTGAACGTGGTGTGGCCGCCGCAGTTCTGACAGACGATCTCCTTCTCGTCGTCGAGGAACTGCGCGGTGCGGGTCACCGCGCCGGCCCGCACCAGCTCGAGTGCCTCGCGGAGGTCACGCTCCTCCACGGTGCCGCCGACTTCCCGGAGTTCGCGGGTGGTGCCGCAGTGGGCGCACTTCAGCAACTGGGCATCGATGTCGAAGTGCAGCTCACCCCCGCAGGCGTCACAGGGGTACGTCCGCGTCGCCTCGGTGTCGTGCCGCCGGAAATGGGTGTCGGGCGGGGCGTCGGCGGGTGTCGCATCAGGGATCGGTGGGGGCGCGGCGGAACCGAACGCCGGTCCGCCGTCGCTCGGCCGCGGTGCGGGTGGCGGTGGCGGTTCGCTCGGTGGGTCGGGTGGCGTGGCGGTCATCCGCGATCAGGTTGCCGGTGTGGGCGGGACGGGTGGCGGCGTCGGGTTCGTCGGCGGCATCGGTGGCGGGGCGGAGAAGATCGCCTGCAGCTCCGGGACCGTCTGCGCGGCGGCCCAGCCCGCCATCCCGTCGGTCCAGACGAGGGTCTGCCCGGTGACCTGCCCGTTCGCGATCCCCGATCGCATCTGGGCCATGTTGTACGGCCCGCCCGGTGAGCCCCCGTGATCGACGTGGTACATCGGCTGGCCCGGCAACGGCGGCGGGCCGCCGGGCGCGGCAGCGGCCGGAGCTGCTGCCGGCGCCGCGCCGGTGCCGGTCATCTGGTTCGCCATCTGCCCGGCCATCGCGACGCCCATCCCCATCTGCATCATGTCGCCCATGACCGAACCGCCCTCGTTCTCGGCGGCCGCGAGCATCGCGTCAGCGGCCTGGGCCCGCTGGTACTTGTCGAGGTCGACGTTCTCGACGAAGCCGGACGCCTCGACACCTTTCGCGACCCCGCGGGTCATCGCCGCTTGGATCTCCTCGGGCAGCGAGATGTTCATCGTCATCTCGGGGATCGCCAGACCGAACTCGTCGTCGACGCGTTCCTGGACGAACTCGGCGAGCTTCTCGGAGAGCGCGACCTGCTGGCCCTGGAGGTCGATCGCGCCGAGGCCGGTCTCCAGCACCATGTCCGAGAACGCCATCGAGATGACCCGGCGCAGCAGCTCGGTGATCTCCGCGGCCTCGACGGCGGAGTCGGTGCCGATCACCTCCTTCAGGAAGATCTCGGTGTCGGCGATCTTCACCACGCACAGCCCGTTCGCCCGGACCTGGACCATCTTGAAGTCGGGGTCGCGGACGGTGACCGGCTGGGGCGTGCCCCAGCGGATGTCGGTGACCGGTCGCGTGTTGATGAAGTAGACCTCGCTCCGGAATGGGCTGTCGAAGCCGTGCTTCCAGCCCTGCAGCGTCGACAGGATCGGCAGGTTCTCGGTGGTCAGCTCGTAGTGCCCGGGCTCGAACTGGTCGGCGAGTGCACCCCGGTAGACGAAGACGGCCTTCTGGCCCTCGCGGACGATCAGCTGGGCGCCGTTCTTGATCTCGTTCTGGTAACGCGGGAAGCGCCACGCGAGCGTCGACCGGGAATCGTCGATCCACTCGATGATGTCGACCAGTTCGCCCTTCAGCTTGTCGAGCAACCCCATGTCATGGCCCCTTTCGGTGTCGTTCCGGTGTGCGCTTCATCCTCGCCGCGCTCGCCGTCGGCGACGAGCACGGTGCGCTGCCGGTCACCATAGATCACGCAGCGGCGCGAGTGCCCGAGGCGGGTGACCGGGGAGCGCGTCGTCACCGGGTGGTGGCGAGCTCGCGGGCCCAGCGATAGTCCGCCTTGCCGCTGGGAGACCGCACGACGTCGTCGACGCGGATGATCTGCTTCGGCAGCTTGTACGACGCGACGTGCCGCCGTGCTTCGGTGAGCAGGGCGGCGTCGTCGACGTCGAAGCCGGCGCGGATGCTGATGATCGCGACGACCTCGCTGCCCCAACGTCGACTCGGCCGTCCGGCGACGACGCAGTCGTAGATCGCCGGATGCGCCCTGAGGGCGGCCTCGACCTCCTCCGCGAAGATCTTCTCGCCGCCGGAGTTGATCGTGACCGAATCCCGGCCGCGCAGTTCGATCGTGTCGGTGTCGAGATATCTCGCGCGGTCGCCGGGCACTGCGTACCGCACACCGTCGATCGACGGGTACGTGCGGGCGGTCTTCGACTCGTCGCCGAGGTAGCCGAGCGCGAGGCGGCCGGTCTTCGCCAGCCACCCGAGTTGGTCGTCGTCGGCGGTGAGCACGCGGTCGAGGTCCGGAGACAGCACGACGTTGCCGGGCGTCAGCTCGAAGGTGCCGGTCTGGGCGTGGGCCCCTGCAGACACATGTGCGAGCTGCCCGCCCGCCTCGCTGGAACCGAGCCCGTCGACGATCATCACCGTCGGCAGCCGATCGATCAGCTCCGCTTTGAGGTTCGACGACAGCGGGGCGCCGCCGGACAGGATGACCGTCAGCGAATCGAGGTCGTATGGCTCGTCGTCGCGGCGGTCGAGGCCGTCGATCAGCGGCCGGGCAAATGCATCGCCGACGATCAGCAGGAAGTTCAGCCGTTCCCGTTCGACCAGTGACCAGATGTCGTGGGCGTCGAGATGGTCCGGCTGCGACTGGACGAACACGGTGCCACCACCGAGCCAGGTTCGAAAACTCATCCAGTGACCGGCGCCGTGCATGAACGGCGGTGCGAGCAGCGCGCGGAGGCCGGTGGTGGCTTCAACGACGAACTCGCCGATGGTGGTGGCCGTCGGCGAGCCGCCGAAGCATTCCACCATCGCGTCGCCGTTGCGCCACATCACGCCCTTCGGCATGCCGGTCGTGCCGCCGGTGTACAGCATGTAGAGGTCGTCGGCGGAGCAGTCGACCGATGGCCGGTCGGTCGAGCTCGCAGCGAGGGCGTCCTCGTACCAGACCGCTCCCGGCAGCAGCGCGTGACCGGACTCGTCCGGCACCTGGAGGATGACGGTCAGTCGGGGGAGATGTGGGAGCACCGCGGCGAGTTGCGGTGCGAATTGCGAGTGCACGACGATCGCCCTCGCCCCGGCGTCGTCGAGGAGGTAGTGCAGTTCCTCGGCGACGTACCGATAGTTGACGTTGAAGGGCACGACGCGGGCCTTGAATGCACCCAGCATGGTCTCGAGGTATTCGTTGCCGTTGTGCAGGTAGATCGCGACGTGGTCCTGGCCGCTCTCGTGCGCGGCCAGGTCGGCGCGCTCGGTGTGGCAGCCGAGGCCCTGGGTCAGCAACCAGTTCGCGAGCCGGCGGGTGCGCTCGGTGACCTCGCGCCACGTGAACCGCCGGTCACGGAAGACGAGACAGTGCTCGTCCGGCATGGTCGCGGCGATCGCCTCGTGGACGTCGGCGACGCCGATCTGCGCAGTGTTCGCCATCGCGATCCGACGTCAGGTGTAGTAGCGGAACACGACTTCGGCGACGCACGACGGCTTCGGCGCACCTTCGACCTCGAACACGAACTCCATGTTCACCTGCGCGCCGCCCGCGATGTCGTCGACGCCGAGGAGGGTGGCGCCGAGGCGCACGTTCGAGCCGACGGGCACGGGGGACGGGAAGCGGATCTTGTTCGCTCCGTAGTTGACGCCCATCGACACGCCGGACACGCCGAAGATCTGGGGTGACAGCAACGGCCCGAGCGACAGCGTGAGGTAGCCGTGGGCGATCGGACCGCCGAACGGGCCGGCCTTCGCGCGCTCGACGTCGACGTGGATCCACTGATGGTCACCGGTCGCCTCGGCGAACGTGTTGACCTGCTCCTGGGTGATCTCGGTGTAGGGCGAGTAGCCGAGGTGCTCACCGACGAGGGTCTTCATCTCCTCGATTCCGTCGATCATGCGCGTCATGGAATCGAGACTGGCACACTGACCGGGTGACGGACGAAACGCACGCCGCAGCGGACGGCGAGGTGGACGGCGGCGACGTCTCGTTCAGGTCGGGGTTCGTCACGTTCGTCGGCCGGCCGAACGTCGGCAAGTCCTCGCTGGTCAACGCGATCTGCGGGCGCAAGATCAGCATCGTCTCCGACGTGCCGCAGACGACACGGCATCGGATCATGGGCGTCCTGAACCGGCCGCACAGCCAACTCGTCTTCGTCGACACGCCGGGTCTGCACAAGCCGGTCACCGCGTTGGGCGAGCGCGTCAACGCCACCGCGCTGAGCAGCACCAGCGACGTCGACGTGACGTGTCTCGTGCTCGACGCGACGATGCCGTTCGGCCGCGGTGACCGCTGGGTCGCCGACCACCTCGACATGGCGGAGTCGATCGTGATCGTCAACAAGACCGACGTCGCCAAGCCGCACCAGGTGCTCGAGATGCTGCAGGCAGCAAGCGAACTCGGCGCCCGGGAGTACTTCCCGGTGTCCGCCAGGGCGGGCGAAGGCCTCCAGGTGCTGGTCGACTACCTCGTCGGCCGGCTGCCCGAGGGTCCGCGCTACTTTCCGGACGATCAGATCTCCGACCTCCCCGAAGAGCGGTGGGTCGCGGAACTCGTCCGCGAGCAACTGCTCGCCGTGACGCGCGACGAGTTGCCGTACTCGATTGCCACCGAGGTGGCGGAGTGGGAGTGGCCCCGCATCCGGGTCAACATCATCGTCGAGCGCGACAGCCAGAAGGGGATGGTGATCGGCAAGGGCGGCAACGTCCTGAAGCAGGTCGGCCGACTCGCGCGGGCCCAGTTGCCCGACGGCGTGTACCTCGACCTGCGCGTCAAGGTCGACAAGGACTGGCAGCGCAAGCCGGAACGGGTCGAGCGCCTGGGCTACTGATCCGGCGCCGGCGAGAGCCTCGCGGCGGTCAGGGGACGACGGTGGTCGACGTGCTCGTCGTGGTCGGGTTGTCGATCCGCC
The DNA here is from genome assembly GCA_013002175.1 of Ilumatobacter sp. Classification (GTDB taxonomy): domain Bacteria; phylum Actinomycetota; class Acidimicrobiia; order Acidimicrobiales; family Ilumatobacteraceae; genus Ilumatobacter_A. Next base: position 12,052 of record JABDKP010000054.1, read on the forward strand.
CCGACAGCGTCGTGGTCGGCCGGGCGCCGTCGGGGAGCAGCGAGAAGAAGTCGTCGACCGTGGCCTGCTCGCGCGATCCGGCGTCGGTCGGCGCCAGGAACGGCTCCCCGCCGAGGGTGAATGCGACCTGACCGACGGCGGTGGTGTTCTTGAGGAACGTGAACACGATCTGGGCGATCGCCTGGCGCTGGTTGCGCGGGTTGATGTCCTCGAACACGTCCGGGTCGAGGTCGATGTTGATCACGCCGGCCTCGGCGGCGGGGAGGCCGTCGATCAGCCCGCGCTCGACGTAGGTGTCGAGGCCGACCCCGAGCGGGCCGTCGGGCGGGCCGGCCTCCAGCAGCGCCACGAGCTGGTTCACGCCGAACTCCTCGGGGAGTTCGCCGGGAACGGGCTGGAGGAAGCCACGCGACACGAAGTAGATGTCGACCGATGCCACCTGGGGTGGCGGCTCGGTGGTGGTCGTCGGCGTCGTCGACGCCGGGACTTCCGGCATCGTCGTCGTGGTCGTCGTGGTCGTCGTCGTCGTGGTGGTCGTCGTCGGGTCGTTGAGCCGGTTGGGGACCTCGTCGCCGTCGATCTGCTGGAACGTCGAGTCGCCGGTCGGGACACCGCACGACAGCATCACGAACGCCAGCGTCTGGACTGCGAAGATCGACGCGACGGCGCGGCGGTGGCTCACAGATCGACCCTCGTGGGGAGGTCGACGACGAAGCGGGCGCCGCCGCCGGGGCGGTCCTCGACCCACGCGGAGCCACCCATCGCCGCGCTGTGTTCGGCGACCAGCGCAAGGCCCAGACCGGTTCCGATGCGGTGGCGGGCCGCGCTGCCCCGAGCGAAACGTTCGAAGATGCGTTCACGCTCGCCGCGGGCGACGCCGGGCCCACCGTCTTCGACGGCGATGCGGACGTACCCCCGTTGGGCCGGCGACAGGGTGATGTTCACGACGCCACCTCCGTGGTTGTGGGCGTTCTCGATCAGGTTGCCGAGGATCCGTTCATAGCGCACCTTGTCGATCGCCACTTCACGGATCGTGCCGGGGGCGACATCGATCGGGACGTCCGGCGTGCCGAAGCGGGCCGCGATGCGGTGGGTCAGGTCGACGAGGTCGAGGAACTCGATGTTGAGGTCGGTGGCGCCTGCGTCGAGGCGCGACAGCTCGAGGAGATCGAGGACCATGCTGTCGAAGCGCCGAACCTGGCTGATGACGACGTCGAGCGCCTGCCGCGTCCGCTCGGGGACTTCCTCGCGGCGGCCGTCGAGCACCTCGACGGCGGCGGTGAGCGCCGTGATCGGCGAGCGCAGCTCGTGGCTGACGTCGCTGGCGAATCGCGCCTCGCGTTCGATGCGCGTCTGCACGGCGTCGGCCATGTCGTTGAACGAGCCGGCGAGGCGGTCGAGGTCGGGGTCGGATTCCTCGTCGAGCCGGGTGTCGAGTCCACCGGAGGCGATGTTCTCGGCCGCGTCGGCGACGCGGCTGAGCGGCCGCAGCAGCCGACGGCTGGTCGAGAAGCCGAACAGCGTGGCGAGCACCATCGTCCCGACGCCGCCGAGCGCGAGCGCAGTGAGGATGGCACGCAGGGTGCGCTCGGTGTCGCGCAGTGGAAACACCTCGAAGTAGCCAGTGTCGTGGGCGCCGATGTAGACGCCGACGACGACGTAGTCGTCACCGTTGATCGACGCGTACTGGGTGGCGTTGCCGCCGCGCAGCACCTCGTCGACGAGGCGCTCTGGGTAGTCGCCGAGCTGGACGACGCAGTCGGTGCAGGCCCGCGGCGAGTCCGGGACGGCGGACCCGAGGTTGGCGAAGCCACCCGCCTCCGTCCGCAGCGTCCGGTCGAAGAACAGGCCGATGTTGTCCGGGTCGTCGGTCAGCTGCGTACGGACCGCGTCGGCGTTGACGAAGGTCTGGTCGCGGGCGGTCGAGTTCTCCCGCTGCAGCAGGTTCGTGCGGGCGAAGCCGTAGGTGACGCCGATCAGGATCGTGCCGGCGAGCAGGGCGACCATCGCGAAGAACAGCGTGACGCGGGTGCGCAGTCGGAGTGATCGGGGCCGGGCCACAGGGGGAAGTGTTGCAGGTCGACTCCACGCCGGTGGCGTCGCTGTCCGCGTCCGACGATCGTGGACGCGCCGGACCCGACACGAGATCCGAACGGTGTATCCACGCGCTGCCGGTGAGGCACCAGGGGGAGGAAGATACCTCACCGGGGCAGCGTGAACAGGTACAACAATGCAGCCCTTGTGTGACAGAGCAATTCGGGAAGTGTGCGATTTCTGTAACAAAATGGGCATGCAGGCCAGAAAACTGCCTGTTCACTGCGGTTGATACCCTGTCCGCCGAATGGAATCACTGCTGTTCATCGAGGACGACGACGGGATCCGATTGGCGTTGTCGCTGGCACTCGAAGACGAGGGGTATTCGGTCCGGCAGGCGGCCAACGGCGCCGACGGATTGACGGCATTCGACGAGTCGCCGGCCGACCTGATCCTGCTCGATCTGCGCCTGCCGGACATGTCGGGCTTCGAGGTGTGCCGGTCGCTGCGGCTGCGCAGCATCGTGCCGATCATCATCATCACCGCGCAGACCGACACGGTCGACATGGTCGCCGGCCTGGAGGCGGGGGCCGACGACTACGTGACCAAGCCGGTCGTCCCGAAAGAGCTCGCGGCCCGGATCAGGGCGCTGCTGCGGCGAGTGAATCTCCAGGGGGCCACCGCGACACCGGCGGCAACCAGGTTCGGCGACATCGAGCTGCGTCGCGAGCAGGGGATCGTGCTGAAGGGCGGCGAGGAGCTCAGCCTGACCAAGACCGAGTACCGGTTGCTGTGCGAGTTCGCCGACCACGCGGGCGCGGTGCTGTCTCGCGACCAGTTGCTCGAACGGGTCTGGGGGTACGAGTACCTGGGCGATTCGCGGCTCGTCGACGCGCACGTGCGCCGTCTGCGGGTGAAGGTCGAAGAGGTCCCCGACGACCCGAAGCTGATCGTCACCGCCCGCGGCGTCGGCTACCGCCTGATGCCCTGAACGTCGCGTCGCCGATCGGCTGTTCTGGCACACCCCCCGCCACAAGGGGTCAGACACCTGCCTGACCCCTGCCTGACCCCGGTGGGGTCGTCTACTTGGCGTAGAGGGCTTCGATCTCGTCGGCGAAGACGGTCATGATGCCGCGGCGCTTCAGCTTCGACGTGGGCGTCAGCAGTTCGGAGTCCGGCAGCCACTCGTCGCCGAGCACCTTGACCTTCTTCACCGCTTCGGCATTGTTGAAGTCGGACATGACGTCGGCGAGACCGGCCTCGACCTCGGCGATCACGTCCGGGTTCTCGGCGAGTGCCTTCATCGAGGCGTCGTCACCTGACAGGCCGTGCTCGGTGGCCCAGGCCGCGGCGGCGTCGGGGTCGAGCACGACGAGGGCCGCGACGAATGGACGCTTCTCGCCGATCGCGCACGCCTGACCGACGAGCGGGATCATCTTCAGCGCCGCTTCCAGGTTGGCCGGGCTGATGTTCTTGCCACCCGCGGTGATGATCAGTTCCTTCTTGCGGTCGACGATCTTGAGGTAGCCGTCCTCGTCCATCTCGCCGATGTCGCCGGTGTGCACCCAGCCGTCGTCGTCCATCGCCTCGGCGGTCTTCTCCGGCTGGCCGAGATAGCCGTCGAACATGTTGCCGCCGCGGGCGAGCACCTCGCCGTCCTCGGCGATCTTGACCTCGACACCGGTTGCAGCCTTGCCGACATAGCCGGCCTTCGCGGCGGACGCCCAGGTGAGTACGGCGGTCGTCTCCGACATGCCGTAGCCCTCGGTCAGCGGCACGCCGATCGCCCGGAACCAGGCGAGGATGTCGGCGGGGATCGGGGCTGCGCCGCTGATGCCGATCTCGACCTCGTCGAGGCCGAGCAGCGCGCGGACGCCCTGGAACGCGACGGCATCGAGGAAGTTCCACGTCTCGACGTCCTCGTCGGTTGCGGTGCCGGCGGTCATCCGCTCCATGATCGGCATCGCCGCGGCGACGGCGTCGTCGAACTGCTTCGCCTTCTCCTCGTCGGCAGCGAGTGCTGCCTGGACGCCGGCGTAGAGCTTCTCCCAGACGCGGGGGACGCCGATGAACACGCTCGGGTGCACCTCACGCGTGGTGGCGGCGAGCTGCGAGGGGTCCGGGCAGCAGGTGATGCACGTGGCGAAGTCGCAGAGGTAGTAGTGGCCGAGCAGCCGCTCCATCACGTGTGCCATCGGCAGGTACGAGATGTGCTTCTTGCCGGCGAAGTCCTCGATGTCGGTCTGGTCGCGCATCGACTGTCCGACCGATTCGAGCGTCCACGCGATGTTGCGATGCGACAGCATCACGCCCTTCGGCGGGCCCGTCGTGCCCGACGTGTAGATGATCGTGGCGAGGTCGTCGAGGGTCGCGGTCTCGGCCGCGGCTTCGAGGTCCGCCGGCTCGGAGTCGAGCAGGTCGGCGTAGCGGACGACTGGCTCGCCGCGGGTGTCGACCGCGCCCTCGGCGTCCTCGATGAGCACGACGCGCTCGATCGACGGAAGCTGCGACCCGACCTTGTTCACCCGCTCGAGGAAACCCTCGTCTTCGAGGATCGCCATCTTCGCGCCGCAGTCGTTGACCAGGTACTGGATCTGGTCGGGAGCCGACGAGTTGTAGATCGAGACCGGGGTTGCGCCGCAGAACAGCACCGCGAGATCGAGGGGGTGGAACTCGGCACGGTTGCGGATCATCATGACGACGCGATCGCCGTGGCCGATGCCCAGATTCTGCAAGCCGGTGGTGAGGCGGGCGACCCGGTCGGCGACGTCCTGCAGTGTCCACCGCTCCCACTCGCCGTCGGCGTTCTTCCAGTTGACCGCCTCGACATCACCGTTGCGCTGCAGGTTCGTGAGAAATCGCTTCGGGATGTTCTGCCCGACAATTCGATCGTGGAGGTCTTGGCTGGTCGTCATGCGGACCATTCTGGCGGATTCACCCGCATGCGACCACATGCGTCGCAGAAACGTCAGCCGTCGAGGAAGTCGACGACCGCGTCGGTGAACACGTCGTTGCGGTCCCCGGCGATCATGTGGGCGGCGTCCTTGACGTCGACGTATGACGCGTGCGGCACCATCTCGAGGAACGCGTCCACCTCGGCCTGCGTGACGAGATCTGACAGCCGGCCACGCACGAGCATCGTCGGCATCCGCAAGCGGCGGGCCATCGTCTCGAGTTCGTCGTGGTGTTGCTCGCGAGCGTGTTCGGTCGTGCGGTTGCGGTCGCCGAGAAAGCGCGGGTCCCAGTGCCAGCGCCAGCGGCCGTCGTCGCCGAGGCGGAGGTTCTTCGACAGGCCGCTCAGATCTCGGGGGCGAGGGCGGTGCGGCTGGTACGCGGCGATCGCGTCGGCCGCCTCGTCGAGGCCGGCGAACCCCTCGGTCGCCTTCGCCGCCATGAATTGGAGGATCCGCTCGACGCCCGCAGCCGCCGGGCGGGGCGTGATGTCGACGAGGACGAGGGCCGTGCAGCGATCGGGGTCTGCATCCGCGACGTGGAGCCCCGTCATCCCGCCGAGGGAGGCCCCGACCCACGCAGCCGGCTCGCCGAGCCAGTCGAGGGCGCGCAGGGCGTCGGCGCAGTAGGCGGCCATCGAGTAGTCGCCGTCCGATGCCCAACTGGAGTCGCCGTGGCCGCGGAGGTCGATCGACAGGACGCGGTGGCCGCGTGCCGCGAGCGTCGACGCGGTCCCGCCCCACGAGTGCCGGGTCTGGCCGCCACCGTGGGCGAGGACGACCGGCGTCGACGGGCCGTCCCAGTGGTCGGCAGTGAGGTGCTGGTGGTCCGTCGTCGGGATGCGCACCGTCTCCGGCGCGCCCGTGGTGTGCGTGCCCGTCACGTCGAGTCGCCCGACCAGTCCGGTCGCCGCTTCTCGCGGAACGCGAGCATCCCCTCGGCGGCGTCCGGGCTGGAGAAGAGTTCGTCGGAGAGCATCGCCATCGCGGCGAACGCCGCGTCGCGGTCGAGCGCGGGCACCGTGTGGAGCAACGTCTTCGTCTCGGCGACGGCGCGTGGCGACCCGGCACGGATTCCGTCGCACAGCGCAGCCACGGTGCCGGCCACGTCGTCGGTGACGTGGGTGACGAGGCCCATCGAGCGGGCCGCTGCGGCGTCGAATGCTTCGCCGGTCAGCATCGCGGCGGCGATCTTGGTCGGCGGCACCCGTCGCAGGATCGGCACGGAGATGATCGCCGGGGCGACGCCGATCCGGATCTCGGTCAGGGCGAACGTCGTTGCCGTGTCGACGACGACGAGATCACAGGCGGCCATCAAGCCGATGCCGCCTGCCCGCACCGCGCCGTCGACGGCGGCGATCGTCGGGCGGGGCGTGTCCATCAGCCGTTGCAGCACCCGCACGAACGGGCCGGCGTCTGCGGGCGTGTCCGAGCGCTCCTTGAGGTCGGCGCCGGCGCAGAAGGCCGGGCCCTCGTGACGGACGACGATCGCCCGTACGGCGGCGGCCTCCGCGCCGTCGACAGCGGCGTGTAGTTCGTCGAGGAGTTGGCGCGAGAGTGCGTTGCGGTTGTGCTGGGAGTCGAGGGTGATGCGTGCGACGCCGCTCTCGATCGCGGTGTGCACGACGGCGGGCGGATCTTCCATGCGTGGGAACGTAGCGGTCGCTGTGCGTGCGGCCCTGCCTCGGAGTTGCGCCGGATTGTGGGGCGGCGGGGTGTCGGGGCGGTGGCCGGTCGCCTACGATCTGGCGGCGTGACTGAACCTCGAAACGATTTTCCCGCCGGTGTCCTCGCTGGGGACGCCGTCAACCAGCTGTTCGCGTATGCCAAGCAGGAGCAGTTCGCGCTGCCGGCGGCCAACTGCATCGGCACGAACTCGATGAACGCGGTGATGGAGACCGCCGGTCGGCTGAACAGCCCGGTGATCATCCAGTTCTCGACCAGCGGGTCGGCGTTCGTCGGTGGCAAGAACGTGCCGGTCGACAGCGACAAAGCGTCGATCCTCGGCTCGATCGCCGGTGCCAAGCACGTCCGGACGATGGCCGCGGCCTACGACGCCCGGGTGATCCTCCACACCGACCATTGCCCGAAGAAGAAGCTCGGCTGGATCTCGGGGCTGCTCGACGTGGGGGAGGAGCACTACGAGCAGACGGGCGAGCCGCTGTTCAGTTCGCACATGCTCGACCTGTCCGAGGAGCCGATGGAGGAGAACATCGACATCTGCGTCGAGTTCCTCAAGCGAATGGCGCCGATGGGGATGACGCTCGAGATCGAGTTGGGGATCACCGGCGGCGAGGAGGACGGCGTCGACAACTCCGATGCGGACCCGGCCGACCTGTACTCGAAGCCCGAGGAGGTCGCCTACGCCTACGAGCGGCTGATGGAGGTCAGCCCCAACTTCACGATCGCGGCGGCCTTCGGCAACGTGCACGGCGTGTACAAGCCCGGCAATGTCAAGCTGACGCCCACGATCCTGCGCGACGCCCAGGCGCACATCTCCGAGAAGTTCGCGACGGCGGACAAGCCGGTCAACTTCGTCTTCCACGGCGGGTCGGGGTCGACGGCCGCAGAGATCGAGGAAGCGATCAGTTACGGCGTGATCAAGATGAACATCGACACCGACCTCCAGTGGGCGTTCTGGGACGGCGTGCGGGCGTACCACGCCGACAAGCACGACTACCTGGAGGGCCAGCTCGGCAACCCCGACGGTGCGGACGCGCCGAACAAGAAGTACTACGACCCCCGCGTGTGGTTGCGTGCGGCAGAGGTCAGCTTCAGCACCCGGCTCGAGCAGGCGTTCGCCGAGCTGAAGAACGTCGGCACCCTCGCCTGACCGCGAAGTTGTGCCAGGCACAACTTCGCGTCTCGTGCCGGCCGGTCAGATCTCGGCGGCGTTGCTCTTCTTCCCGCAGGCACCGCAGGTCACGGACTCGCTCGTCCTGCCGCCGCCGATCGGGATGCCGAAGACGCGAAGTTGCCGAGTCGTCATCGTTCGTTCCATCTCCGACTCGGCGTTGCACTTCGGACACGTGCCGGTCGTCGTCCCGACGTTGGTGCTGTTGCTGTCGAAGTTGAAGGCGAGGTTGGGCATGCGCCATGGTACGCAGCCGGCCCATCGACGGTCGGACACACCGGTGATGGTGTCAGACTCGGGCAATGAAGAAGCTTCCCCGCGACGACCGTCGCGCCCGCCACATGTCCAGCAACATCGAGGTCGATCTCGCAGGGCTGGTCGAGTTCGTCACCGGCAAGCACCACTGGGTGCTCGCGACCACCCGGGCGGATGGGCGGCCGCAGATGACTCTCGTGACCGGCGCGATCACGGGCTCGGGTGAGCTGCTGATCTCCAGCTACCCGTCGCGCGCGAAGGTCAGGAATGCGAAGCGGAACCCCCTGGTCTCAGTGGTGGTGATGGGTGCCGAGTTCAACGACGCGTGGGTGCAGATCGACGGCGAGGCGACGGTCGACGACATGCCCGAGGCCGCCGATGGCCTCGTCGAGTACTACCGCAGCATCAGCGGCGAACATCCCGACTGGGACGAGTACCGCCAGGCGATGTTCGACCAGGGCAAGTCGGTGATCCGGATCGCGCCGACGCGCTGGAGCCCGGTGAGTACCGGCGGGTTCCCGCCCGAGTTGTTCGAGGCCTGACCCGTCGTCAGGCGGGCGAACGTTCCCAGACGCGCGGGTAGAGCTCGGTGCCGGGGCGGTCGCCGGGGCCGAGGCCGTGCGCCGTCATGACCGCGGTGTGGTCCGGGTCCATCCCGCACTCGCGGAAGGCGATGCGCACGTCATCGCCGAGCCACTTCGACGTGAACACCCGCAGCCCTGCGTCGGGCGCGAGCTTGCCTGAGCCGCCGTGCATCGTGCGACCATTGAAGACGACGCAATCACCGGGTTCCATCGCCCAGCTGACCACTCCGAACGCGCCCGGGTCGGCATCGATGTCGGGGACAGCGGCGTCGGCGAACGCGGAGAAGTCGGACTGGTCGGCGTCGTGGTGACGGTCGGGGTTGAGGGTGCCGAAGTTGTAGTGGTTCCAGACGGAGGGCGCGACGTGTGATCCGGGAACGAACGCCAACGCGCTCTCCCGGCAGACCGCATCCAGCGGCATCCAGATCGTGCAGCTGTCGTAGCCCTCGATCGACCAGTACGGCTCGTCCTGGTGCCACGGCGTCGAGAACTGGCTGCCGGGGGAGCGGACGAACACCGCGTCGAAGAAGAAGTTGACCACGGACACCCGCATCATCTCGCCGGCGATTGCTGCCGCGGGCGACTCGGTGACGAATCGCCGGTACTCGTCGACGGTCAGCCACGCCTGGCTGTCCCAGAACATCGTGCGACCGCCGTCGTCGCGGTCCCAGACACGCGCCCGCGACGTCGGACTCGTGAGGTTGGCGTCGAGGCCCTGTCGCAACCGCTCGATCCAGGTCGCGTCGAAGACGTCTCTGAGCACGGCGACCCCGTCGCGGTGGTAGGCCTCGATCTCGTCGGACGTCACCTGACGCATCACGATCGAAATGTACTTCTCAGGGCGCGGGTCGACGGACGTTTCTCACCGTGATCTGCGAGGCTGACGGCTGTGACGTCGGATCGTGCGACCGGGGGCGAGCGTCCGCCACGGAGCGAGCGGACGTACCGATGGTTGGCGCGTGGAGCGGTCATTGCGCTGGTGTTGTCGGCGTGTGCCGCCAGCGACGCACCGACGACCGGACCGAGCGCGGGGTCAGTGGCTCTGGCCGACACCTCGACTGCGACCACCGACGGCGTTCCCGCGACGACGGCACCGCCGTCCTCCGACGTCGTCGTCACCACGAGGATCACCGAACCTCCGGTTGCAGACGTCGAGACCCGACACCAGATCGGCCCGAGAGCGATCGACGTCGACCGCGCGATGATGCTGGTCGTCGACTCGATCGACACGTCCGGCGACGACATCTTCATCCGCGTGAGCGTCGTCACCCTCGGCGACGAGGCGGTCGATGTCGGCGTCGACGACGCCATCTACGGGCCGCTGCTCGAACTTCGCGACGACCTCGGCAATCGCTACCCGGCTCGCGCGGTGGAACCCGCGGGCGTCTACGGCCACTCGGTCGGCCGCTTCGATCTACGACTGGAAGGTCCCTTCGACCCGGCCGGCACCGAGTTGACCGTCGAACTCGCCACACAGCGAGGGCTGCTCACGACAGCGCCGGTGGAGGCGCTCGCCGGCGACGCGGTGCAATGGTGGAGCGAGTCGCCGCCGGTGTCGTTCGCCGAGCCGGTCGTCGGCAGCCTCGACGACCGCACGGTCGAAGTGCTCGAGGTCGTCGATCGCGGGACTCACCTCGACGTCTCGTTCCGGGCGAGTGCACCATCGTCGGGATTCGCGCCCGGCGACGTGCGCGCCACGCTGACGCTGTCCGACGGCACCGAACTCACGGCGATCCCACCGGACGTCGACGCCGCGGCGGCTGCGCAGCCGCGGGCGATGAGCGGTGTGCTGAGATTTCCGGGGACGCTGCCGATCGAATCGGAAGCGGTGCTGCTGAGCATCGCCGGTATCGACATCCAGATTCCGGCGGTGCCGCACGGTTCGACTGCAGCCGAACCACCGGTCGCCGGGCTGCCGCAGCTCCCTGGCCTGATCCACGCCAAGATCTTCAACGACCCCCTCCCGCCGAGCAGTGTCACGTTCGACGACGCGTAATCCGGCGAGATCGTGTCGGTGAGACGACCACCATCGGAACGGCAATCACTTTGGAAGATCCGTTTTGCCGGGCGGTCGATCTCAACGATGTCGTCTGCATTAAGGTCGCCTTCGGTGAGCGCTCGGCTGCGGTTGTTGATGGTTGGAGCCATGGCGGCGCCGAGCCTCGCCATTGCCTCCGGGGTTGGCGCAGTGGCTGTCACCGAGATCAAGGAACCCGCCGTCGTCAGTGGACCACATCGGGCCGAGCGCGGTGCATCACAGACGCAGGTCAAGCCGCCACCTGTGCCCGAGGCAGTACTCGCATCGATCCCTGCCGGGCACATCTCCATAAGTTGGTCGTACAACAGCGACCTTGGCTGCGGCGTCGTCATTGCTGTTTACCCCGACGGAATGATCTTCACCACATTGGTCTGCCTCTAGCACCCGATCTCATCTATCCGAAATGCCACGGCTGGCAGTTCCGCGGTCGACCACGAGACGCGTCTGGCGACGGCCCTACCGCACGGTCGTGGTTGCCGAGGGTCAGGTCACCGGCGGCCCGGTGGTCGACGGCGGCAACGCGGGACCGACCGTGGTCACCGACAACCGGCTGGAGTTCGTGCTCGCCTTC
>JABDKP010000005.1 GCA_013002175.1 Ilumatobacter sp.
CGTCAAAGTTGTGCCTGGCACAACTTTGACGGGACTACGACGGGGGGCGGGCGTCGGCGAGGGCGTGGATGAAGCGGTCGTTCCAGGTGGGCGTCGCGATCGTGACGCGGATGCCGACATCGGCGAAGGCCCGGGTGACGACGCCTCTCCGTTCGAGGTCGCGTCCGAGGTCGGCGGCGTCGGCGCCGACCGGCAGCCACACGAAGTTGCCCTGCGGGTCGGGGATCGACCAGCCCTGCTCACGCAACCGCCCGGTCACCCGTTCGCGTTCGGCGACGACCGACCCGACGCGCTCGCGCATCTCGTCGGCCGCGGCCAGGCTGGCCAGCGCCGCGCGCTGCGCCAACTCGTTGACGGCGAACGGTACGAGCGTGCGGTCGATCATGCCGATCACCTCGGGGTGGCCGATCGCGTAGCCGATCCGCATGCCCGCCAGCCCGTGGGCCTTGCTGAACGTACGGGTGATCACCAGGTTGGCGTGGTCGGCAAGGAGCGGGATCGAGTCGGTCACCCCCGGGTCGGTGACGAACTCGTGGTACGCCTCGTCGAGAACCACGATGCAGGTCGACGGGACGGCCGCGAGGAACTCGCGGATCGTGGCGGTCGGCACGACGGTGCCGGTCGGGTTGTTGGGGTTGGTGACGAACGCGATCCGTGTCCGTGGGGTGATCGCGGCAGCGAGCGCCGGCAGGTCGAACGTCTCGTCCACGAGCGGCACGCGGACCTGCTCGGCTTCGACCAGCGCGGCGAACAGCGGGTAGGCCTCGAACGACGGCCAGCACATCGCGACGTGATCACCGGGGCCGACGTAGCTGAGGTGCAACTGCTGGAGCAGGCCGGCCGAGCCGGCGCCGATCGCGACCTGGTCGGTGTCGGCGCCGACCGCTTCGGCGAGGGCCTCGCGCAACGCGGTGGCCCGGTGGTCGGGATAGAGCGAGAGGTGTTCGATGCCGCCGCTGATCGCCCCGGCCACCGACGGCAGGGGACCGAACGGCAGCTCGTTCGACGCCATCTTGATCGCGTCCTGCACGCCGTGTTCGGCTGCGGCGGCCGCCGCTGACCGGCCGGGCACGTATCCCGGCAGCACGGCGACGGCGGGGCGGGGGCGTCCTGTCATCGGGCCATGATGCCCCACGGGCGCAGCCGGCAGAAGCCGGGCCGTCCGCTCCGTCGCCGCTTGGCGCCCCCAATCGGGAGATGGCACGCTTGCCCGATGGACCGGGGACGGATCATCTGGCGGCCGGCGCCGGACGCGTGGCCCGCTTCGACGCTCGCTGAGTTCGCCGCATCGGTCGCCGACGCAGGCGGCCCGCGCAGCGCAGACTACGCGGCGATGCTCGACTGGTCGCTCGCCGCGCCCGGCGAGTTCTGGGACCACCTCGCGAGGTGGCAGCAGGTGCACTGGCATGACCATCCCACGGTCGCGCTCGCTTCGGCCGAGATGCCCGGCGCGCAGTGGTTCCCGGGCGGCACGTTGAACTACGCCGAGCGGATGCTGGCCCATGCCGACACGCGCGGCGAGGGCGTCGCGGTGATCGCCAGGTCGCAGACCCGGCCCCGCACGGAGACGACGTGGGCGCAGCTCGTGGAGCAGGTGGCGCGCTGTCGCGCCGGTCTTCTGCGCGCCGGCGTCGGGCGCGGCGACCGTGTCGTCGCGTTCGCGCCGAACATCCCCGAGACACTCGTCGCGTTCCTGGCGACGGCCAGCCTCGGCGCGGTGTGGTCGTCGTGCGCGCCGGAATTCGGGGTGCGGGCCGTCACCGACCGCTGGCAGCAGATCGAGCCGACCGTGATGATCGCGGTCGACGGGTACATGTACGGCGACCGGCCGATCGACCGGTCGGCCGCGGTGAACGAGATCATTTCGGCACTGCCGACGCTCAGCACCGTTGTGCGCATCCCGTACCTCGACCCGGCCGGTGACGACGGGTGGACCCCGCTCCTCGCCCACGACGACCCGCTCGTGTTCGAGCCCGTGCCGTTCGACCACCCGCTGTACGTGTTGTTCTCGTCGGGGACGACGGGCCTGCCGAAGCCGATCGTGCACGGCCACGGCGGCATCACGCTCGAGCACGTCAAGGCGCTGTCGCTGCACTACGGACTCCGTCCGGCGGAGCGGTTCATGTGGTTCACGACGACCGGGTGGATGATGTGGAACTTCCTCGTGTCCGGCCTCCTCACCGGGTCGACGATCGTGCTGTTCGACGGCGACCCCGGGTCACCGGACCTCGGCGAGCTGTGGCGGCAGGCGGCCACCGAAGACGTCGACGTGTTCGGCGTCAGCGCGCCGTTCGTGATGGCGTGCCGCAAGGCCGGGCTGCGGCCCGGCGAGTCCGTCGACCTCTCGCGGATGCGGCATCTCGGATCGACCGGTGCGCCGCTGCCGGTGGACGGCTTCGAGTGGGTCGTCGACGCGGTCGGGAGCCACGTCCAGGTGGGTTCGATGAGCGGCGGCACCGACGTGTGCACGGCGTTCGTCGGCACTGCGCCCACGCTGCCGATCCGGGCCGGCGAGATCGGCAGCGTCATGCTGGGATGTGATGTGCAGGCGTACCGCCCCGACGGCGTGCCGTGCGATCCCGGCGAGACCGGCGAGCTGGTGATCGCCGCACCGATGCCCTCGATGCCGGTCGGCCTGTGGGGCGACGACTCGGGTGAGCGATTGTGCGACGCCTACTACGGCACGTTCCCGGGCGTGTGGCATCACGGCGACTGGATCACGTTCTTCGACGACGGGGCGTGCGTGATCACCGGCCGCTCGGACGCGACGTTGAACCGCGGCGGCGTGCGGCTCGGCACCAGTGACTTCTACGTCGTCGTCGACTCGATGCCGGAGATCGCCGACAGCGTCGTCGTCCATCTCGAGGACGACGCCGGTGGGCCGGGCGAGCTGATTCTGCTCGTCTCGTGCATCGCCGACGCGGCTCTCGACGACGAGCTGCGCGGCCGGATCAGGTCCGCGCTGCGCTCGGAGTTGTCGCCGCGCCACGTCCCCGACGTGATCGATGCCGTCCAGCAGATCCCGCGCACGCTGTCGGGCAAGAAGCTGGAGGTGCCGATCAAGAAGATGTTGCTCGGGATGCCCGCCGAGCGAGCGGCGTCGCGCGACTCACTCGCCGACCCGTCCGCGTTGGACGCGGTCGAGTCATGGATCCGCGCCCGCGCCACCTGACCGGTCAGGGCGCTCGGAGGTCGAGGCGGCTGGCGCGCTGGAGGCCGGGCCGTTGCCACGTCGCGGCCACCAGTGGGTGCACGGCACGCCGCCACGTCGACAGCAGGCGATAGCCGGCGTCACCGGGACACGTCGTGTGCGTCACGTCGCGGTGACCGGAGATCGTCGGCGTGACGATCGGCGCGCCGGCCGGAAACTTGTTCGAACCGCGCGACGTGAACGTCGCGGTCGCGCCCTGCCAGGTGCTCAGCTCGTAGCGAACGGCGAGGTACGCGAGCAGTCGGACGAGCGCGTCCTGCGCCGCGGCCGTCGGCTCGACCGCGGTGAAGTCGCCGAGGAGGCACACCAGCTGCGAGAAGCCCTGGTTGCCGCCGGTCGCATCGGCAACCACCGGGCCGTCGAGCGAGCCATGGCGTCCCTCCCAGATCGAGCCGTCGGGTGCGACGAAGAAGTTGTAGGCGACGTCGTTCCACCGCTTCGCCGAGCCGGTGTGGAACGCATAGACACCTCGCATCAGCGCCACCGGGTCGGGGATCACGTTCGACGTCTGCGTGTGGTGGACGAGCAGGAATCGCACGTCCTCGACACCCATCGTGCCGCGAGGGGCGAGATCGGCGCCCCACGCGTCGCGGGGGTGGATCGTCACGCCGTCCGCGACGATCCGGGGCGAGGGAATCGGGCCGAGCCGGGGCGCTCGGCGCAGCGCCATGCCGGCGTCGCCCGTCGCGCTGTCGGTCGTGAGGGTGTCACGAGGGTGGGGCAGTCCGCACCCGCAGAGGCCGGCCGCCATCGCGACGGCTCCGCCGACGAAGCTGCGTCGGCTGGCCCGTCGATCATGCACGACCCCTGAATCTACGCGGCCGCTCGGCCAGAGTCCGGCACGTCCCGGTTGACGCCGCGGACCCAGGGATGCGAACATGTGTTCGTGTCCGCCGCCGGCACCGCCTCGATCCTCCACGCCGACCTCGACTCGTTCTACGCGTCGGTCGAGCAGCGCGATGACGCGGCACTACGCGGCCGGCCGGTGGCCGTCGGCGGCGGCGGCGTCGTGCTCGCAGCGAGCTACGAGGCGAAGCGCTACGGCGTGCGCACGCCGATGCCGGGCCACCAGGCGAAGCGGCTGTGCCCCGATCTCGTGTTCGTCGACCCGCACTTCGACAAGTACGTCGAGGCGAGCCGGGCGGTGTTCGCGATCTTCGACGACGTGTCGCCGATCGTCGAAGGGATCTCGATCGACGAGGCGTTCATCGACGTCTCCGGACTCCGCAGGCTCGCCGGCACGCCCGTCGAGATCGCCACCAAGCTGCGCGCCGACGTGCTCGCCGGCGTCGGGTTGCCGATCACCGTGGGGATCGCGCGCACGAAGTTCCTCGCCAAGGTTGCGAGCGGGGTCGGCAAGCCCGACGGCCTCCTCGTCGTCGAGCCCGACGGAGAACTGGCATTCCTCCACCCGCTGCCCGTCCAGGCGCTGTGGGGCGTCGGCATCGTGACGGCCACCAAACTCAATGCGCGTGGCATCTTCACCGTCGGCGACGTGGCCAAGATGCCCGCGACCACACTCGAGTCGATCGCCGGCGTCGCATCGGGGCGCCAGCTGCATGCATTGTCGCGAAATCTCGATCCACGGGTCGTCACGGTCGGCACGCGCCGCGGGTCGATCGGTTCGCAGCAGGCACTCGGCCGGCGGGCGAGGACCCGCGACGAGATCGAGGTCATCCTGCGGCGTCTCGTCGACCGGGTCACCCGGCGGATGCGGTCGGCGCACCGGATCGGGCGGACCGTCACCCTGCGGTTCCGGTTCGAGAACTTCACCCGCGCCACCCGGTCGCACACCCTGCCCCATCCGACGTCGGCGACCGCGCCGATCGAGGCCACGGCGCTGGGGCTGCTCGACGCATCATGGTCGCTGATCGAGGTCGAAGGGCTGACGCTGATCGGCCTGTCCCTGGGCCAGTTGCGCAGCGATGACGTCGTGCAGGTCACCCTCCCCTTCGAGAAGTCCGAGGCCGAGCAGGTCGACACCGTCGTCGACGCGATCCGCGACCGGTTCGGCACGGCGTCGCTCAACCGGGCGGCGTCGGTCGGCACCGACGTCGGCTTCACCGTGCCGATGCTGCCGGACTGACGGCGCCGGCCCGGAGCCCGCGCGGGAGTCGGCCGCCCCCGGCGCGACGGGTCAGTCGATGACGAGGTCGATCCGCAGGTCGGCGCCGACCGGTCGCACCGACACGAAGCGGCCGCGTGGCAGTTCCGCGATCGTGTGCGCTCCTGCCCCGACGAACGGCGGGTGGGCGTCGTCCCCGCCGAAGATCGCCGGCGCGACGTAGAGGACATACCGGTCGACCAGCCCTGCGTCGTGGAACTCGGACGCGACACCCGCACCGCCCTCGACCAGCAGTTGAACGACGCCGTCGTTGCCGAGTTGGTCGAGCAGATCGGGGATCGAACCGACCCACTCCAGGCAGGGGTGCACCTTGGCGTCAGGGGGCGCGGAGCCGAGCACGACGCGGCGCGGGTTCGGGCCCTCGACGAGGCGCACGTCGAGCGAGGGGTCGTCGGCCCGGACGGTGCCGGCGCCCACGAGGATCGCCTGGCTCTCGGCGCGCATCCGGTGGACGTCGGTTCGAGCTTCGATCCCGGTCAGCCACTCGCTGTCGCCGTCGGGCGCTGCGATCCTGCCGTCGACCGACATCGCCAAGCGCAGTACCACGTACGGACGCCCGGTCCGCCGGTGATGGAGGTCGGCGGCGTTGCGAGTTGCGTCGGCCTCGCCCGCACCGTTCGTCAGCTCCGCGTCCGAGGTCGTCACCCTCCAAGTCTGGCCGCAACGCCGCAAGGATTCCCAACACCGTCGATGGTGCGGTTTCGTCGCCGGCGCGACCGGTCGTCAGACTGGCCGGATGAACGTCACCGAAGCGGTCAACCGTCGCAAGTCGATCCGGGCGTTCCTGCCCGAGCCGGTCAGCGACGAACAGATCGCCGAACTGCTGACCACGGCGTCGCGGGCCCCCTCGGGCGGCAACGTCCAGCCATGGCGGATCTACGTCCTCAACGGCGCGGCGATGCAGCGGTTCCGGACGTTCATCGCAGAACGGCCACCCGGGCCACCGGCCTACGACATCTACCCGCCGAAGCTGCCCGAGCCGTATCGCTCGTCGCGGTTCAAGATCGGCGAGGACATGTACGCCACGATCGGGATCGAGCGCGAGGACAAGGCCGGACGGTTGGCGCAGTTCGCGAGGAATCTCGACTTCTTCGGTGCGCCGGCTGCGCTGTTCTGCTTCATCGACCGGATCATGGGGCCACCGCAGTGGTCCGACCTCGGGATGTTCCTGCAGACGTTCATGCTGCTCGCCCAGGAGGCCGGCATCGACACGTGCCCGCAGGAGGCGTGGGCGGTGCACGAACCGGCGGTCTCCGAGTTCGTCGGGGCCCCGGACGAGCAGCGGATCTTCTGCGGCATGGCGATCGGCCACGCCGACTGGGATCACCCGATCAACTCCCTCCACAGCGAACGCGAGCCACTGGAAGCGTTCGCGACCTTCGTCTGACGCCCGGCGCGTCAGCCTTCGGCGGCAATGGTGAGGACGGCGTCGGCGTGGGCGGTGACCTGCTCGGCGGTGAGCGAACCGGGCAGCTCGACGATGAACGGCACCGCGTCGCTGTCCTGCTTCAGCTCGTTGCGGGCCCACGTGGCCGCGATGCCGGTGTAGATCCCGCCGCCGCCGCAGCAGTCGGCGATCGGCAGCCCGGTCAGCTCCGCGTACCGGGCCCGGATCCGGCCGTCAC
Source organism: Ilumatobacter sp. (assembly GCA_013002175.1). GTDB lineage: Bacteria > Actinomycetota > Acidimicrobiia > Acidimicrobiales > Ilumatobacteraceae > Ilumatobacter_A. The sequence continues at coordinate 6,962 of JABDKP010000005.1, forward strand.
GCCCTGTCGAGGGGATCACGAGGTTGGCGTCCTGGTGATACCAGATCGCGATGTCGGGCCGGAGCTGACCGATGAAGTTGACCATCGCCTGCGTCTCGGGTTCGCTGGCCGGTCCGGTCCCGGCGTACTGGCTGTCGCCGACGTCGCCGATCGGTCCCCACTTGTGCGGGAAGTTGCGGTTGAGGTCGACGGCCCGCGCGTTCTGGCGGATCTGCGCGGCCTGGCCGTCGGGGTTCATCGACTCGACGAGCCACAGCTCGACGCCGTCGAGCGGGGCGGTTCCGTCGATCGCCCGGTTGCGGAGCTGCTGCACGATCGCCACACCGTCGTCCTCGTTGCCGTGGATGACCCCGATGATCAACACGCGCCGGCCGCCGATCGTGCCGTGTCGCTCGGCGACGATCGGCCGTCCCTCGACCGACAGCCCGAGCACCAGTTCCTGGGCGCCCAGATCGAGGTCGCCGGCAACGGTGAACTGCGGCAGCGTCGTCGCCGGGAGCGTGGTGGGCGGCAGCGTGGTCGGCGGGAGCGTGGTGGGCGGGAGTGTGGTCGGCGGGAGTGTGGTCGGTGGCAGTGTGGTCGGTGGGAGTGTGGTCGGCGGGAGCGTGGTCGGCGGGAGCGTGGTCGTCGTCGGGGGAGCGGTCGTCGGGGGAGCGGTCGTCGTGGTGGAGGTCGGCGCGAGGTCGGCGACCGTCGTCGTGGCGATCGGCCGGTCGGTGGGCGTGCCCGGTACGGCGGTGTCGTCGCCCCCGGCCCCGCAACCCGCCAGCGCAGCGGCCGTCAGCAGTGCGGCGAGACTGCGGATCGGCACGGGAGGTCGGCGCATGGCCGGACGGTAGCCCGGGTTCCCCTGCCGAACGCGGCACCTGCCAATGTCGGGGGATGGCCATCGATTTCTCCCTCACACCCGAGCTCGAGAAGATCCGCGTGCGGGTGCGCAACTTCGTCGACGACGTGATCAAACCGGAGGAGGCGCGCATCGACGGCACGGCCGGCGACGGCGACGCGCTCGCCGGCCGCGATCGGATCGAGGCCCTGATCGGGCTGCGCAAGCAAGCCCACGCCGAAGGGCTCTGGCTGCCGCACATGCCCGAGGCGTGGGGCGGGATGGGGCTCGGTCACGTCGAGCTGGCGATGGTCCAGGCGGAAGCCGCCAAGTCGTACTACGGGCCGTGGGTGTTCAACTGCCAGGCCCCCGACGAGGGCAACATGCACACACTGCTCCACTGGGCCACCGACGAGCAGAAGGACACGTACCTGAAGCCGCTGTGCACGGGCACCGCGACGTCGTGCTTCGCGATGACCGAACCCGAGGTGGCCGGCTCCGACCCCACCCTGATCCAGACGAACGCCTACCAGGACGGCGACGAGTGGGTGATCAACGGTCACAAGTGGTTCATCTCGAACGCCCGTCGCGCCAGCTTCGCGATCCTCGTGTGCCGTACCGAGGACAATCCCGACATCCCGCAGGCCGCGAACACCGCGTTCATCATCGACCTCCCCCACGATGGCTGGAACGACGTGCGCGAGGTCGAGACGATGCACGGCGGCACCGGCCACTCCGAGATCGTGATCGAGGACCTGCGGGTGCACGACGACCAGATGCTCGGTGGGCGTGGGCAGGGCCACCTCCTCGGCCAGTACCGCCTGGGGCCGGCACGTCTGGCGCACTGCATGCGCTGGATCGCGCAGGCCGAGACGGCGCTGGACATGATGGTCGACCGCTCGCTCAACCGTTTCTCGCACGGGTCGCTGCTCGCCGAGAAGCAGGGCATCCAGTGGATGATCGCCGACAGCTCGATGGAGCTCTACCAGGCGAAGCTGATGGTGCTGCACGCGGCGTACAAGATCGACCGCCAGGAGGACTTCAAGGCCGAGGTGTCGATGGCGAAGCACTTCGTGGCCAACATGCTCGGCCGGGTGATCGACCGCTCGATCCAGGTGCACGGGGCGCTCGGGTACTCGACCGACACGCCGCTCGCGCACATGTACCAGCATGCCCGCTGGGCCCGATTCGCCGACGGCGCCGACGAGGTGCACCAGATGCGCATCGCCCAGCGCACGATCGCCGCCTACACCGACGAGGGGTCCACCCGCCGTGCCACCGGCAACCTCCCGATCTGAGCCGATCTGAGCCAGATCGCCCGATCTCGGCGTCAGTCGGACTCCTCGCTGACGGCGGTCAGCGTCGTCGTCGACTTCCTTGAGCTCGGACGATCTGATCTCAGATCGGCAAGCCGAATTGGCGGCTGCCGGGCGGTCAGGTAGTGGCGTGTTGCTGGAGGTCGCTGAGGTCGATGAACTCGAGGGTCGACACGTGGGTGGCTTCGAGCACGACGTCGCAGGCGCGGCCGGCGTCGAAGGCCTCCTTCCAGCGCATCGCGCACACGCACCACTGATCGCCGGGGCGGAGACCCGCAAACCCGTACTGCGGCATCGGGGTCGACAGGTCGTTGCCCATGGTGGCCGAGAACTCCAGGAAGTCCGCAGTGACCCGGCAGCACACGGTGTGCATGCCCGGATCGTCGCCCCGGTTCTCGCAGCAGCCGGTGCGGTAGTAGCCGGTGATCGGGTCGTGCGAGCACGACAGCAGTTCGGTCCCGAGCACGTTGATCTGGTCCACGGGTCCATCATCGCATGCAGGGGGACTGCGAGGGCCCCGCAAACCACTACTGTCGCCCACGACCGTCCGATTCGGTGAGGATCAACGAGGGACATGGATACACAGCACGACGCGGCAGACGTACTGGCGTCGTTGGCGGACATGGCTCGTCAGCGCCGGCCGAACGACCCCGTGCTGGCCGAGTTCCTGCCGCGCTACTTCCGCGAACTGCCCGACGACGACGTCGAAGAGCGCGGACTCGACGAGGTGTACGCCGCCGGCGTCACGCACTTCGCACTCGGTGCCCACCGCGAACCGGGTGAGGTCCAGGTCAAGGTGCAGTCACCCGACCTCGAGCGCGACGGCTGGCAGTCCGACCTGTCGGTGCTGATGTTCGTCACCGACGACCTCCCGTTCCTCGTCGACACGGTGCGGCTGGTCCTCGACCGCCACGAGATCGGCATCCGCCTGCTGGTCCACCCGATGCTGGCGGCGGTCCGCGACGACGAGCACCGCCTCGTCGGGTTCGAGGACAGCGCCGACCCGTCGCTGCTCGAGGCGTGGACGCAGGTCCAGCTCGACCGGTGTACCACCGACCTCGAGCGGGTGATCGAAGCCGACGTGCACACCGCCATCGCCGACGTCGCCCGCGTCGTGCACGACTTCCCGGAGATGCGCCGGCGGATGATCGAGTCGTCCGGCGACGATCCGCTGCTCGCGTGGCTGGCCGATCCGCACTTCGTGTTCCTCGGTGCCGCGTCGTACGACCGCGTCGTCGACGGTGACGGCGTGCCGACACTGACGGTGCAGGCCGGCAGCGAGCTCGGCGAGTTGCGACCCGACGCACGGCTCGACGCCTCCGACCCCGAACCGCCGTCGAAGCCGGGCAACGACCCCGCCGACGACGTCGTGATCGCCCGCACCGATGCGGTCGCCACGATCCACCGGGCGTCGCGGATGACCAGCATCGCGATCCGGGAACAGGGCGGCGCGGTCGAGCACCGGTTCGTCGGCCTGCTCGGCAGTGGCTCGTACCGCGAGAGCGTGTTCGCCATCCCGACCCTGCGTGAGCGCGCCAACGAGGTCCTCGACCTGTACGGCGCCAACGTGGAGAGCTACACGGGACGGGCGATCAAGAACGTCGTCGAGACCCTCCCGCGCGACCTCGTGTTCGAGCTCGATGCCCACTCGCTCGCCGAGCTGGTGATCGACATCGTCGGCCTCCAGGAGCGCCGCATCGTCCGGGTCTTCGATGTCGCCGAGCCGGTCGGGCCGTTCACCACGGTGCTCGTGTACGTCCCGAAGGTGCGGTTCGACTCCGAGATGTCCGACCGGGTGGCGACGCTGGTCGCGCAGGCCTACGACAGCGAGGTGCGCGACGTCAGCTCGCTCCTCGGTGCGAGTTCGCTCGCCCGCATCTCGATGACCGTTCGGGCCGCCGAACGCGTCGATCTCGATCGGCTGGCGGATGTGATCGACGCTGCCACCGCGTCGTGGGACGATCGCGCCCGGGTGGCGCTGACGGAGTTGTACGGCGACGTCGAGGGCCGACGGATGTTCCAGACGATGCGGGACTGCATCCCGAACGATTACCGGGCGCGGGTGAACCCGGCGCTGAGTGCCGGTGACCTGTCGCGGGTCGCTTCGCTGGTCGACACCGACCCCGATTCGCACGGGGCGTTGACGACGTCGCTCGTCCGGTCGGTCGACGACGCCGCCGGGCACTGGCGCTTCCGGGTGTTCCGGCGCGGCGAGCCCGCGACGATCGCCGAGCTGGTGCCGCAGTTGAACCACCTCGGCCTGCACGCGCTCGACGAGCGGCCGTACGTCTTCACGTGCCCCGGCACCCCGGTGCACCTGTACGACATCGGCGTCCGGTTCGACATGCTCGGCGACGGCGACGAGTTCGACGAGGGACGCCACGCAGAGGTGCAGCATGCGTTCCGGTCGCTGCTGCGCGGCGAGATCGAGGCCGACGGCCTCAACCGGCTGGTGCTCGCGGCCGACCTGACCGTGCGCCAGGTGGCCGTATTGCGCTGCTACAGCCGGTACCTCCAACAGGCGAGCTTCCCGTTCAGCCAGAGCTACATCGAGCAGGCACTCGTCCGGCACGCGCCGATCGCGCACGGGCTGGCCGAACTGTTCGACGCCCGGTTCGACCCCCACGGCGAGCCGCCGCCCTCGGCGACATCGGTCGTCGTCAACGCGATCCGCTCGGACATCATCGCCCGCCTGGATGCGATCCCATCGCTCGACGAGGACCGCATCTGCCGCGGCTTCCTCACGCTGATCGACGCCACGACGCGGACCAACGCATTCCGGCGTCGCCCGGACGGCGCGCTGCCCGACGAGATCGCCGTCAAGCTCGACCCGCGGCAGATCCCGTTCCTGCCCGAGCCGCGGCCGATGTTCGAGATCTTCGTCTGCTCGCCGAAGGTCGAAGGCGTCCACCTGCGCGCCGGTCGGGTCGCCCGGGGCGGGCTGCGGTGGAGCGACCGGCCCGAGGACTTCCGCACCGAAGTGCTCGGTCTCGTCAAGGCACAGATGGTGAAGAACGCCGTGATCGTGCCCGTCGGAGCAAAGGGCGGATTCGTCGTCAAGCAGGCGGCTGCGTCACCGACCGATCGTGACGCAATCCGGGCGGAGGGCGTCGACCGCTACGAGCGGTTCATGCGGTCGCTGCTCGACGTCACCGACAACCTCGTCGCCGGCGACGGTGCGATGGTCGTCCAGCATCCGTCGGAGTCGGTGATCTACGACGACGACGATCCGTACCTGGTCGTCGCCGCCGACAAGGGCACCGCCACGTTCAGCGACATCGCCAATGCGGTTGCTGCGGAGTACGGCTTCTGGCTCGGCGATGCCTTCGCGTCGGGGGGCAGCGTCGGCTACGACCACAAGGCGATGGGCATCACCGCCCGTGGCGCCTGGGAGAGCGTGCGCCGCCACGCGAGCGTGCTCGGCAAGGACGTCGACACCGACACGCTGACCGTCGTCGGCGTCGGCGACATGTCCGGCGACGTGTTCGGCAACGGGATGCTGCTGTCCGAGCACCTCAAGCTCGTGGCGGCGTTCGACCACCGGCACGTGTTCCTCGACCCCGACCCGGACCCCGCGGCGTCGCACGCCGAGCGAAAGCGGCTGTTCGAACTGCCGCGATCCAGCTGGGCCGACTACGACGAGTCGCTGATCTCGGCGGGCGGCGGCGTGTACCCGCGCACGCTGAAGTCGATCCCGGTCAGCCCCGAGGTCCGGGGAGCGCTCGGCCTCGACGCCGACGTCACCGAGATGCGCCCCGACGAGATCCTGTCGGCGGTCCTGATGGCTCCGGTCGACCTGCTCTGGAACGGCGGCATCGGCACCTACGTCAAAGCGACGACCGAGACGCACGAGTCCGTCGGCGACCGCGCCAACGATTCGATCCGGGTCGATGCGGTCCAGCTCCGCTGCAAGATCGTCGGCGAGGGCGGCAACCTCGGATTCACCCAGCTGGCGCGCGTCGAGTACGCCGTCGCCGGTGGGCTGATCTACACGGACGCGATCGACAACTCGGCCGGCGTCGACTGCAGCGACCACGAGGTGAACATCAAGATCGCCCTCGCGCAGTTGATCGCCGAGGGGGAGATGACCGAGAAGCAGCGCAACCAGTTGCTCGTCGAGATGACCGACGAAGTCGCCGAACTCGTCCTCGACGACAACCGGGCCCAGACGCTGGCGCTGATGATCACCCGCCGGCAGTCGCTGAGCATGGTCAACGTGCACGCCCGCTACCTCGATGCGCTCGAATCGGAGGGGCACATCGACCGGGCGCTCGAAGACCTGCCGAACGACAAACAGATCGCAGAACGCCAGAGCGCGGGGAGCGGGCTGCGCACGCCGGAGTTCGCGGTGATGATCGCGTCGACGAAGAACGCCGACATCGACGAGATCATGGCGACCGACCTGCCGGACGACCCCGCCCTCGAACCCGACCTGTTCGCCTACTTCCCGACGCCGATCCAGGAGCGGTACCCGCAGGTGATCCGGACCCACCGACTGCGCCGGGAGATCATCACGACCGGCCTCGTCAACAACATGGTCAACCTGTCCGGCATCTCGTTCGATCACCGGATGACCGAGCAGTCGGGGGCGTCGGTGGCCGACGTCGCCCGGGCATTCGTGGCGTCGCGCAACATCCTCGGCTTCAACGAGCTCTGGAACGAGATCGACGACCTCGGCACGTCGGTCGACCTCGACACCCTGATCGACCTGTTCCTCGATGCCCGCCGGATGGCCGAGCGCGGCACGTCGTGGCTGCTGCGTCGCCGGGCCGCCCCGCTCGACATCACCGATGCGGTCGACACGTTCGGGGCGGGCCTGGGATTCCTGTGTGCGTCGCTCGACGAGGTGATCGCGGGGCGGGTCGCGCGAGACGTCACCCGCCTGCGTGAGCGGCGGATCGCGGCGAACGTGCCCGAGGACCTGGCGGCACGCTCGGCCCGCTGGCCGTGGCTGCACGCCGGATTCGACATCGTCGAGCTCGCGCACGAACAGTCGTGCAACGTCGGCGATGCGGCCGTCGCCTACTGGGCGGTGTTCGAGGCGTTCGACATCGGGTGGCTGTGGGACGGCATCGGCGGGCTGCCCCGCTCGGACCGGTGGCAGACGCAGGCGCGGGCCTCGCTGCGCGACGATCTGATGATGGTGCTCGCCAGCCTGGCGGGCAACGTGATCCGGACGGCGGACGGTTCGCCGGCGGCGTGGATCGCCGCGAACGAGCGCGCAGTCAGCCGGGTGATCGCGATGGAGACCGAGATCCGGCGGGCGGAGGCGTTCGACCTGACGACGCTGTCGGTGGCCCTGCGTCAGCTGCGCAACCTCACGGTGACGGCCGTCGCGCGGCCGGACAACACCGACGGTTTGACGCGAACCTGACGGGTTCTCGCGACGTTCTTGACGATCGGGGTGACTTTGCCGATCGTTGACCAAAACGTTGATCGACCGCACGTGTGATGCCCTCGACGCGCACGTTGGGACCGGTAGCGTCGACAACGTCATGACAGACCGGAATGCCAGTTCCGCCGTCCCGAACGGCCAACGCGAGGGCGGCCCGCGCTTTCGGTTCGCGCCGTCGCCGACCGGGTTCTTCCACGTCGGCGGGGCGCGGACGGCACTGATGAACTGGGCGCTCGCACGCCGTCTCGGGGGCACGTTCGTGCTGCGCATCGAAGACACCGACGAGGCCCGCAACAAACCCGAGTGGACGCAGGGGATCATCGACGCGCTCGCCTGGATCGGGATCGCCGCCGACGACGAGCACTTCGAGGGGCCGCACTTCCAGAGCGCCCATGCCGAGGCTCATGTCGCGGCGGCCCACCGGCTGTACGAGCAGGGCGACGCGTACTACTGCGACCTCTCGGGTCAGGACGTGCAGGATCGCGCCGCCGAGCTCGGCATCACCGGCTACGACGGATACTCGCGTGATCGCGGGCTCGGCCCCGCGCCGGGGCGGGTGCTGCGCTTCCGCGTGCCCGAGGGCACGACCGTGGTCGACGATCTCGTCCGCGGGGCGGTCTCGTTCGAGAACTCGACGATCGAGGACTTCGTGCTGCTGCGCGGCAACGGGGCACCGGTCTTCCTGTTGGCGAACGTCGTCGACGACATCGAGATGGCGATCACGCACGTGGTCCGGGCGGAAGAGCACCTGCCGAACACGCCGAAGCAGCAGATGCTGTGGCGTGCGCTCGGTCACGAGCCGCCGGCGTGGGCGCATGTGCCGGTGCTCGTCAACGAGCAGCGCAAGAAGCTGTCGAAGCGACGCGACAAGGTCGCCCTCGAGCAGTACCGCGACGAGGGCTATCTCGCCGAGGCGATGGTCAACTATCTGATGACGCTGGGGTGGACACCGCCGGGGGCGGAGGAGGCGGGCAGCGAGATCGCCGGTTGGCCGGAGATCGAAGCGGCGTTCGCGCTGGAGGACGTCAACCTGTCGCCGGCGTTCTTCGACGTCAAGAAGCTGACGGCATTCAACAAGCAGTACATCAAGAACATGCCGCCGGACGAGTTCGTCGCAGCGGCCTCGGTCGAGCTTCCGGCCGACTGGGACCGGGCCCGCTTCGCCGAGATCGCTCCGCACATCCAGGAGCGCCTGGAGACGCTGAAGGACGTGCCGGCGACGGTCGACTTCCTGTTCTGGCCGGCCGGGGCCGACGCAGAACCGGTCGACTACGACGAGGCGTCCTGGGACAAGGCGACCAAGCCCGAGTGGTCGGGTGCGTTCCTCGCCGACGTGATCGGCGCCTATGAGGCGTTGGGCGAGCATCCGTGGGACGCTGCGACGTTGAAGGCGACGATGGAAGACCTGATGGGCCGCTACGAGATCAAGCTCGGCAAGGCGCAGGCGCTGCCGCGGGTCGCCGTCACCGGCCGGGCAGTCGGCCCGCCGCTGTTCGAGTCGTTCGAGGTGCTGGGTCGCGACGAGACGCTCCGCCGGTTGCACGTCGCGGCCGACCGGTTGGGCTCGTCCGCGCAGCCGACGGGGGCCGGAGGATGATGACCACCCGGCCCGACGACGAGCGCGACGTGACCGCCGGCCGGCCCGACGAGGGCGAATCGGCGGACCCCGACGTCGACGGCGCGCTCGTCGCACCGCCGCCGCGTCGGCGCGACTGGCACTCCCGCAACGCGGTCCAGGAGCCGCCGCCACCGCGGCCGCCGCTGCAGATCAATCGCGACCCGGCGATCCCCGATGAACTGCTGGAACGCGACCGGCAGGTCGCGGCATCCCGTGACGACACGCCGACCGAGGAGCTGCGGCGGGTGGCGACGTCGTGGGGTCGGCGGGCGTTGCAGGTCGGCATGGTCCTGTGCGCGCTCGCCGTCGGGTACTACTTCATCACGCTGTGGCAGGTGTACTCGACCGGCCGCGGCGACCAGGCCCGACCGGTCGACGCGATCGTGGTGATGGGCGCCGCGCAGTACGACGGCCGGCCGTCGCCGCAACTCGCGGCTCGGCTGGACCACGTGGCCGAGCTCTGGCCGGCGGGGCATGCCGACCTCGTCGTGGTCACCGGCGGCAAGCGGCCGGGGGACCGGTTCACCGAGGCCGAGGCGTCGCGCGGCTACCTCATCGAGCGCGGCGTACCGGCGGAGGCGATCCTCCTCGAGAACGACGGCGCGACGTCCCTCGACTCGCTGCAGGGCGTCGCCACGATGCTGGAACAGCGCACCGGCAACGAGCGCAGCAGCGTCCTCGTCGTGACCGACCCGTACCACGCCTTGCGCAGCCGGCTGATCGCCGAGGAGGTCGGGCTGCGGGCGTACACCTCGCCGACCGACACATCGGTGGTGACCGGGGCCCGGTCGCTGGAACGGCATCTGTGGGAGGCCGGCGGCATCGCGATCGGCCGGATCACCGGCTTCGAGTGGCTCGAGAACGTCACGAACTGAGCGTCGTCCGGCGCAGTCGGCGCTGGGTGGTCGCACTGGCGGCGCGCCGATAGGCTGCGTCCTCGCACCGGTTCGGTGGAGCTCCCGCGGGGTCACCCGCAGGGCGAAATCGGGCCCGCACCCTGGGGTGTGGTGTAATCGGCAACACAGCAGTTTCTGGTACTGTTATTAGGGGTTCAATTCCTCTCACCCCAACCAATTCCGTCAACGTCGTGCCAGGCACAACGTGGTCGTGCGCCCCGGCCGGGGGCCCGCCGAGCGGTGGGAAGATTCCGCGTCGCTGCTATCGTCGTCTGCCGCAGCGACCAGTCGTTGCAGCAGCTTGGCCCGTTCGTCTAGTGGCCTAGGACACCACCCTCTCAAGGTGGCGGCACGGGTTCGAACCCCGTACGGGCTGCCAAGAAAACACCAGGTCAGAGCCACTCCTCGGAGTGGCTCTCCTGCTGTACTGGACTCGTTGCCACTCTGATGCCAATCTCTCTGGAAGGAGAATTGGAGATGAAGGGTTTCATGCGACAGCGAGGGGCTTCGTGGGAGCTGAGGGTGTTCCTCGGCAACGATCCGCTCACCGGTAAGAAGCGGTACGCCACGCAGACGGTGCGCGGTGGTAAGCGCGATGCGCAGCGCAAGCTCGCCGAGATGGTGACCGAGGCCGAGCGCGGCCTGACGGCGCGGACGACGGCGACGGTGGGGGAGTTGCTCGAGGCGTGGTTCGAGTTCGCCGCCCCGGACTTCTCGCCGAAGACGGTGAAGGAGACTCGTGGGTACATCGACCGCTCGTTGATGCCGGCGCTCGGGTCGAAGTCGCTGGCGAGGCTGAAGTCGGCCGAGCTCGACGCGTTCTACCGTCGCCTCCTGGCATCGGGTGGATCGGGCGGTCGGCCGCTCGCGCCGGGGACAGTACGCCGCATCCACGGGATCCTGCGGCGCGCACTCTACCAAGGCGTGAAGTGGGGGTGGATCGGCATCAACCCGGCGACCGCGACGACACCACCTCGCGTTCCGGCGTCGGACATCAAGCCGCCGGCGGGAGAGGATCTCGCTCGCGTGTTGCGCAGGGCGGGGGAGGAGTCGCCGGACCTCGCGTGCTATCTGATGCTTGCCGCTGCGACCGGCGCTCGCCGCTCGGAGTTGATCGCGCTCCGGTGGACCGACGTCGACCTCGACACTGCGACCGTCTCGATCGAGCGCGGGATCGTGTTGGGTCCCGACGGTCTGGTCGAGAAGGGAACGAAGACGCACTCGGCCCGTCGGGTGTCGCTCGACGCCGGGACGGCCGGCGCGATTGCTGATCATCGCGAGCGGATGAGAGAGCGCGCTGCGATGTGTCGAGTCGCGTGGGCTGCCAACTCGTTCGTGTTCAGTAACGCCGCGGATGGAAGCGAGCCGTGGTTCCCAGACTCGGTCTCCCGATCGTTCAAGCGGTTGTGCGAGAAGGAGGGGATGTCTGGCGTGCGCCTTCACGACCTCCGTCACTTCGTCGCCACCGAACTGCTCAGCGCTGGCGTCGACGTGCGCACCGTGGCCGGCCGATTGGGACACCGCAACGCGGCGACGACGCTGAACGTCTACGCCCACTTCGTCGAGCAATCCGACCGTGAAGCCGCCGACATCATCGGAGATGTCATGCGAGACACGAAGTGACGGAGAGCCGAACCTGACTGGCCCACACGGTTCGCCGACCGTGTCCGGAAAATCAGCACAGCGAGCTGCGCGGTGACTTCCGTCACCGAATTTCGGCCAGTTTGTGTCCGTCGGTGTCCCCTGTTGTCCGCTGTTGTCGAGGAGTCCGGGCCGAGCGGTCGAGGCGCGTTTCTGTGGCTTGCGACACGAATGACATCCGTGTACTTCTGACTGTCTATGTCGTCGCCGAAGCACGTCTCTGCAGATGAGGAACGCCCGCTGCTGACCGTTGCGGAGGCGGCGCAGATGCTTCGGATCGGTCGGTCATTGGCCTACCAACTGGCGCGGGACTATCTCCGCACCGGGGGCTCCGACGGCATTCCCGTCCTTCGACTGGGACGATCGTCGCTGCGGGTTCCGCGCTGGGCGCTGATGGAACTCGTGACGACCGGCCGGGTCGTGCGGCTGCGCGATGCGGAGGCACCCGTCGAGGGGGCCTCCTTTGCCCGCTGATTCGACTCGCCGCACGATCGTGCTCGGTCCGCGTGCGCATGAGCTGCGCGCCTACGTCGGTTCGACGGCGTGGGCTGTGCTCGAAGAGTTCATGCAGCGCTCGACGGGCGACTGCGATCATGTCGTCGCCCAGGTGTCGATTCGCTCGCTCGCTTCGTCGCTCGGTCTTGCGAAGGACACTGTTGCTCGCGCCGTGCGTCGCCTCCGCGATCTCGGCGTCATCGACGCCCTCGAGGCTCGCTCCGAATCCGGCGCCTTCGAGGCCGGCTCGTATCGCCTCGCCGTTCCCGTCGCCTGCCTCTCGGTCGTCTGCGCCTCGCAGCCCTCCGTCTCCGCGCCGGCTGCGCGTCGCTCGTCGCCGGCTCGCCGTTCGTCCGGTCAGCTCTCGCTGCT